>NZ_KV835834.1:47648-241716 GCF_001838135.1 Neisseria sp. HMSC078H04
AGGCCGTCTGAAAAATATTTTTCAGACGGCCTAAATATTTATGTTTTACAGCAAAGGGCTCATCAGGCGGACGGCATTTTCTACGAGGCCGCGGAGTTTGGAGCGTTGTTGCCATGATTTGATGGCAATATAGCTGCTGTTTTTAAGGTAGCTGCGCTGTAGGTGGCAGATTTGTTTAGTGGTGTCGCGATCGTAGATGGCGAGGCTGATTTCGAGGTTGAGGAAGAAGCTGCGCATGTCCATGTTGACCGTACCGAAGAGGGAGTAGTCTTCGTCAATGGTCATGGTTTTGGCATGTAGAAGACCGCCTTCAAACATGGCGATTTTGACACCGGCTTCCAGCAACATAGGGTAGTAGGCGCGTGAGGCATAGCGCACCATCAGTGAATCGACTTTGGCAGGCAGTATCAGGGTCACTTTGACGCCGCGTTTGGCGGCAACGGTTAACGCCATGAGAAGCGGCTCGTCGGGGACAAAGTAGGGGGTGGTAATTGTGATTTGTTTGGTAGCGGCATAGATGGCGCTAATGATGGTTTCGTAGATGACGAAGCTGCTTTGCTCGGGGGCGGAGGGAATGATTTGGGCAACAATATTGCCTTGCTGCATTTTTTCGGGAAGGATTTTGGGCAGCAGGTTTTTTGCTTGGTTGAGGTATGTTTGTACGTTTTGGAGGTTTTTATCGGTTTCAACGGCAAGGTCGGCGAAGAAGACGGCTGACAGCTCCAGTACCATAGGTCCTGTGCAACGCATCATGGCATCTATCCATTCGCCGACGCCTGAATTTTGTTTGAAGTAGCGCGGATCGACGAGGTTGAAGCTGCCGGTGTAACCGATTTTGCTGTCGATGACGAGGAGTTTACGGTGGTTGCGCAGGTCGGTGCGTGTGAATAATGTACGCCAGATGCCGACAGGTAATGAGGTATGTACTTCAACGCCGGCTTGGCGCAGTTTCTCTACCCAATCGCTTTCAAGAAAGCTCCTGCTGCCGACGGCGTCGGCCAGTATGGCGCAGTCTACGCCTCTGGCTTTGGCGGCAAGGATTTCATTTAGAATTTCTTCAATGCGGCCTTTGGGTTCGATAATGTAAAAGGCCAACAGGCAGGAATGGGCTGCGCCGTGTATGTCGGCAAGCATGCTGTCGATGATGGTGTCGGTAGTTGAGAGCAGGCTCATGGCGTTGCCTCGGGTTGCACCCAGCCCCGTTCCTTTTTCGGCAACTTTACTGATGCCGTGGTAACGTGATTTCACTTGGTCGGCAATATCGAGATACATATCGGTAAGGTGGGCGGCGGCAAAGTTGCGGTAGAAACGGTTCATTTCGCCGGTACGTTTGGCGCGGGCCGTACCGAGACGCGGCTCACCGATGAGGATGTAGGCGATGGTTCCGAATACGGGGAAAAGGAAGAGGATAATCAGCCAGGCAAAGGTTGAGCCGATGTTTTTTTGTTTGTACAACACGCGCAGCATGCAGGCGAGTGCGGCGCAGGTATGGGCGAAGATAAAAATCTCGGTCCAGGTAATGTCTTTTAAGAAATTCATATTCGGTGGGGAGTGGTTGGTTTTTTCAATTTGAAGGTTTGGGCCGACAAGCTTCAAATATTAAGTATATAGAAAAACCGTCTGAAAACAAATTTACACGATAATTGTGTTTTTGTTTTCAGACGGCCTTTGCGTTGCTTTCATTAACGGTGATACTGACGGGACAATTCGTGTACGGTATCGACCAAAATTTTGGCGTGTTCGGGGTCGGCGTGTTGGTTGATGCCGTGGCCGAGATTGAATACATGGCCGCTGCCGTTGCCGTAGTCGGCAAGGATGCGCGCAACTTCGGTGCGTATAGATTCCGGTGTGCCGAAGAGGGCAAACGGGTCGAAGTTACCTTGCAGGGTAACTTGTTCGCCGACGCGACGGCGGGCTTCGCCGATGTTGCAGGTCCAGTCTAAGCCTAATGCGTCTGCACCGATTTCTGCCATGCTTTCCAGCCATAAGCCGCCGCCTTTGGCAAACACGATAACAGGCACGCGGTGGCCTTCGTTTTCGCGTTTGAGTCCGGCTACGATTTGACGGATATATTTCAAGCTGAATTCTTTAAATGCGGCATCGCTCAACACGCCGCCCCAAGTGTCAAAAATTTGTACGGCTTGTGCGCCGGCATCGATTTGGGCGTTGAGGTAGGCGGTAACAGCTTGGGCATTGGTGTCGAGGATTTTATGCAGCAAATCAGGGCGCGAATACATCATAGTTTTGATGGTGCGAAATTCTTTGCTGCTGCCGCCTTCGACCATGTAGCAGGCGAGTGTGAACGGGCTGCCGGAGAAGCCGATGAGCGGCACGCGGCCGTCCAGTGCTTTGCGGATGGAAGTTACCGCGTCAAAGACGTATTGCAATTTTTCCATATCGGGAACTTGCAGTTTGGCGATGTCGGCTTCGTGTTGCAAGGCACGTTCAAATTTCGGGCCTTCGCCTTCAGCAAAATACAGACCTAAACCCATGGCGTCGGGGACGGTCAGAATATCGGAAAACAGAATTGCCGCGTCCAGATCGAAGCGGTCTAAAGGCTGGATGGTGACTTCGGTCGCCAGCTCGGTGTTTTTGCACAAATCGAGAAAGCTGCCTGCGCGTGCGCGTGTGGCTTTGTATTCAGGTAGATAGCGGCCGGCTTGGCGCATCATCCAGATGGGCGTGTATTCGACAGGCTGTTTGAGCAGGGCGCGGAGGAAAGTATCGTTTTTCAGAGCAGTCATGATAAATAGGCTTTCTGATTTGGTATGTTGGAACAAAGTTCAGACGGCCTTAGTTGTTTATTCAGGCCGTCTGAAATAATTAAATAGAAGCTGGTATGAAAGATTTCATGAGTTGTTAATGCGAAGCCGGCACATCAATTTGGTTGAGGAAGGGCTGCAGGATGTTCTTCTTCGGCCACGCTTTCCAAAACCAGATTGCGTTGTTCTTGCGCTTTTTGCGGTTGATCGGTTTCATCAAACACGCGGGCCAAGACCAAATGCGCTGATACGCTGGGTTGCAGGGCGATGCTGGCTTCGAGGTAGCCTTGGGCTTTGCCCCAAAGTTTGCGGCCGTAAGCCAGTTGGCCGAGATACATCAACAGTAGCGCATTGTCCGGTTGTTCCTGCAACCAAGAATCTGCCAAATCGATGGCTTTTTGCTGGTCGCGCTCGCTTAGGAAGCGAACGGATTCGACAAATGCTTCCAATAGCTCGGGCTGGCGGTTTTGCGGATAATGGGTTTTTACCCATTTGACCGCTTCGGCATACAAGCCCAAACGCTCGTATTTCTCGGCAATCGCGACGCATAATTCGCCAGACTTCACACTTTCGGGAATCTGTTTCAAACAGGCTTTCAGACGGCCTGCATCGGTTACTTCGCTCAAGAGGCGGTGATATGCCCAGTTTTGATACTGTTCTGCTTCGTAATCGTTGATAGCGCCGGCTTTGACCAGTTTTTCCGCTTTTGCCAAGACATCTGAAGCATCGCCGTGATCAAAGGCATAACGCAATTGCAGGCGCACCAAGCGGCTTAAGTTGCCGTTGATTTTGGCTGCGGCTTCAAGGTTTTGTGCGGCAGTCGGATAATCGCGGCGGCCCAGTGCGGATTCAGCCAACAAAAGATGACGGGAAAGCTGTTGCTTTTGCGGAAGATGTTCGATTTCGTGCAGGTAGCGGTCGCGCAGTTCGAAGTTTTCCATTTGGTCGGCCGCGTGTGCGCCCAACATCAAAGCCAGGGTGCGGTTGTCGCCTGCTTCTTTGTTTTGCAAGACTTTGGCGGCTTCTTGTTCGGCTTTTTCAAAACGGCCTTCAAAATATGCCAAACCTGCGCTGTTCAAAGAGGCAGAAGCCTGACGGCCTTTGCGGGCAATGCCGAATCGTTGCATACGCGCCGGAAGGTTCAAAAGGCCGAACACGAATTTAATCAGGAAATACAAGACGAATACGCTCAACAGCAGGCCTAAAACAAAGGCATGCAGATTGATGCGCAGCATGGTTTGCTCAACCACGACGTACACGTTGCCTGTATAAATGCCGGAAGCCAACGCTAAACCGACTGCGGCGGCAAACAGAATGACAATCCAAACGACGGTTTTCATGCTTGCTCTCCTTTAATTTTGACAGCAGGCTTGGTTTGGTTTTGTGGTTTGGCAGCTTCGGCGGCCGGTTCTTTTTTGTTTTCAGACGGCAATGCAGGTGCTTCTAAAGATTGAGGGGCAGAAGTGGCAGCCGGTGCGGCAGTCGTGGCTTGCTCGGTAGTTGCCGGCGGAGCAGAAGCGGTTTTCTCGGCGGCTTGGGTTTGTGCAGCTTCTTCGGTCGTCATTTGTGTACGCGAACCTTCTTGATAAGCGCGAACAGCACTCAAGCTGGCTTTCAGGCTGTCGTCTGAAATCATGCGGACATCAAGAGCTTTGAGTTCGGCCAACTCTTTCAACCATGACTGGGTAGCAGGGGATTTACTGTCGAAGTATTGTTTCACGGTTGCTTCAACGTTGTTCAAATCGCTTTGGTACACTTCGCCGTTGTGTTGCAACAGGGCAATGCGTGCATCCAAAAGGCGCAGGCGCAGGTTTTCACGGATGAAGTAGGTTTGTTCGGGCGAAATCAACATGGCGTCGTTGCTGTCCAGATGACGGACTTCAACCAAGCCTTTGAGGGCATTGAGGGATTTTTCCCATGTGTTTTCCCACCAAGTTCCTGAATTAGCGGCTTCGACAGGCGCGGCTCCCGGTTTCAATACGCCGTCCAAAACCAAAGGCAGGCCTGAAATACCGGTTTCCAAACGGTCGATACGCAAGGCAGTAGCGGAAATATCGACATAAGGACGGTTTTTTAGCGCGGCCAAATCATTGCTGATGGCTTGCTTGATGGGGATAAGCTCAGGCTGTTCAAAACGGCTTAAGCGGCTGTCAATGTGTTCCAATACGCTGACCGCGCCTTGAAGGTTGCCTGACAGCATCAATTGTTGTGAAGCAGTGTTCAACATGGATTCGGCTTCATCGACCAGCCAGTTGATACGGCCTTTGAGCAGCTCTTGATAAGCTTTCTGCATTTGCAGGATTTGATCGCTATTGCTTTTTTGACCGTTGTTCAGGCGGTCTAACTCGGCCTGAATAGCGGTTTGGCGGTTGAGGTTGTCTTTTAAAAGGCTGGCGTTTTCAGATTCACCTAACGCGGCTTTGTCGATTTTTTGGTTGAATTCGAGCTCTTGGTTTTTTAAAACATTTTGACCCTGTACAAACAGGAATCCGCTCGCGCCTAGGCCAAGCAGTGCCAAGACGATCGCACCTGCAGCCAAGGCTTTGCCGCCAGATTGTTTGATGATAACAGGGGCGTTGTTTTGTGGGAGATTGTTGGACTCGGTCATGCTCGCCTCCACTCGCTGAGGTTGGGTAGGTTTGATTTGTTCAGAAGGCCTGGTGTTTTCAGAACGTTCAGGCGCCGGAGCTGCCGTATTGGCAACTTGTTGGGTATCTTTATTGTCTTCGACTGGGTTCACTGCTTGGCTCCTTTGTGGCATGGATAAAAGTGCAGCGGATAAAGAAGTGACGGTTTCTACATGTTTGGCGCCGACGATGCGAAGCGCATCGGCAATACGCGGATGGTGGGTGAAGTATAGCAAGGATTCGAAGAATCGGGAAAATTGCGGCGGAATCTGATGGAAAAATTCGCGCGCGAGCTCGCCGGATGTGACGTAGGCGGCGGCGATGTCTTCGGTTTTAAAGTTCTGCCAATCGATGGCGTGTGGCCGTCTGAAATAGATTTCGGCGATGTCGATTTGGAAACCCAGTTCGGTCAGTTTATCTGCTAAAAAATCACGGCCTCCATGGCCTCGAATGATTAGAACTCGGGCGTTGGGTGGCAGGTTTTTCCAAATAGGCATTCTCAAGACGGCTTCGCTGTCGTTGCCGTCTTCGGGAGAGAATACGGGATAGGGGGAGAATTGCGCCAAAGTATGTTGGCTGGTTTGGCCGACGGTAATGTGTGCTTTAGGGCCGTCTGAAAAGTTCAGATGCGGCGCTGCGGTTTCAATAGCGGTGGGGCTGACCCAAAACACGACATCGGCTTGCTTAAATTGTTCGGGAAGTTTGTTTAGTGCCGAACGGTCTGCCTCTATTTCGATCGGACTCAATACTTGAGCCTGCCAACCAGCTGCATGGCAGGTTTGGATATCTTGCTGTGGACGGTTGGACGGACGGATGATGAGTAGAGTAGGCATAATGTGGGATAAATTATTAAGGTTTAGGCCGTCTGAAAGAAGGGTTTCAGACGGCCTGCTGCCGGGGATACGTTATTGATCGACGAATGCGCGCTCAATCAGGTAGTCGCCGCGGACACCGGTTTTCGGAGAAACGGTCAGGCCGAATTCGTCCAAGACGTTGCAGGTGTCTTTCAACATAGCAGGGCTGCCGCACAACATGGCGCGGTCGTCTTGCGGATTGATTTTAGGCAGGCCGATGTCTTCGAAGAGTTTGCCGCTGCGCATTAAATCGGTCAGACGGCCATGGTGTACATAGTCTTCGCGTGAAACAATCGGATAGTAAATCAATTTTTCTTTAACCAAGTCGCCCAGGTATTCGTGTTCGGGTAATTCTTTGGTAAAGCGGTCGTAGTATGCCAAGTCTTTTTTGTAGCGTACGCCGTGAACCAAGATGATTTTTTCGAATTGCTCGTAAATTTCAGGGTCTTTGGTAATGCTCAAGAAAGGTGCGATGCCGGTACCGGTGCTCAAGAGGTAGAGGTGTTTGCCCGGATTCAGGTCGCCGGCAACCAATGTACCGGTCGGTTTTTTACTGATGAGGACATCATCACCGACTTTAAGGTGTTGCAGGCGGCTGGTCAATGGGCCGTCTTGTACTTTAATGCTGAAAAATTCCAGATGCTCTTCCCAGTTGGCAGAAGCCACGCTGTATGCGCGCATCAGCGGTTTGCCGTCAACCATCAGGCCGACCATGACGAACTGGCCGTTTTCAAAGCGCAAAGATTCGTCACGGGTGCAGGTGAAAGTGAAGTAAGCGTCGGTCCAGTGGTGTACGGACAAGACTTTCTGGGTATTGAATGCTGCCATTGATATTTCCTGTCGGATAAGGCCGTCTGAAAAGGGTAGGTCGGGGCGGCCAAGGTTAATAAAAAGAATGGAATATGGTGTTCAGCTACTTGCTTGCCGGTTTGGCTGATTTTTCGCTGAGGCTGTGCAGGTCGGCATAGCGTCCGCCTGCGCTAATCAATTCATGATGAGTGCCTTGTTCTACGACATTGCCTTCATGCATAACAACGATGTTGTCGGCTTTTTCGATGGTCGAAAGTCGGTGGGCAATCACCAATGTGGTACGGTTTTGCATCAGGTTTTCCAATGCGGTTTGCACCAAACGTTCGGATTCATTATCCAATGCGCTGGTGGCTTCGTCCAAAATCAAAATCGGCGCATTTTTCAAAAGCGCACGCGCAATGGCGAGGCGTTGACGTTGGCCGCCGGACAGTTTTAAACCATTTTCGCCAACTTCAGTGTGCAAGCCTTGCGGCATTTTTTGGATAAATTCCCAAGCATTCGCGGCTTTTGCAGCATTGATAATTTCTTCTTCACTGAATTTGTCAGCTTGAGCATAGGCAATGTTTTCAGCAATCGTACCATTAAACAGGACAACGTTTTGGCTGACGAATGCCATGCGGCTGCGCAGGCTTTCGAGCGTATATTCATTGATGTTGACGCCGCCAATCAAAACCTTGCCTTCATCTGGATTAAGGAAGCGCGGCAACATATTGGCCAGGGTGGTTTTACCGCAACCCGATGCGCCGACCAATGCAGTCACTTTGCCTTGCGGGACAAGCAGGTTGATATGGTTCAAGCTGTTGCGTTCGGCTTCGGGATAACGGTGTACAACATCACAAAATTCGATATTGCCAGGGTTTGGGCTGAGAATCTGTTTGCCTTCGTTGCTTTCTTCGGGTTGATCCAAAAAGGTGAAGACACTTTCTGCCGCTGCCAAACCACGTTGTAGGGATTGCATCACGCCGGTCATGCGTTTGATGGGGTCAAACATCATGATCATGCTGGACAAAAACGACATAAAATCGCCTGCGCTGAAGCCGGAAAGTCCGGCTTGGCGCGCTGCTGCATAAATAATCGCAGCCAATGCAACCGAAGCCATCAATTGCGTAATGCCGGTACCGGCAGAGCTGGCGGAAACCTGTTTGAGCAGGTTGCGGCGCACATCGTCGGCAATACGGTTGAAGCGACGGTTTTCATAATCTTGGCCACCGTAGATTTTTACAACGCGTTCACCGTTGATGCTTTCGCCCAAAACCTGCATCAGCTGGCCAAGATAAATTTGGTTGTTGGCGGACAGTTTGCGCAGGCGTTTGCTGACTGTTTGGATACATACAGCAACAACCGGCAAGATGATAAAAGTAATCAGGGTCAAACGCCAGTTCAGATAAGTCAGCAAGCCCAATAGGCCGACTACGCTCACGCCGTCTTTAGCAATCACGGTAATGACGTTAAACCCTGCATCGGTAATTTGATTGACGTCGTTCAAGATACGAGACATCAAACGGCCGCCGGTATTGCTGCTGAAATACGAAGTCGGCAGATGCATCATTTTGTTGAACATTTCACCGCGCAAGCGCTGCACCAAGTGGCTGGACAGATACGTCGTGCAATATTCGTTGATGAAGTTAAACAGGCCGCGAACGAAAAACAGCGCCACAATTGCCAGCGGCAACCATGACATGCTTTTCATGTTTTTATCGACAAAACCTTCATTGATCAAAGGTTTGAGCAAGTAACCGAAAGCCGGCATCGTACCGGCGACAATCAGCATGGCCACTACGGAGACGATAAACATCTTCCAATAGCTTTTCAAATATCCAAGCAAACGCTTGTACAGCTCCCAGTTGGATGTGGCTTGTGTTGTCTGCATATCAATCCAAATTTAGAGCAAACATGCAATTCTAAACGAAAATATCTGTCATTACAATGTTTGCAATTGAAAGTCAAAAGGAGTCGGTATTGTTTTAACGCCTTGATTTTATATTGGGAACGACTGCGGCGTGGTGGGTTTGGCAATAATGTTACCCACTTCTCAAATATCGGTTGCGGCCGTCTGAAACTTTTTCAGACGGCCTGTGCAGTCGTCAAGGACGGCCGGTTAAGCCAGGGCTTCCTTAATGATGTCTTTCACTGCCGTTGCATTATTAGGGACAACACGGACCCGTTGTGGCAGATTTTCCAAGCCTTCCAATGCGGCAGGGCGGGGGATGGAAACTTCGCCGACAGCCTCATGGATGGTGGCTTCAAATTTGGCAGCTAATGCGGTTTCGAGGCAGACGATGGTTTCGCCGGCTTCGCGGACTTCACGGGCAACTTTGACGCCATCGGCTGTATGCGGATCAATCAATTCACGGTCTTGTTCGTAAACCTGTTTGATGGTGGCAAGGCGGTTGGCATGGGTTGATTTGCCGGAAACAAAGCCATATTGTTGATGTACTTTGTTTAAGGCAAATTCCAAATTGAAACCTTTGCCGGAGCCTACTTCAGCCCATAATGTTTTGATTTCGTCTGCATCACGGTCCATCAGGTCAAACACAAAACGCTCGAAGTTGGAGGCTTTGGAAATATCCATAGACGGGCTGGAAGTGACGTGGGTGTGTTCGCTGTTGCGCGGGCGGTATGCACCGGTTTTGAAAAATTCGTCCAATACGTCGTTTTCATTGGTGGCAACAATCAAGCGATGGATAGGCAGGCCCATTTGACGGGCGATATGGCCGGCGCAGACATTGCCAAAGTTGCCGCTTGGTACGCAGAAGCTGACTTTTTCGTCATTGCTCGAAGTGGCATTGAAATAACCGGCAAAGTAGTACACGACTTGGGCGACAATACGGCCCCAGTTGATGGAGTTGACTGTGCCGATATGGTATTTGGCTTTGAATTCGGCATCGTTTTGTACGGCTTTGACGATGTCTTGGCAGTCGTCAAACATGCCTTCAACGGCGATATTGTGGATGTTGGCATCTTGCAGGCTGAACATTTGCGCGCGTTGGAATGCGCTCATTTTGCCTTCCGGAGACAGCATGAAGACATTGACGCCTTTTTTACCGCGCAGGGCATATTCGGCGGCAGAGCCGGTGTCGCCGCTGGTTGCGCCTAAGATATTGAGTTCTTTGCCTTCTTTGTTCAATACATATTCAAACGCATTGCCCAAGAATTGCATGGCCATGTCTTTGAATGCCAAAGTCGGGCCGTTGGAGAGGGCTTGGATTTTGATACCGTCTGAAAGTGTACGCACCGGAGTAATGGCTTTGGTGCCGAATACTTCTTCGGTGTAGGTACGGTTGATGATGTCGCGTAAATCATCAGCAGGAATGTCGGTGGCAAACAGGCTCATGACTTCAAACGCCAGTTCAGGATAGCTGAGTGTGCGCCATTGGTCTAAGGTAGCACGGTCGATTTGAGGGTATTGCTCAGGCAGCATCAAACCGCCGTCAGGAGCCAAACCCATCAATAAAACTTCGCTGAATTGCTTGCGTGCGGTTGCACCGCGGGTGCTGATATATTTCATGATTTCTTCTCTATAAAAACAAAAATATTGCCGGTCAAAACAGGAAACCCGCCTGAGAACCATCCCGCAAGTCGCCTTATCCCGACCTTAATCTACTATAAACTTTCAGACAACCCCGTTACACAGAGGTCGTCTGAAAAACATTATCTATACAAACGCTTGAAACAAGCATTGACGGTTTTCACCGTTACCGACGCAATCGCCCGATCCCGCGAAGAAGGATTCAAAACATCCATCAACTCTTGCGCGGACACCTGATTCGGCGCCTCCTCGCTCGCGCAGCCGCAGATTTTGTCTTCCCACTCGCGCTGTTTGTCCGCGCTCATCGTTAGCGCGACCAAACGCCATTCATTGCGCTTGTTCAACTCCGAACGGCATTGATGATCGACTGCCATTTTCACCACGCTGCCGCCGATACCCGTACCGCCGCCCAACCCGCCGAACGCCGAGTCAGAATTATAAGCGCAACCGCCCAACAATACAGCCGCCAAAGCAACGGCAGCAACCTTCTTCATATTCATAATTATCCCTTGCCGCAAGGTCGTCTGAAACGCCCCGCAAAGTCTTTAAACAAACGCGTATTATACCGTAAGCAGTGTGAGATGGGGGATTGGGGAAAGTCGGGGTATAATTCAGTACTTATTTAAAAATGGGGCATTTTTAGACATGAATCATTTTAAAAAAAACAAACAGAAACAAATTAGATCACTATTACTTATAAAGTCTTCAGAATTAAATGAAAAATCAATATTTATCAATTATTTAGAAATAGTTGGTAAATTTTTTGCAGCTTTGGCTGCGCTTGGATTAATACTTGGAAGCTTTTTAACTCATCGCTATTTAGATTTTATTGAACAATCTAGCATCTTCCCTGATGCCATGACTTCTTCTTCCAGTTTAACTACTATTTTATTTGTTTTTGCTCTAATTCTTATAGTTTTCATTTTTCCTTTTGTATCTCCTTATTTTCTACTACACATATCTAGTGAATATAGAAAACAAGGGAAGAAGCTTAAAAAACTACATTTACCTTTATATACTTTAGCCTCAAGCTTCCCGATTCTGATTACATTACTTATACTAATGGAATACTTTGGGAATAAAGATAACTTACCAATTCATGTTTTTTCTCTAATTATATTGACACTACCCTGCTTTTTTTATCTACTACAGGGAAATATCTACATTTTTTCAAAACTTTTAAAATATGAACTGCCATCAGATAACTATTGTGATAATAAAAAACAAAATATAATTCTAAAGTCTATTAAATCTATTAAAATTTATTTCTTCCAAATTTTATATACTATATTTTATTTTACTTGTTTAATCTTCATAATTATAACGACAATTCCACTCATTCTTATACTAGGCTCAGTAGCAGATTTTAAATATACCAAAGAAAGTGTAATTTCATTTCTGAGTACTATCAAATCCACCTTATTTATACTATTCATCTTGCTCTTTATATCATTTACAATGCTTTTTTACCCTTTCATTTTTATAATCCTAGCATATGATTGGATACCTAACGGATTAACACAATACATGTACTTATATTGCTTAAGTTTCTTTATATTCCTAAATATCAAATTTGTAGTAGATGAGATAAATAAAAGCAATAGCATCAAAGCAAAAAATAAATCTATTTATACATTTCCCGTTTTTCTTTCTTTTTTGTCATTTTTACTTTTGCTTTCATATTCTAATAACTCTGCAATACATATGCTTTATCCTGTTCGATTTGTGGAAATTCCTAAAAACTCTTCATGGTATTTATTACATAATAATTTTCAACAAAACAACGGCTTCCAAGAAATCAATGGCATTAACAAAAATGACTTGGTTAAATTAAAACAAAAATTCAAATGTCCCATACTTTCAGAAAATGAAAAATTAAAAAAAGGTATTGATTGTTCTTCGAAACCTGAACAACGCAACAATGCCTTATACGGCTATATGGCTTGGAACTTAGGTGACACCAAAGTTTTCTGCCCGCCCACTGCTGAAAACAACAAAGGAAAAGAGGAAGCTGCAAAATTAGCTGAGGAATGTATCGTCATCAGCGGGAGATCACTACAAATTTTGAATGAAAATTATATTGATATTACGCCCAAAGAGCGTTAATCCCCCTTTCAGACGACCTGCTATAATCCACGTCGTCTGAAAACCCTTTTCACGGAATCCGCTATGTCCGACCTTTTTGCCCGTCAACCCGAAGCCCCTTTAGCCGAACGCCTGCGCCCGCATTCTTTAGACGATGTTATTGGGCAGCAGCACTTAATCGGCGAAGGTAAACCTTTGCGCGTGGCGGTCGAGGGAGGAAAGCCGCATTCTATGTTGCTGTGGGGGCCGCCAGGTGTAGGCAAAACCACGCTGGCACGGATTTTGGCGCAGAGTTTCAATGCCCAGTTTCTGCCTGTTTCCGCTGTATTTTCCGGTGTGAAAGACATACGCGAGGCAATCGAGAAAGCTGAAATTGCCTTGCAGCAAGGGCACGCGACGATTTTGTTTGTTGACGAGGTACACCGCTTCAACAAAGCGCAACAGGACGCATTTTTGCCTTATGTCGAAAGTGGCTTGTTAACCTTTATCGGTGCTACCGCGGAAAACCCGTCTTTTGAAGTCAATCCGGCATTACTCAGCAGGGCGCAAGTTTATGTCTTGCAATCCTTGTCTTCAGACGACCTGAAGAAGCTGATTGCCAAAGTATTGGCTTTGCCTGAATACCAAGAGTTTACAATTGAAGCGGATGCGCAAGAATTGCTCGTGAATACCACCGATGGTGATGCGCGCAGATTGTTGAACTTGATCGAGCAGCTTTTACGCGCTGCTAATACACGCCGTCTGAAAACCCTGACTGCTGAATTTCTCGCCGACAGCTTGGGCGCGCAAATCCGCCGTTTCGACAAAGGCGGTGAGAGTTTCTACAACCAAATTTCTGCGCTGCATAAATCCGTGCGCGGTTCGCATCCCAATGCAGCATTGTATTGGTTCTGCCGTATGCTCGACGGTGGCACCGACCCGCGCTATCTCGCCCGCCGCATTGTCCGCATGGCATGGGAAGACATCGGTTTGGCCGATCCGCGTGCTTTAACGATTGCCAATGATGCCGCCGCAACTTATGAGCGCTTAGGCTCGCCGGAAGGGGAGCTTGCTTTAGCTCAAGCCGTGTTGTATCTCGCCGCAGCCGCCAAATCCAATGCAGGCTATAAGGCATACAACCAAATGCGCCGTTTCGTCAAAGAAAATGCCAGCGACGAAGTGCCTGTCCACCTACGCAATGCGCCGACCAAGTTGATGAAAGAATTGGGCTACGGACGCGAATACCGCTACGCCCACGATGAACCAAACGCCTACGCCGCCGGCGAAAGCTATATGCCCGATGGCTTGGACGAACCCGATTTCTACCAACCCGTCCTGCGCGGGCTGGAAATCAAAATTGGCGAAAAGCTAAAATGGTTGAAATCCTTGGATGAAGATGCGCTGGATGATTAAAACAATAAATGTACATAATACAAATCTAAGATCAAATTGAATTTTTCAGACGGCCTTTGCTGTTTGAATATTTTTAACCTATACCATACACAAACTTTTTCATGAATATTTTTGAAGCCTTACTATTATTGTGCCTGCTGATTGTCATTAGCGCGTTTGTGTCCTGTTCCGAACTCGCGCTTGCTTCGGCACGTAAAATCAAATTGCAGGTCATGGCGAAAGACGGCGGCGATACCCGTGCGCTTGATGTAATTAATATGCAGCAGCAGCCGGGCAGTTTTATTACCGTTGTCCAAATTGGTTTGAACGCCGTCGCCATTCTTGCCGGTATTGTCGGCGAGGCAGCAATACGTCCGTATTTTGGCAAACTATTGGAGAACGCAGGCAGTTGGGGCAGCACAATTGCCTCTTTGCTGACTTTCTCGCTGGTTACAGGCAGCTTTATTTTAATTGCCGACCTGATGCCCAAGCGTATGGCAATGACCCATCCCGAAGCGGTGGCGGTACGCATTGTCCGTCCGATGATGTTTCTGATTTTTATATTAAAACCCCTTGTCTGGGTTTTTGACGGGTTGGCAAACGCAATATTCAAACTCTTCAAAATCTCAACTGTTCGTCAGGAGCAGCTGACCTCGGAAGATATTTATGCCGTCGTTGATGCAGGCGCTCAGGCTGGTGTGTTGAAAGAACAAGAGCACTATCTGATTGAAAACATTTTCGATATGCAAGAGCGCACGGTCACTTCCACCATGAGCACGCGCGAATATATCGTCTATTTTGACAAACACGACGACAGCGATACCGTATTGGAAATGATGTCGGACAAACCGCACAACAAATTCCTCGTATGCGACGGCGATTTGGAACGCGTCATCGGTTATATCGAATCGCATACGCTGCTGACTTTGTTTTTAAAAGAAAAAGACGTCCGCCTGACCGACAAGCGCGTGTTGCGTAAAGCCTTGTTCATCCCCGACACGCTGTCGCTTTACGATGTCTTAGAAACCTTCAAAACTTCCGGCGAAGACTTTGCCGTAGTGGTGAACGAATACGCGCTGGTGGTCGGCGTGGTAACGCTGAAAGATGTGATGAGCATTGTTATGGGCGAGCTGGTCAATACCGAAGAAGAGCCGCAAATCATCCGCCGTACAGAAGACACATGGTTGGTGGACGGTGCCACGCCGCTTACCGATGTCATGCGCGCGCTGGATATCGAAGAGTTTCCCAATTCGGAAAACTACGAAACCATCGCCGGCTTTATGATGTATTCCCTGCGCAAAATCCCGAAGCGTACGGATTTTCTGGTTTATGCCGGTTATAAATTTGAAATCATCGATACCGAAAATTTGAAAATCGACCAACTTTTGGTTTCCAAACAAGGAAATATGGTGGGGAAAATGTAACGGGTTGCAGGGAACACTTGAAAAGAAAATTAAAAAATGAATAAAAAGGAAAAAATATTATGACGACAACCGAACCTCAAAAATACGCCCGCAGCCTGCACGCGCCCATCAGCCTTGGTACCACCTCTGACGACCGTTTTATGCCGCGCGGCTTTCTTTCATATTTTGCCTCACTGCCGAAATTGGTTTTAACCGAAAAATTAGATGGGCAAAACAACTGCTTTGCCGCACACGGTCTCTATGCCCGTAGTCATGCTGCGCCTACCCAGCATCCGTGGGATAAACCTTTGCTGCAACGATGGCAGCAAATCAAAGATGATTTAGGCGATCTTGAACTTTTTGGCGAGAATATGTATGGCATTCATTCGATTGCCTATTCGCAACTGGAAAGCTATTTTTACCTGTTTGCAGTCCGCCGTAGCGGACATTGGCTTTCATGGGAAGAGGTTAAATTTTATGCGCAGCTGTTTGATTTTCCGACTGTGCCAGAAATACCCATTGTCCAGCCTCTTGCAGATTTCACTCAAAAATACGCCAATGAAGATATTGCTTTAGCGCAATGGCTTGCCGCTAATTTGGGAGAGCTGTGGACAGACAGCGTACAAACTGCCGGTAAGCTTGGCGGCTACGATCCGAAAACAGGAGCGGCATGCAGTGAAGGTTTCGTTATCCGGAACGCCGCTGATTTTGCCACCAACAACGGCAACCTGCCTGTTCAATTCAATGAATTTGATAATCTTTTCAAATTGGTGCGAGCCAAACACGTTAAAACCGACGTTCATTGGACGAAAACTTGGAAGCCTGCCCGTCTTATCGATTACGACAAATACCATTGGCAAAGCTGGCAGTTTCAGACGGCCTGAAGTCCAATTATCCAATAATAAGAAAGACAATTATGTGGACATTCCCAGATTACATACCCGGTCAACTTCCTGATTGGCAAGCCTTAGAACGTCGTTTCAGCTGGTTTGCCGATATGAAGGATGTTCCGCAAGACCCTGAGTGGCATGCTGAAGGCGATGTATTTACGCATACCAAAATGGTATGCGAAGCCCTTTTACAACTGCCCGAGTTCCAAGCGCTTGATGGACAGGAGCAGCATATTCTGTTTGCTGCCGCCATGCTGCATGATGTGGAAAAACGCAGTACGACCAAGCGTGAAATAGAAAACGGTAAAGAGCGTATCGTTTCGCCGCATCACGCAAAAAAAGGCGAGCATACCGCCCGTACTTTACTGTATACCGAACTTGCCGCTCCGTTTGCTGTAAGAGAAGCAATCGCCAAACTCGTGCGTTTGCACGGATTGCCCTTATGGGCGATTAACAAGCCTAATCCTGAGCGAGCCGTCATAGCGGCCAGTTTGCAGGTCAATACTGCGCATCTTGCCATGTTTGCTAAAGCTGATGTTCTCGGTCGTATATGTTGCGATCAACAGGATATTTTGCTGCGCATTGATTTGTTTCGTGAACTCTGTGAAGAAAATGCCTGTTGGGGTGAGGCACGTACGTTCGCCAGCGACTACGGCCGCTATCTCTATCTTAACGGCCGTAGCGAAATGCCGGATTATCAGCCATTTGATGATCAGACCTTTGATGTGTACGCCATGTGTGCCATAGCAGGCAGCGGTAAAGATAGTTACATCAGGCAACATCTTGCTCATCTGCCTATGCTGTCGCTGGATGAGATTCGCCGTGAGCGTAAACTCAATCCCGCGGATTCCAAACATACCGCCGAAGCAGTGCGTTTGGGTAAAGAGCAGGCAAAGGAATATCTGCGAGCCCATACGTCATTTGTCTTCAATGCGACCAACCTCAACCGCGACCTGCGCAGCAAATGGCTGCCGATGTTTGCCGATTACGGCGCACGTGTGCATCTCATTTATTTGGAAGTGCCTTACACGCAATTACTATCGCAAAACCGTAACCGCGAACATTCCGTGCCGAATGATGTGTTGCACCGCATGATAGAAAAGCTGGAAATCCCTGATTACAGTGAGGCGCATACAGTGGATTTTGTGGTCTCTTCTTAATAGGTAAGAACCTTGTAATCAGGCCGTCTGAAACAATCCAATGTTTCAGACGGCCTTTTTATGAAATCAAAAATTACTAGAGCTAAGGCGGAGGCCTTTATTCGCAACTCAAGTTTTTTGTTTTTTCGGCGAATGTATCCATGGCAATTTGGCACATGCGTTCACGTTGGCCTACGTCGGCGGCGGGCAGGATTTGGCGCAGGTATTTTGTGTTGTCGCGTTGGAACGATGCTTTATCGCCTGCTTTTTGGTAACACGCATCCGCACGGGTAAAGTATTGCTGGCAGATTTTCGGCAATTCTTCAAAGGACAAGGGTTTGCTTTTGTGCATGCCGTGTGCGGAGACGGAGAGGGAGGAAAGGGCGCACAGCGCGATGATTAAGGTTTGGGAAATGGTTTTCATGGTAAGCCTATTTATTGAAGTGGTGTTTAAATCAATTGTTCGCCCCAATGCAGCTTTTGGCGCAGGGTTTTAAAGTATTGGTAATCGGTGGGATGGAGGACGCGCAAGGGGTTGTGATAGCGGCGGATGATGATGCGGTCGAAGTTTTGCACGTCGATATGGGATTGTCCGTCAAAATGTGCGCGTGCGTCGCCACTTTTGGTAATGAGGATTTCGATTACGCTGGTGTCGGAGATGGCAATCGGGCGGTTGGTCATGGATTGCGGACAGATAGGCACAAGCGTGAAGGCGTGCAAACCGGCTTGCATGATGGGGCCGCCGGCGGCAAGTGCATAAGCGGTCGAACCTGTCGGCGTGGAAATAATCAGGCCGTCCGAACGTTGGGTATAGACAAATTCTTGATTGATAAATACTTCAAATTCAATCATTTGGCCTGCGCCGCCACGAGACAGTACGGTATCGTTGAGGGCGAGGGCGCGTTCGATGGTTTCGCCGTCACGAATGATGCTGGCTTCGATGAGGATGCGCTCTTCGGGCAGATATTTGCCTTCCAGTACGGGGCGGATGCCCTCAACCATGGTGTCGCGTGAGATTTGAGTGAGAAAGCCCAAGTGGCCTTGATTGATACCGATGATGGGTACGGCGCGCGGGGCGACTTCACGGGCGGCGGAGAGGAAGGTACCGTCGCCGCCGAGTACAACGACGAGGTCGCAGTATTTGCCCAGCTGGGCTTTGTTTACGGTTTCGCAGTAGGCGGAATCTTGGATATAGACGCAGTGTTCTTCTACGCTCAATTCATCCAGATAGATGGTGAAGCCGTTTTCGCGCAGAAAAGAAACCAATGTGTGGACGGTATCTTGAATTTCGGGCGTATTGGGACGTGTAACGATACCGATATTTTTAAATGGGCTTTTCATGATAGTAGGCCGTCTGAAATTAAGTGTCTAATCTATCCAGATATCGCGCTCGAGCCGATCGAGGCGTTCGTTTAGGCGGGCAACGTCGTCACGCAGTTTGTCCACTTCTTCCAACCATGCGGCAAGCGTGGCTTGGTCGATAACAGGGGATTCGGGTTCGCGTGAAAAGTCGCTGATTTGCTCGGCAATGCTTTTGCCGATTTTTTTCATGGTGCGGCCGATGTCGCCGGCGCGCGAGCTGATGCTTTCTGCGGCCACATGATCGAATACACGTGCCAAATCTTCGCTCGGATAATAGCGCAGTCCACCCAAAATAGGAAGGACGGACATGCCTAATACCAAGTCGCCTTCGAGGCTGATGTCGCCCACGCCGGGCTGACCGCCTTGGAGGATTTTTTGGATGGCGCTATTGTGGAATGTGATGTTGGTGTCGGCGGTTTCGTTTGCGGTTTCAAGAAAACCTTGTTCGCTGATGCGTCCGGTCAGTCTGAAACCGGTCAGGCTGATGCAGATGATGCTGCCTGCAAATTCAGACAGCTCGCACTGTTGCTCTGGATTTTGCTGTATCAGGTGGTTGATAAGGGGAAATAGGGCGGACATGGTTTACTCTAAATGCCGTCTGAAACGGATGAATGGGTTGAGTCGCAATTTTACAGGCTTAGCCCGTCTGCGCAAACGGTATTTACAATTTTGCCGTTGCTTTTGTCATCAACGATGAAATCAGGAGCCGGTAGGCCGAGTTTGGCTGCTTCGGCAGTATAAAATTCAGCCCGGCTTGGGTGGCGGGGTTCGACAATATTGCGGATACGCTTGCCGTCAGCTTGGCAGGCCGTCTGAAAAAGGACTTGGACAGCCAAGTCTTTATGAAGAATATTGACGGGTTGATTGCCGCCTTGAATACGTGTTTTTTGAACCAGCTTGGTAATGGGATGACGGTCGGCAGAATAAAGTCCGCCCAGTCGCAGTATGTCGATATGGGGTACGACACTTTCAAGCAAGGTTTGCTCGACTGCGAGGATTTGACGGGCGGATTCGGTTTGCGGATCGGGCGGCGTGGTTTCATCGCATATGCGTGCTTGGTCGCCATACACGCTGGTGCTGCTGGTAAAGATGATGTGTTGTACCTTGGACTGCTCGGCAAGTTGAATCCATTTTTTCAGGGTATCGGCGTAATGGTTTAATGACGAAGGCGGAAGCAGGCAGAACCATGTCGGCTTGTTGATATGGTTTTGCCACAAGGTCGAACTGTGAAAAATATCGTCTTGATTCAAATCGATGATGTCGAGTTCAATCGGCAGATTGATGTCGTCGGAGGTTAGGTTGCGTTTGACGGCGGCTACCTGACTGCCTTGCTCATAAAATTTTTGTGCCAGCGGCAGGCCGAGATAGCCTAAGCCGAGAATGGAAATATCGGGAAGGTGCATAAATAAAGCATCCGAAAATTAACAGGCCGTCTGAAAATCGCTTTAACTTGGTTAAAGCCACGTTTTCAGACGGCCTTTGTATGGAAAAAATTAATGGTTGCTGCCGATTTTTTGGTCGAATTCGGCACGATGTTCCGGCAGGAGGTAAGGGCGCAACAGGCTGAGTGTGCGGCTGATGCCCCGTACTTTGGAGTCTTCGGTCAACTTGGCTCGACCGCGCAGGGAGCTGTCGAAGTCGAACCAGTATTTCGTCACCATCCACATATTGACGGCAAGGTCGTTCATGGCGGTTTGGTCTGCGCTGATGATGTTCAGACCGTTGAGCTGGGTCAGTAGGTTGACCAGCAGCGGGGAAACTTTGGCTTGGGTAAAGGTATTGTGTTCACCCAATAATTCGGCACTGCGGGCAAGCAGGGTATTCACATCGCTGAAAAGGAAACGGTATTCCCACATCACATCATAAATACCGGCCATGTAGTTGATGGAGTCTTCCACATTAGACGGCAATACGGCTTCGTTAAGGTAGACAAGCAGGGCTTCGCTGTAACGCTTGAACAATTGGACGATGATTTCGTCTTTGTTGCGGAAATGGTAGTAGAGATTGCCCGGGCTGATGCCCAAGTGGGCGGCAATATGGTTGGTGCTGATATTGCGCTCGCCTTCTTCGTTGAACAAGGCGAGGCTGGCATTGATGATTCGTGTGTAAGTGTTGACTTTAGCAATGCGCGGCATGGGATACACTCCTTTGTTTTATAGGCTGTATGAAGTCGGCAGCCAGTTGGGTTCTGCGTGTAATTCTACCTGAAATTGAGTAAATACTGTATTACAAACATATTGTGCCAGCTGGTGGACATCTTGCGCGGATGCATTGTTTTTATTCACCAAAACCAAAGCCTGTCTGTCATGCACGGCCGCACCGCCGATTTGATGGCCTTTCAGACGGCATTGGTCAATCAGCCAGCCGGCTGCGAGTTTGACCGAACCGTCAGGCTGCGGATAGCGTGGCATATCGGGGTATTGCTGCAACAAATCGGCAGCTTTTGCAGCGCTGACAACAGGGTTTTTAAAGAAACTT
Organism: Neisseria sp. HMSC078H04; assembly: GCF_001838135.1. Classification (NCBI taxonomy): domain Bacteria; kingdom Pseudomonadati; phylum Pseudomonadota; class Betaproteobacteria; order Neisseriales; family Neisseriaceae; genus Neisseria; species Neisseria sp. HMSC078H04. Next base: position 68,959 of record NZ_KV835834.1, read on the forward strand.
CCGACATTACCAAGCATGTTAGGATTAGGCAGTTTACTGTTGCGGATTGCACACACCGCGTCGGAAACATCTTTAGCTGTTGCTTCTCGGCCTTGGCTCAGTTCGGCAACCGCTGCCGCCAAATCGCCATAGCCCAAGTTCGGCACAAAATGCTCTTTTAATGCAAATACAACCGAAACAATCACATAACGGCCTTTGCCTTCCTGTTTGAACAGGCTTTCACGATAGGCAAAGTCACAGTCGGCATTGGAAAGCTCGACAAAGGTTTCTGTATCCAAATCAAAGCAGCGTACGCTATGGATAATATCTTTCGCTTCAACACCATATGCACCGATATTTTGTACCGGAGACGCGCCGACCGTGCCCGGAATCAGGCTAAGGTTTTCCAGCCCGCTTAAACCCAGTTCAACCGTATGTAAAACAAAATCATGCCAAATTTCCCCGGCTTGCGCTTCGATATAAACCAGGCCGTCTGAACGCTCAATTTCGCGTATTCCCTTGTTTTCCATATGCACAACCAGACCCGCATAGTCCTCCATCAAAAGGATATTGCTGCCGCCGCCGAGCCATAAAACGGTATCGCGGTCGAACTCGGGCAGTCGGACGATGTCGCGCAATTCATCGGCGTGTTCGAGCGCGATAAAGGCTTGGGCTTGGGCGCGAAGACCGAAAGTGTTGTAGGGGGTGAGGTCGGTTTGGTATTGGATGGGTTGCATGATGATTTGTGATTTTGTGGATTCGGGTCGTCTGAAAACTTACTGTTTAACAATTACGATAGGTAATGGGGTTTTGGGGCGCTTTATAGTTTTCTTGGGAAGAATAGGTCAGCTTATTCACGATTTCTTCATAAATTTTGGAGTCATCTGGTAACGGCTTGCCTTCAAACATCCAACGACCTTGAATAATATCGTCGGCAGAAATCCATCTTTCGATTTCATACACTGCTAATGTCCAGCCGCGATAGACTGCAACTGCATATTTTGCTTTTTCACGCCTGCTTCCGATTTTCCAATATTTCCGTGTACGTTCGTAAATTTCCTTATCCCTATCGGCTTCAGGAATATTTCCGGATCTGATGCCTTTTTTCAGTTTCTCGTATTCGTTATTAATCGTAATTAAAACAATGGGTTTATCAGTTTTCAATTCTTGTGCATCATATTTTCGTTTTAATTCGGACAAGCTCATCAATCCTACTTCAGAAGAATGCGTGCCGCCTTGAATATTAGTTAGCGGCTGCTGGCTCGGTTTGACTAAGGAGAGTAGGTCTATTGCCATCGCTTCATATTCAAAAGCCTGTTTGTCTGTTTGGATGTTGTGCCGCAGAATGTAATACACGGGTTGGTTTCCACTTTGATGTATTTCCCTAATCAAGGCAATTTTATCACTTGGCGTTTCTGTTTCTTGTAATGAACCTAGGGCATGATGGAAAACGCGATTGCCCACACCTTTACCTACATAGAAAATGTTGCCGTCTCTAGGGTCAATCAAGCAATAAACATAGTAAGCAAGTTTTTCTATAATAGAGGTTGAAAACATTTTTTTCCTTAAAAGTGAATAAGCCGTAAATGAAATATCAATGGAGGTCGTCTGAAAGAAATTTCAGACGGCCTTATGCGATCTGACCATCTCCCTGCTGCACAATTCCAAGCACCACACCAAGGCGATGGCGGCAATCGTCAGTGAAGCGGTCAGCGCGGTCCAGAAGCCGTAAATGCCCATATCAGCATGATAGGCAAGCAGGTAGCCGGGCAACAGGCCGCAACCCCAAAAAGCCACGGCATGGATGAACATCGGCATTTTGGTCACTTTATAGCCGCGCAGCGCATATGAAGCGATACATTGGGTGGCGTCTGCCAGTTGGAATAGGGAGGCGAAAAATAAAACGGTTGCGGCAATGCCTAATACGGCCGCATCGTTGGTGTACATACCGGCCAACTGAAAGCGAAAGATGACCAAGAGCAGCGCGGTACAGGTGGCAAGTACCCAGCCCAACACCAGCGACACGCCTGAAATATAACGCGCCCGCAAAAAATCGCGCCGCCCGAGCGAAAAGCCAACGCGTACCGTGCTTGCCGAGCCGACGCTTTGCGGAACCATATACAAAATACCCGACAGGCTGATGACGACTTGTTGCGCGGCGACATAATCCTCGCCGAATGGCGCCACCAAAAAGACGATAAACGAAAACGCGCTGGCTTCTAGAAAATAAGACAAGCCGATGGGTGCGCCGATTTTCCAAATCTGTTTGAAAGCCGTCAAATCGGGTTTGCCGATTTTTGCCGTCAAACCAAACGGACGGAAGAATTTTTCTTTGGCGATATAAAGCCACAAAGCCAATGCGCTGAACCAAAATACCGCCGCCGTTGCCACGCCGCAACCTGCGCCGCCCAAAGCAGGCATACCGAATTTGCCGTAAACAAACACATAGTTCAGCGGCACATTCAACACAAACGCCGCAAAGCTGACCAACATAATCACGCGCGGACGGTTCAAGCTAGAGGCATAAGCGTGCAGGGCGCGGTGTATCATGGCGGCAGGCATTGCCAAGCTGGTGAAGAACATATATTGCGCCATCGTGTCTTCGACATAATCGTTCAATGTCAGCCAATGACGGAATGGCGTAATCATCGCCCACATCAACAGCATACCGAATACGCCCAAACACAAGCCAAACCAAATGCCCTGCATTCCTGTTTTGCCGACTTCTTCGGTTTTACCTGCGCCGTACAGCTGGGCAATCATCGGGTTCAATGCCGCCATCACGCCCATAAAGGTAATGTAAATCGTGGAAAACGCGCTACTGCCCAAAGCCACCGCGGCCAAATCTTCCTTACCTGCGCCACCGGCCATCACCGTATCGACAAAACCAATACCCACTTGCGCCACTTGCGCCAACAGCATAGGCAGGGCGAGGGCGGTAAGCAGGCGGGTTTCTTTTAAGAAAACAGGAAAGGCAAAGCGGTTGAGGTTCAGTAGCATAATGTGTGCGGTTTGAGGATAAAGGCCGTCTGAAAACGGAAATTTAAAATTATAAAGGGTAATGCTGATAAGCAGGCAATATGTTGTTTAATCGCTAAATTTTTCAGACGGCCTTAAATGTCGGATGTCTTTTTACTGCTTCCAACCAGCTGTCCGGCGTTTGAAACTGCATCAGGCCGTCTGAAAGTGATACTGCGGCTTGGGTAGTCAAAGCGCGGGTTAGTTTTTCGTTGGTTTCAGCATCGTAAATGGTGTAATCGATACGCAGGCAGCTTTCGATTTCAACGATGTCCATATTAACGCGGATTTTTTGGCCGAAACGGGCAGGGCGGATGTATTTGAGGTTCATCTGCACAATCGGCCAGCTGTACCCCTGCCGTCCCATTTCGTTGTAGTCGTAACCGATGGAAGATAAAAAAGCGCAACGTGCGGTTTCAAGGTATTTGACATAGTTGCCGTGCCACACGATGTGCATGGCATCTACGTCAAAAAAAGGAACTTCGGTTTCAAAGCTGTGTTGGCAGTAGATGTGTTTTTTCATGGTTTAAAAGAGTGAGTGTGATGGTTTCAGACGGCGTCTTCGCCCCAAAAATCATAAAAATTGAACCATTGTAGCGGATTTTGCGCACATTCTTGCGCCAAAATGTCGGCAAAACGCTGCATCGCATCTTTGACGGCAGCCTCGCGGTTGCCGCGTTTCCAGCTGGAAGTGTCGGTAAAGCGGCGCAGTTTCAAATGATAGCGGCCGTTTTGTTTGACGCAAAACAGCGTGTTTACCTGTGTTTTTAAAAGCGAAGCCAATAGCCATGCGCCTTGCGGCATAGGGGCAGTGTGGCCTAGGAAATTAATGTCGGCGGTTTTCTCGCCGCGTACAGGCACGCGGTCGGCCGCGATGGCAATCCATTCGCCGTCTTCGATACGGCGGTTCAATTCCATCATCAGGGTGGTGTCCAAATCTGTCACCTGAATCAGACGGATATGATCTGCGCCGGCTTTTTGCAATGCCTCGTTAAATGCCTGCGCGTGTTTGCTGTGCACCAATACATTGAGTCTGAAATTTTTATGGTGTGACACCAGCGCACGGCAAACTTCGGTATTGCCCAAGTGTGAGCAGGCAAAAATCTGGCCGCGTTCGTTGCGCTTGACTTGCGAATAGATGTCGTCCGGATCTTCAATCACCAAATCTTCATAACGGATTTTGCGTTGCCACACGGCAAAACGGTCGCAAACCGCTTCGCCAAATGCGATGAATTGTTTGAATACGCTGTGTTTCGGCAGGACGGTATGGGGAAAGGCCGTCTGAAGACGGGTTTGATAGCGTAAGACATGACGGCGCGGTTTGGGCGCGGTTGCATAAAAATACAGCACCACAAACCAAATGCACGGCCTCATGAAAAAAGCCGGCAGATAGCGCACCATCAATGTGGTCAGAGCGAGAAACAGGCGGCTGCCGCGTTCGGGCTGCGCCGCCCAATGGGTTTGTTTATTATCGGTCATGGTTTCAGACGGCCTTTCCGAAAACTTTACCCAATCGGTGTTTCAGCATGCCGAAAAACAGCCGTGTGTGCATTTTGCTGATGCGGACATTGTCGGCAAAGGCATCGAAATGGGACACGCCGTCGGCGGCGTATTGGACGGGCGTTTTAATCCAAACCGGTTTGACGTCGCGCCAGTAGAGGCGGATAAGGATTTCCGTATCGAAGTCCATGCGCTCGCCTACGGTTTCTTCACGGACGACGGATAGCGCGGGTGCAAGCGGATAGAGGCGGAAGCCGCACATGCCGTCTTTGATGTCGCATGACCAAGTGTGCAGCATATTCCAAAAATCGGTAATTTTACGTCCGTAAAGCCGTGCTTTGGGCGCATCATCGCCGTATTGCGGCCAACCGCAAACAACGGCTTCGGGGTTTTGTTCTGCTGCTGCGAGGAGTTTGGGAGTGTCGCTTAAGCAATGCTGGCCGTCTGCATCAACCTGCAAAACGTGGGTATAGCCATGTTCTTGAGCGTATTCCAAGCCGGTTTTGACCGCTGCGCCTTTGCCGCCGTTGATGGGACGGTAAAGGACATCAATGCCGTCTGAAACCAAAGCCTGCAATACCGGTTTGCATTCTTCGCGTGAACCGTCGTCCACAATTAAAACGTTTAAACCAAAGCCGCGCATGGTTTGGGCAACGTGGCTGATGGTGGTCGGATGGTTGTAATGTGGAATAAGGGCCAGGGTTTTCATAAATATTTTTTGACGACGTTAACACAATGCAGAGTATAGCAAATAAACATGCCATGGAGTTTGAAAAGGCCGTCTGAAACGGCGATGACAAAATCGTTTGATTTCGTTTCTCACTGTTTCAGACGGCCTTTGGTATGCCATTAATTTAGCATTGTACATGACCGATATCGAGGCATAAATCATGGAATTCGTTGAGCGTGCTGCGGTGGCCGATACTGATGATGATGCTGTCGGGTAGTTTTTGCTTTAAGGCACGGTAGAGCATGGCTTCGGTCGGTTCGTCCAAGGCGGCGGTGGCTTCGTCGAGCAGGATGACTTTGGGTTGCGAGAGCAGGGCGCGGACGAAGGCGACGCGTTGTAGTTCTCCGGGGGAGAGTTTGTGCTGCCAGTCATCAGTTTTATCTAATTTATCGACCAGATAACCTAATCGACAAGTATTCATGGCTTCGGCTAACTCGGGATGCTGTTTGTCGATGTAGGGATAACAAATCGCATCGCGCAGGCTGCCTTGTGCCGTGTACGGGCGTTGCGGCAGGAAGAGGATGTCTTGAAGCGGCGGATGGCTGACTTTACCGCTGCTGCCGAAAGGCCAAAGCCCTGCCAGCGCGCGCAGCAACGAAGTTTTGCCGCAACCGCTTGGGCCGCGTATCAGCAGGGAGTTGCCGTTTTTGAGGTTGATATTGATACCGTCTAATAAAACTTCGCCGTTGTGACGGTATAGGGCAACGTTTTCTAAGATCAGGCCGTCTGAAACTTCGGTAAGGTCGGGTTGTCGTGCGGTGTGTTTTTCTTCCGTACTTAGCAAAAAGCCGTACAGACGCTCCAATCGGGCGCGGTAGGCGGTGAATTTGTTGTAGAACATCCGGAAGAAAGACAGCGCGTTTTGCAGTCGTGCGAAGGCTTGGACGGTCTGCTGGATGTCGCCGATTTTGATTTGTCCGGCAAACAGGCGCGGAGCTTGCAAAATAATCGGAAAGAGTTTGATGCCGTTGGTGAACATGTCGTTAAAGCCGCTCAGGCAGACGCTTTGCCGCGCAATACGCCAGCGGTTGCGGATAATGGCTTTAAAACGGTCGGAAAGCTGGTCGTGTTCGTGTTTTTCGCCGTTGTAAAACGCCACGCTTTCGGCGTGGTCGCGTACGCGGATGAGGGAATAACGGTAGTCGCCGTTGAGCTTTTCGTTTTCATAGTTGTAACGAATCAACGGGTTACCTATCCACATGGCGACAAAGGTCGCCAAAATCACAAACATATAGACAAACCAAACGATGCCGTGCGGAATGTCGAAGCCGAACACGGTCAGGATGCCTGCCAAGCCCCACAAAACAACGGCAAATTCCAGCGAGGTAACGACCGAATTGACCATGCCGCGCACAAATTCTATGGTCGAAGCGATGAAATCCTGCGCGTCCTGTTGGATACGTTGGTCGATGTTGTCCGGCGCGTGGCGGCGCATTTGCAGGCGGTAGTAGTTTTTGTCGGCAAACCAGCGCGAAGTCAAAACTTCATTGAGCCGCTCCGACCATTTAATCGCCAAACCTTGATCGAGAAAGTCGTTGACGACGTTGTTAAACGCCCGTATCAACACCACGCCTGCATTCATCGCTGCAAACATCCAAAACGCGGAGGCATTCAAATCCTGCATCGAGTCGTAAAGCCCTTTGGACATAAAGGTACTCAACACATTCAGCCGTACTTCGGTTAACAGCAGCGTAATCATCGCCGTAATCAGCAGCAATACTTTAACTGCACTTTTCGGCGTCAGACACAGCCGCAGGATATAGCTAAACTCGCGCCCGAAGCGTGTGTTGCGTGCAAAAAACAGAATTACCGCCGAAGCTGTGGCAACCATCAATAAGGTCTGCAATAGCCAAGACGGCGTGGAATAAAGCTCGATTTGCCATTTTTGCATGGGGTGTTCTCTGAAAGGAAGTAAAGGCCGTCTGAAAGGACGGCAAATTTATTTGACTATGGTAACTGTAATAATAGTTTTCTGAACTGTTGTATTTTTTGTATGTACAAACGGTTCTTATTTGTTTTTGTGGAAGGCGGAAATCTTATCAAATATAATCGCAAAACCAAATTACTTTGTAATTTTTTACTCGATATTAAGAATTATTAATATTTTAAACCAGAAGGTATTTTATGAACAGCAAATTAGCCCTGATGCCGCTTTTGATTATGAGCGCATTTTCTTATGCCGCCGATGAAGCGACACCCGAAACCCCTGTGCAACAGCAGTTGCAGGAAGTCAATGTCCGAGCCGACGCCAAACGCGTCAAAGCCGCCCGTTCTTATTCCATCGCCAGCGACGGCGACTTGCGCGACCGTGTGAATTTGGGTGTGTTGGGTAAAGCGAATGCCTTTACCGCTCCGATTACTGTGGTCAATTACGACGAACAAGCCCTCAACAACACCGAAGCTCGTACTTTGGTGGATGCCGTAGCGAAAAAAGACGCTTCCGTTTGGCAGTTCGGCGGCGAAAGCAACACATTGACCGGCCTGTATTTCCGCGGTTATCAGCTTGATGCGCGCCAATTCAGCGTCAACGGTTTGGCAGGTATGTACGGCACGCAAGGCACGGCCAGCGTGCAAGTCGGTTCTGCGCAACTGATTAAAGGCGCCTCCACCGCCGTAAACGGCATGGACCCTGAAGGCGCGGTATCCGGTTCCGTCAATATCGAAACCAAAAAAGCCGCCGACGAAGGCAACCATAAAATTGGTTTGGGCTGGTTCAGCAACAACCGCGCCCAAGGTACGTTCGATTTAGGTCAACGCTTCGGCGAAAACAAAGAATTCGGCGTGCGCGCCAACGGCAAACTGCGCCACGGCGACACCCCGCGCCACGGTTACAGTGAAGACAACAAAGAATTTGCCTTGAATGCTGACTACCGCGGTGAAAAACTGCGCGTAGCGTTCGACTCTATCTACGCAAAACGCAAAACCAACGGCGGCCGCGCGCGTATGCAGGACATTCAAAACCTGCAAGGCCGTCTGTTTGATGCACCTGACGGTAAAACCAATCTGCTGCCTTCTTGGAACTGGCAAAATACCGTCGGTCAAACCAATATGCTGACCTTTGAATGGGATGCGTTTGACAATGCACAGATTACAGGTGGTATCGGCTACAACAAAGCGCGTTATTACGGTACGCTGATTTCCCCGACTGTATGTTTGAATGCCACCAGCACTTGTACCGATACGCAAAACACAAACGCCAGCGGCAAAGTAACGGCCCGCAACTATGACTACAATACCGGTACTGCCCGCCTGACCGACCAATACTTCCGCACTTTAAGCATGAACCTGTCTGCGCGAGGCGAATTTGAAACCGGCCCTGTAACGCACAACTGGAGTACGGCTTTTGACCGCGTCATCCGTCAACGCGCTACTACGCGCGGTTTGTCAGTAGGCAGCAGCAGCGCGAAAATTTCTGCAAGCGGCGATATTGCAGCGCAACTTGATTCTTTCCAACCTGACTATGCAACCGATTGGGAAAGCTCTGCCTATCTTGATGCCAACATCAAAGTCAACAGCTTAGCCTTGTCTGATACACTGGGCTTTGCCGACAACAAATACCGTCTGACTTTGGGCGGCCGCTATCAATATGTCGAATACACCAACAAGACACCGGCTCAAAAGGGTAAACCGGTTCAAAGCGGCGATGCCAAACGCTTCAGCCCGATGCTGATGGCCGCATGGGTGCCGCAACCTGATTTGGTCGTTTACGGCAACTACATGGAAGACTTGGAGCCTGCCGACATCAAAACCGATGATGACGGCCATACCACCATGTCCAAACCTCGTGTCAGCCGTCAGTTTGAAGTGGGCGTGCGTAAAAACTGGGGCAATTTCGTGACCACGTTAAACGCGTTCCAAATCAAACGTCCGGGCTACTGGCGCGGTTCTACCGCCGGCAAAACAGACTTTGCCGCGTATAAAGCCTTGGGCGGCGCTGCAGGTGACAAGCAAGGTATGGAACGCAGCCGCGGTATCGAGTTCAACACCTACGCGAACCTGCTCAACAATACTTTGCGCCCGACTTTGGGTCTGATGTATCTGCAATCGACCGTGAAAGACTACCCAAATTCACGCGATATGCTGGTCAGCGGCGTACAAGTCGCCAACCCGCGCGTGATTGCCAAAGCAGGTTTGGAATGGGATACACCGTTTGCCAAAGGCTTGACCTTGAACGGCAACGTTTCGTATTTCGGCAAGTCTTACCAAGACACGCAAAAACAATATGCCTTCCCATCCTATACCTTGGTTGACGTAGGCGCGCGCTACAAAACCAAGCTCGGCAAAAATACCCTGACCGTCAGCAGCTCGGTAGAAAACCTGTTCAACAAAAACTACTGGCAGGTACAGCGCGGCCAATATGACCGCAGCTTCGCCGTTGTCGGCATGCCGCGCACTTACTGGCTGAAAGCGGAATTGGATTTCTAATCTGATTTCGGTTTGACTGTAATAGCAGGCCGTCTGAAAGGGAATGATAAAAAGCAAGAATTTGGTTTTTATCCCTTTTCAGACGGCCTGATTTGATTGCCTTATGTTTTTTGCTTGAAAAATCTTACATGTTTTTTATGGATTTCACGCGAAACAAGGTTAATATTCCATTTTCACAATACATTATTCGAGAAGACATATGAAAAAATCCATCAAACTGACCCTGTGCGCACTCGCACTCTCACTTTCTGTGCAAGCGCAAGCGGTTACCCATGCCGTGATTGAAACCAATATGGGCAACATCCAACTGGAGCTGGATGAAGTCAAAGCGCCGAAAACCGTGGCAAACTTTGTCAATTACGCCAAAAAAGGTTTTTACGACAACACGATTTTCCACCGCGTTATCGACAATTTTATGATTCAAGGCGGCGGATTTACCGAGAATATGGTACAAAAATCTACCGATAAAGCCATCACCAATGAAGCATACAACGGCTTGAAAAATAACGTCGGCACCATCGCCATGGCGCGCACCGGCGATCCAAATTCAGCAACCAGCCAGTTTTTTATCAATACAGCCGACAACGACTTTTTGAATTTCAAAAGCAAAACCCCTCAAGGCTACGGCTATGCCGTTTTCGGTAAAGTCACTTCCGGCATGGACGTCGTCCGTAAAATCAGCAAAGTGAAAACAGCGACACGCGGCTATCATCAAGACGTTCCAACCGAAGCCGTGATTATCCGTAAAGTCAGCATCAAATAATTTTGATTGTTTGAACCCAAACAACAGGCCGTCTGAAACATTCAGACAGCCTGAATTTATTTATTTGATAATAAGCGGCAATTTGGGCGATAATTCAGCATCCACAATTTAAGGAGTCGATTATGCAAACCCGCCTGCCTTTTTTCGGCGTTGTCCGTGTCAGCGGCGAAGACAGAGCTTCATTTCTTCATGGTCAATTATCCAACGATATTAATAATTTAGTTTTAGGTCAGGCATGTTATGCCACATACAATACGCCTAAAGGCCGTGTGTTGGCGAATATGTTGGTCGTCAATCGCGGAGAAGATTTACTGTTGGTCATGGCGCAAGATTTGACCGAAGCCATCGTCAAACGTTTGAGAATGTTTGTCTTGCGTGCAAAAGTCGTCTTCGAGCTGATGCCTGATTTAGCAGTCAGCGGCGAGTTGGCAGACGATGCAGAACCTCATCCTGCTACCGAACCGCAACTGTCTTTCCCAGCCCAAATTCAAGAAAACACCGTAGAAATTGCCTTGCCGCACACAGGCCGTCTGAAAATTTCAGCAGCTGAAAATGCAGCCGAATATCAAGCAGGAGCCGAAAACGCATGGAACCTGCACGAAATCCGCAGCGGCTATCCGTGGATTTGCGCCGCAACCAAAGAAGCAGCTGTTGCCCAAATGCTCAACCAACACATCATCGGCGCCGTCCATTTCCGTAAAGGCTGCTACCCCGGCCAAGAAATTATCGCCCGCGCCCAATACCGAGGCCAAGTCAAACGCGGTCTGGCCGTATTAAGCGGCGATTCTTTGGAAGCCGCCGGTATTGCCGTCAAAGTCGGCGAAGAAGAAGCAGGCGTCATCCTTAACACTGCACCCACAGAACAAGGCAGCCTCAGCCTCGCCGTTATCAAGTTTTCCGCAGCAGAAGCAGCATTGACCGATGCAGACGGTAATGCTTTGAAACAGGAAGAACTGTTTTTTACGGTTGAGAAAGATTGATTGTTAGATGATTGAATAAAAAGCTTAAATATTAGCTTGAAATGAAAATAGAAAGGCCGTCTGAAATTCAGACGGCCTTTGATATTGGGTTTTGTTAGTACATGACCCAAGCTGCGTTTGCTGCTGACTGGATTACGGCATGGTTTGGAATCATTCGGTAACAACAAAAACCGCGTGCGTGCGTACCGCACACACCCTACACCTTAACCTTAAGGGTTGCGTAGCTCATAGTGGTAGGGTGTGTGGCGTAGCCTCGCACGCGGTTGATTAGGATAATGCTACGATTTGTTAATTTTTATCGGGGAATGAGTAAAATATAATTCATTTTTATTTTTGTTATTTTCATCGGTTTTATTTTTCAATACGTCGTTTTTAATTTCATCACTTATATCCGTATCCCTACCGACAGATTGCTGAATAAAATCTTCAGTTTTTTCTTTAGTTTCGCTAAATGAACTGTCCAATCCTTTTACAAATTCATTATACTCACCTTTAAAATTATCAACTTTACTGTTTAACCTCTTCAGTCTTTTATCTATTTCACTCCGTTTTTCATCTATTTCACTCAGTTTTTCATCTATATCATTATATTTTTGATTTAGTGTATCATCTAATTTTTCTTTAAAATTATTAATATCATCTAATGCTTTATCAATTCTTTGAGATTCTCGCAATGAGAAAAATATAGAAATTACAGTTATTAATACAGCATATAAAGAAACTGAAAATGTTAGAGAGTTAATTATTTTATCTTGGTTATCTATTTTTATTTGTATATTTTCTATATATTCCTTATGAATTTCATACTTAATTTGCTGAATTTTTCGTTGTACACCTTGACATTCAGTTTTACTCTTACAAGAGTAAATCATATTTTTAGATGAAATTTCCTCTAGATAATTTTTATTGCTTTGCGTATTGTTGAAGTATATAAAAATTATTGGACTTATGCATAATAAAAATATGATTCCCAACCAAAAAGCATTCCAATTTTTATTATTCTGGGGTGTGGATTTAGTTTTATCATCATTAGACATCATTAAGTACCATTAATCAAATAAAAATAAATTTGTTAAGGAGTTAATACTGCTCTGTATTGTTTTCAGTGCACGGTCAATTTTCCTATATGAAATTTCTTCTTCTTCATCAATAAATATGTCAACAAAGCAAATGGCAGTCTTTTCTTCTTGAAGAATAGTCCATTTAATTAACTTTTTTGTTAAATTTTCATTAAATAAGCTTTCTTGAATTTTATTGCAGCTTGAATGTAACTTTAAAATAGAAAAAAATTGTATAAAATCACCATCCTCTTGAATAGATATTGTTAACTTAAAATTTACATCCGGTTTATTTCTATTAGAAAAACCCAATACAAAACAATTAATCTCTTCATCATATTTATATTTTAATGATTTTTTATTTAAATATAATGTAATTGCTTTCTTTGTTGATTCAGCATTGTTTGCCATAATCACTTCCTTATTTATTAAGATTATTGTTTAACTTAAAACTAAATATAGAATAGTACCCTATACAGTTTTCTAATGTTTTTTAAAAGCTTAAATGAAATTAACTTTTTAAAAGGAGGTCGTCCGAAAAATTTTTCAGGCGACCTTCTCTACTTAACTTAATACATCACTTATCAAACCAGTTTGCCGTTCACCCAGCCCCCCACGCTTACCAGCATTTCAGGCAATTTGTCGGCATCTGTGCCGCCGGCTTGCGCCAAGTCAGGACGGCCGCCGCCTTTGCCGCCGACTTGTTCGGCTGCAAATTTAACCAGATCGCCTGCTTTGACTTTAGCAGTCAACGGTTTGGATACGCCGGCGCATAGGGAGACTTTGCCGTCGTTGACTGCGGCGAGCAATACGATGGCTTGTTCTGATTTGCCGGTCAAGTCGGTCACGATTTCGCGCAGGGCTGCGGCATCGGCTTCGATTTGTGCGGCAACGAGTTTGGCTGAGCCTAGGTCTTTTGCGTTGTCCAAGAGTTTAGCGCCTGCATGGACGGCAAGTTCGGCTTTGGCGCGTGCCAATTCTTTTTCCAATGCTTTGGCATGTGCTGCGCCTGCTTGGATTTTCGCCAGTACGTCTTTTTCGGTTTGGGCTTTGGTTTCGGCAATAATGTCTTTAACCAAACGCTCTTGCTCTTGCGCCCATTTGAGTGCGTTCAGGCCGGTGATGGCTTCGATACGGCGTACGCCTGCGGCAATACCGCCTTCGCTGATGATTTTGAAGAGGCCGATGTCGCCGGTGCGTGAAACGTGTGTACCGCCGCACAATTCGGTAGAGAAACCGCCCATTTGCAGTACGCGTACTTCGTCGCCGTATTTTTCGCCGAAGAGCATCATGGCGCCGGTTTTTTGGGCATCTTCCATGCTCATAATGGCTGCGTTGACGGCAACGTTAGCCAAAATGGCTTCGTTGACGCGGCGTTCTACTTCGGCGATTTCTTCGGCAGTGACCGCTTGAGGATGGGAAATGTCGAAACGGGTGGATTCGGCGGTAACCAAAGAGCCTTTTTGTTCAACGTGTTCACCCAATACATCGCGCAGGGCTTTGTGCATCAAGTGGGTCGCGCTGTGGTTGCGCATATTGGCATTGCGGATTTCGTCATCCACTTTGGCGGTAACGCTGTCGCCGACTTTCAGACGGCCTGAAGTTTGTACGCCGAATTGGCCGAATACAGCCGCTTTGATTTTTTGGGTATCGCGTACTTCAAAGCGGTTTTCGCCTGCAAAGATATAGCCGACGTCGCCGACTTGGCCGCCGGATTCTGCATAGAACGGGGTAAAGTCGATAACGATGGCACCTTCGTCGCCTTCGTTCAATTCGTTGACTTGCTCGCCGTCTTTGTAGAGGGCGAGGACTTTGGATTCGGTTTGGCGTTCGCTATAACCTTTAAACTCGGTGTCTTGACCTTCGTAAGGCAGTTGGGCGTTGGCTTTGAAGCTTTGTGCGGCGCGTGCGCGTGCGCGTTGTGCATCCATTTCGCGGTTGAAGCCTTCTTCATCCAAATCGATGCCCAATTCGCGCGCCATGTCGGCAGTCAGGTCGTAAGGGAAGCCGTAGGTGTCGTAGAGTTTGAAGATGTGTTCACCACCGATAACGAGTTTGCTGTTGGCGATGTTGTCCATCAAATAGGCATTTAAGGCTTCGGCAAACGGTTTTTCCGCGTCGGGAATATGGGCGGTTTCCAAAGCAGCCTGCAAATCGATATACATGCCTTCGTTCAGGCTACCTGAAACTTGGGGACGGATAACGATTTGCTTTTTGCCTGAAGCGGCACGGGAGGCGGCGGTGAATTCCACACCCTCTGCGGTTTTCAATGCCAGTGGTTTGCCCGCACCATCTTGCGGCAGCAGGCTTTCCAGTTTCAAGAATTTCATGCCGTTGAACACTTGATTGAACAAGCCCATGCCTTTTTCCAGCGTTTCGCCGAAACGGCTCTCTTCCGCGCGCAGGGCTTCCATAATCTGCGTCTGCTTCTCTTTCAACTCAGGATAAGCATCACCCATTACTTTCACCAAGTCGGGCACGAGTTTGTAGAAAAACGCTTGTTTCTGACCGAGTTTGTAACCGTGGCGTACGGCGCGGCGGACGATGCGACGCAGTACATAGCCGCGGCCTTCGTTGGATGGCAATACGCCGTCTGCAATCAGGAACGAGCAGGAGCGGATGTGGTCGGCGATGACTTTCAGGCTTGGTTCTTCCATGCTGAACGGCGCGCTGGTTTCGCGGGCAACGGCTTTGAGCAGGTCTTGGAACAGGTCGATTTCGTAGTTGCTGTGGACATGCTGCATGACGGCGGCCATACGTTCCAAGCCCATGCCGGTATCAACGGATGGTTTAGGCAGCGGATTCATATTGCCTTGTTCGTCGCGGTTGAACTGCATAAATACGCAGTTCCAAATTTCGATCCAGCGGTCGCCGTCTTCTTCAGGGCTGCCCGGAATGCCACCCCAGATTTCTTCGCCGTGGTCGTAGAAAATTTCGGAGCAAGGGCCGCAAGGGCCGGTGTCGCCCATTTGCCAGAAGTTGTCAGACGCGTATTTCGCGCCTTTGTTGTCGCCGATGCGGACGATGCGTTCGGCAGGCATACCGATTTCGTTCAGCCAAATGTTGTAGGCTTCGTCGTCTTCTGCGTAAACGGTCGCCAAGAGTTTGTCTTTAGGGATGTTCAACCATTCAGGGGAAGTCAGGAATTCCCAAGCGAAGTGGATCGCGTCGCGCTTGAAGTAGTCGCCGAAGGAGAAGTTGCCCATCATTTCAAAGAAGGTATGGTGGCGGGCGGTGTAGCCGACGTTTTCCAAGTCGTTGTGTTTGCCGCCTGCGCGTACGCATTTTTGCGCGGTAGTAGCGCGGTTGTATGGGCGTTTGTCAAAGCCGAGGAATACGTCTTTAAATTGGTTCATGCCTGCGTTGGTAAACAGCAGGGTCGGGTCGTCGTGTGGCACGAGCGAGGAGGAGCGGACGATGGTGTGGCCTTTGGATTCGAAAAATTTCAGGAATTTTTGGCGTAGTTCGGTGGTTTTCATAATGTCTCGATAAATTTTTTACAAGGATTTCAGACGGCCCGGACGGCGCGTTGCGATTAAAAACGAATGGGCGTTATCTTACCGCAAAACCATATTTCAAGCTATCGGCAGAAAGGTTTTAAGTTGGCTGCAATCCGTCTTTCAGACGGCCTCAAGCGGGACGATATCTTTTAACAATGAAGCCTATCCGCTCGGGCTTGCCTGCTTTATAATGCCTCTCTATTTTCAACCGGATACGCAAGGAATGATAATGACCAAACATCTGCCCCTCATCGTACTGACTGCGCTGGCACTGGCCGGCTGCGGCGGCTCGGACAAAACTTCTGCCGACAAGGCGGCTCAAACCGATAATCAAAAGGTATTGAGCATTTACAACTGGTCGGAATATGTTGATCCCGAGACGGTTGCAGCGTTTGAGAAAAAACACGGTATCGCAGTAACTTACGATGTATATGACAGCGATGAAACGCTGGAGAGCAAGGTGTTGACCGGCAAGTCGGGTTACGACATCGTGGGTCCTTCCAATGCGTTTGTCGGTAGGCAGATTAAGGCAGGTGCGTATCAGAAAATCGACAAATCCCTGATTCCGAACTATAAAAACTTGAATCCTCAGTTGATGAAGCTGATGGAAGGCGTTGATCCGAATCACGAATACGCTGTTCCATTTTATTGGGGGACTAATACTTTCGCCATCAATACCGAGCGTGTGAAAAAGGCTTTGGGTACGGACAAACTACCGGACAATCAATGGGATTTGGTGTTTAACCCCGAATACACGTCCAAACTCAAGCAATGCGGCATCAGCTATTTGGACAGCGCAGCGGAGATTTATCCTATGGTGTTGAACTATATGGGTAAAAATCCAAACAGTAGCGAAACGGCGGATATTAAGGCGGCTACGGAAGTTTTGAAGAAAAACCGTCCGTACATCAAGCGCTTTACCTCGTCCGGTTTTATCGATGATTTGGCGCGCGGCGATACTTGCGTAACGATTGGTTTTGGCGGCGATTTGAATATTGCCAAACGTCGTGCCGAAGAAGCGGGCGGCAAGGAAAAAATCCGTGTGATGATGCCGAAAGAAGGCGTGGGGATTTGGGTGGACTCGTTTGTGATTCCGAAAGATGCCAAACATGTGGCCAATGCCCATGCGTATATCAATGATTTCTTAGATCCTGAAGTTGCGGCGAAAAACGGCAATTTTGTTACTTATGCGCCGTCCAGCAAACCGGCTCAAGAGCTGATGGATGAAGAGTTTAGAAACGACAATACGATTTTCCCGACTGACGAGGATTTGAAAAATAGCTTTATCATGGTACCTATCCAACCGGCGGCGTTGAAATTTATGGTCCGTCAATGGCAAAGCGTGAAAGCAGGAAAGTAAGCTGATTTGAACATATTAAGGCCGTCTGAATGGTGTAACCGAAATCCTTGATTTCGTTTTACGGCTGTTCAGACGGCCTTTGTTTTGTGTCAGATTGGCTTGGGTAAGGTTTAAAAAACAAAAGGCGTGTCTATCAATCACGCCCTTTGTGTTTGTTTCAGACGGCCTTAGAATTTCACGCCTTTATGCAGGGCAACGATGCCTGCGCTCATGTTGTGGTAATCCACGCTGTCGAAGCCTGCATCCAGCATCATTTGCTTCAAGGTTTCTTGGTCGGGGTGCATACGGATGGACTCGGCGAGGTATTGGTAGCTGTCGGCATCTTTGGCAATCAGTTTGCCCATAATCGGCAACAGTTTGAAAGAGTAGAGGTCGTACACGCCTTCCAAAGGTTTGTACACTTTGGAGAATTCCAACACCAGCAGGGTGCCGCCCGGTTTCAATACGCGGTACATTTCTTTCAGCGCGGCATCTTTGTGCGTCATGTTGCGCAGGCCGAATGCGACGGAAACTAGATTGAAATAGTTGTCGGGGAACGGCAATTTTTCAGCGTCTGCCAACGATACGGGCAGAATCATGCCTTCGTTGAGCAAGCGGTCGCGGCCGACGGTCAGCATGGAGGAGTTGATGTCTGTCAGCCAAACTTCGCCTTCTTTACCCACACGTTTCGCCCAGCCTCGAGATAAATCGCCTGTACCGCCGGCGATATCCAATACTTTGTCGCCTTTTTTCAGGCGGGCGGTATTGATGGTGAAATGTTTCCAAACACGGTGCAGACCGCCGGACATTACGTCATTCATAATGTCGTAGTTTTTTGCCACGGAGTGGAAGACTTCGGCAACTTTGCCTGCTTTTTCGTCTTCGTCAACGGTAGAGAAGCCGAAATGGGTTTTGTGGTCGCTCATAGTGTCTGCCTTCTTAAAATAATACGGATTCAGATATCGAATACGTCGAAATCGCCAACCACTTTCGACGCGGGAAATATAGTTTGTGCCTGCTGCTCCAGCATCAGGCGTTGCTCTTTTTCGGTATAACGTGCGCTGATGTGGGTCAGGTAAAGTTGTTTCACATTGGCTTGCAAAGCCAGCTTGGCTGCATCGGCTACGGTTGAATGGAACACTTGTTCCGCTGTCTTTTCATCGCCTGCCGCAAAGGTTGCTTCATACACCAAAACATCTGCGTTTTGTGCGGCGCGCACTGCCTGAGGACAGGCTTTGCTATCGCCGAAGATGGCTACTACCCGTCCTTTTTTGGGTGGGGAGAGGAACGCTTTGCCGTCAATGATTCTGCCGTCGTCCAATGTCGGCTTCGCCTTTTTTCAGACGGCCTTTCCGCCGCAACCGCCGCTACCGCAGGAATGCGTGTGTTTGGGTTTCAAATCTTCGGCACTTGGCGTTCTAGACGCGCCTGCTTTCTCGAGGCGGTCGAGATAGTCTTGCCAAAGTGCGTCTTGATTGTGCGCCAGTCGGTAGAGATAGTCCCAATCGTAAAGGCCGCTGTCGTGGCCGTCTGAAAAAGTAATTTTCAATGCGTATTGGCCGACGGGGTCTAAATCGGTAATGCTGACTTCGGCTTTGCCTGTTTGCAATACATCTTGACCGGCACCGTGTCCGCGCACTTCCGCGCTGGGCGAGTACACGCGCAGGTATTCGGCAGGAAGGCTTTTGGCACCGTCAACATAGACCAAAGTCAGTACGCGCCGCTCTTGCTGGAGGCGGATTTCTTGTGGGATTTTATCGGCTTGGGTCATGTCATGCTCCGTTCTTTTTACGCAAATAGGCAACGCGTACAGAAAAAATACCGCCAAGTACGGCAAATAACACGATTGCGTAGAGTGAAAACCGTATCAGGCTCACTTGGGTGTCCGCCGTCAGCCCCAAAGGCAGCAACATGACGGCAACGAACAGTAAAAACGCGGCCAACATGGCGGCAATGCTGGCAAAGGCATAGCGGGTATTGGCTGCTGTTTGCGGATGTTTGGTCATGTGGGATAGCTTGCTATAGGGTGGTGAGGCGGTATTTTATCAGCTTTTTGGTGCTTCATGCCGTCTGAAAACGGCTTTATTTCCATAAATAAAGTGTAATGGCGCGCCTGTCTTCGCCTTCGGGCATTAAGCGGATGCTGCTGCCTTTGCTTCCGTTGACACGGATAATGATGCCGCCCGCCTGCCGCTCGATAATGTCGAGTTGGGTGTCGCGGTTCATGCGGTAGTTGTAGCGTTCGCATTGCTTCAAGCACCAAAAACCCTGCCAATGGATAAAATATTTTTGTCCGGATTCGATGGCCAGCGTTTCGCCACCTTTGACGATGAAATAAGGATAATCGGGTTTTTGCGTGCTGAATGTCCATTCAGCCGTTTTGTCTTTTCCATTTTGACGGTATTCGAACACGGCACGGTAGTCGGTGTCGTATTCCAATGGCTGTAAAGGAAACAGCGCAAATTGGCGTTCGGTCAGGAGGCGGTTTGGGTCATTATCTTTATCTAAGATTTTGACATCTCTGATTTCTTTTGTGTCCCGATACAGTTTGAACGAACGCATTTTGACCGGAGGCGATTGTTCTGAGAATGCGATGCTGACCGGATTGCCGGTCATTTCATAATACGGCATAGGGTCGGGACGTTCGCCGTGGAAAACCGGTGAGGCGAAATTGCCTTGCGGATAGGTGATGTAAGGCCGGAGTTTGCGGTTGGAGATTTCATCCGCATAAACAATGGCATGACCATGACAGGCATCTTGATAAAACGAACGGCTGAGGTCGGAGAGTGGGCGGTTTTTTTGGCAGATGCTGTTGAATCTGCTGTCGCCTTGATTGATGCTCAACGCGATTTGTTTACCTTGCGATTCAAATGCCGCTCCGGCCTCGTCTATATTTTGATCGAGTAAGGAGAGGCGGTGGTAAATCGCCGTCATTAGATTGTCCAGTTGATGTTGGGCAGGTAGATGGTCGTTGATTTTTTCGTTTGGCGGATGCTGGCCGGTGCCGACGTTTTCATGCACGCCTTTATAGGCATAACCGGCTTTGCGCGTGCGGTCTGATGGGCGTGGACCTGTATAAAAGGGATTGCGTGTATTGTGTTCGTCATGTCCGTCGTCAGGGTTTTGCAGCAGATAGCGGGCATGATTACGCGCGGCGCGTTCGAGTGTGGCTGAGTGCGCCAGTGCGGGCAGATTGGCTGAGGCGCGGAGGAAATTTAAATACGCCAAGGCGTCAAAATCGGCAACAGCAGTACGATTTTGCGGCGGTTGGGCGTAGATGAGCTGGTCTTCGGAATAGCGATGGGTTTCGTAGTATTGGAATATGCCGAGGGCAACGGCAAAACCACCCAGCCAGTAAAGAATGTGTTTCATTATATGTACTGCGTTCAGACGGCCTTGAGCGTGTAGATGTTTCCCCTTGAAACTCATGCCGTTAAATGATTATTTTGATAGCGGCTTGACTTGGAATGCTTCAGGATGGGATTTGAAATATTCGACAGCGATAAATCCGCCGCCAATAATAATCAAGAGGGTAATGGCCATGCCGATCATCGCTAAAATGAATTTGTCCATATTTGTCCGTTTGAATGAAGGCCGTCTGAAACACTTGAAAGCGTTCAGACGGCCTTAAAGTCAGGTTAATTAACGTTCGATTTGCGATACGTCGCGTACTGCGCCTTTGTCGGCGGAAGTCGCCATCGCGCCGTAGGCACGCAGGGCTGCGGAGACGTAGCGGTCGCGGTTTTCCGGTTTCCACGCTTTGCTGCCGCGTGCTTCCATTTCGGCACGGCGTGCGGCAAGCTCTTCATCGGAAATGACAAGGCGGATGCTGCGGTTTGGAATGTCGATTTCGATGGTGTCGCCTTCGTGTACCAAACCGATTGCGCCGCCTTCTGCCGCTTCAGGCGAAGCGTGGCCGATGGACAGGCCGGAAGTACCGCCGGAGAAGCGGCCGTCGGTCAGCAGGGCGCAGGCTTTGCCCAAACCTTTGGATTTCAGGTAAGAAGTCGGGTACAGCATTTCTTGCATGCCCGGGCCGCCTTTGGGGCCTTCGTAGCGGATGATGACGATATCGCCGGCAACGATTTGGTTGCCCAAAATGCCTTCTACTGCGTCTTCTTGGCTTTCAAATACACGGGCGCGGCCGGTAAATTTGAGGATGCTTTCGTCCACGCCTGCGGTTTTCACTACGCAACCGCGTTCTGCGATGTTGCCGAACAATACTGCCAAGCCGCCGTCTTGCGAGTAGGCATGTTCAACATCGCGGATACAGCCTTTTTCACGGTCGAGGTCGAGGGTTTTCCACATACGGTTTTGCGAGAACGCCTGAGTAGTGCGCACGCCGCCTGGAGCCGCTTTGAAACGCTCGATGGCATGGGTGTTTTCAGGGTTGGTCACGTCCCATTTTTCAATCGCGTCTTTCAGGGTCGGCGCGTGGATGGTGTACACGTCGGTGTGCAGTTTGCCTGCTTTGTCCAATTCTTTCAGGATGGCGAAGATACCGCCTGCGCGATGCACGTCTTCCATGTAGTAGTCGTGGTTGTTTGGCGCGGTTTTGCAGATGCAAGGTACAACGCGGCTCAGGCGGTCGATGTCTGCCATTTTGAAATCGACACCGGCTTCGTTGGCAACGGCCAACAGGTGCAAAATGGTATTGGTAGAGCCGCCCATGGCGATGTCCATGGTCATGGCGTTTTCAAACGCTTTTTTAGTGGCAATACTGCGCGGCAATACGGTTTCGTCGTCTTGCTCGTAGTAGCGTTTGGTGATTTCGACAATCATGCGGCCGGCTTCGAGGAACAATTCTTTACGGCCTGCGTGGGTCGCCAAGTATGAACCGTTACCCGGCAGGGAAAGGCCGAGTGCTTCGGTCAGGCAGTTCATGGAGTTGGCGGTAAACATGCCGGAGCAGGAGCCGCAAGTCGGGCAGGCGTTTTGTTCGACTTCTTCGACTTGTTTGTCGCTGATATTGTCGTCAGCCGATTCGATCATGGCATCAATCAAGTCCAAGCGGCGTTCGGGTTGAATATTGGCCACGCCGATAACTTTACCTGCTTCCATCGGGCCGCCGGAAACGAAGATGGTCGGAATGTTCAGGCGCATGGCGGCAATCAGCATGCCCGGGGTAATTTTGTCGCAGTTGGAAATGCACACCAGCGCGTCGGCGCAGTGGGCGTTGACCATGTATTCGATGGAGTCGGCAATCAGGTCGCGGCTGGGCAGGGAGTAGAGCATACCGCTATGGCCCATGGCGATACCGTCGTCAATGGCAATGGTGTTGAATTCTTTGGCAATGCCGCCGGCTTTTTCGATTTCACGGGCAACCAGTTGACCCATATTGTGCAGGTGCACATGGCCTGGGACGAATTGGGTGAAGGAGTTGGCAATGGCGATAATCGGTTTACCGAAGTCGGTTTCCATTACGCCGGTCGCACGCCACAATGCGCGCGCGCCTGCCATATTGCGGCCGTGGGTAGAGGTTTTGGAGCGGTATTCAGGCATTTTTGTTCCTTTGTTTTATGCTGAGGCCGTCTGAAATAGGCTGGTAGTTTGGCGGCCCGTTGTAGAAATAACTCGGTATTTTATACCAATTACGAGCGATGAAGCACGCTATTTTGTAATAAAACTAAACTGTATTTGCTTCACCTGAATTTGCTGCTCACTTCTTCAGACGGCCTGAAGTTTTCTTAGGATGAAACGTTATCTTTCTCATTTGCAAAAGATGTTGGCATCAAAAAGTGATATGATAGGGAACTTCTCACATTTCTAAGGATAAGACGATGAAAAAAATCATGTTTGCATTGTGTTCGGCCATGTTGGCTTCCGCTGCGTCTGCCGCTGTTTATAAAGTGGACGAATTTCATGCCAATGCCCGCTTTGCCATCGACCATTTCAACACCAGCACCAACGTCGGCGGTATTTATGGTTTGACCGGTAATTTGGAATTTGACCGTGCCAAACGCCAAGGCTCAATCGATATCGTATTGCCATTGTCCAAACTGCAAACCGGTTCAGATCGCTTTACTCAACATTTGAAATCTGCCGATATTTTCAATGCAGACAAATACCCTGAAATCCGTTTTGTATCCACCAAATTCAATTTCAACGGCAAAAAATTGCTGTCTGTTGACGGCAACCTGACCATGAACGGCAAAACTGCGCCGGTGAAACTCAAAGCCGACAAATTCAACTGCTACCAAAGCCCGATGTTAAAAGCAGAAGTGTGTGGCGGCGACTTCAGCACCACCATCGACCGTACCAAATGGGGCTTGGATTATTTGGTAAGTGCCGGTATGAGCAAAAAAGTAAACATCAATATCCAAATCGAAGCAGCCAAACAATAATCCTGCTTGATTTCAAAATAAAGGCCGTCTAAACAGGTAAGGCAGAAATCGTTGATTTCGTTTATCCCTGTTCAGACGGCCTTATGATTAAAGACGTTTAGGATTCTTTATTTTTATCGGCTTTGGCTGCCCAATAAGTTGCCAGGAGTGAGCCGGAGATATTGTGCCACACGCTGAACAATGCGCTGGGAACGGCAACAACCGGCGCGGCGGCAAAGTGTGCGGCGGCAAGCGCGGCGCCTAAGCCCGAGTTTTGCATACCGACTTCGATGGCCAGCGTTTTTTGTGCATCATAAGGCAGGCCGGTCCATTTGGCGGCAAAGAAGCCGAGCAGATAGCCGATGCCGTTGTGGAGTACGACAACCGCGAAAATCAGCAGGCCGCTTTCAATAATCTTGCCTTTGCTGGCACCGACTACCGCGCCGATAATCAGTACGATGGCGGCAACGGAAACCAGCGGCAGCGCGTCGGTCAGTTTTTCAGTTTTGTTGCCCAAGACTTTATGGACAATCAAGCCCAAAACGATGGGGAACAAAACCATTTTGACGATGGACATCAACATACTGCCCGCTTGTATTTCCAGCATTTCACCGGCAAGCATCAGGAAGATGGCAGGGGTCAGCAATGGGGAAATCAGAGTAGAAACCGATGTAACGGCAACCGACAAAGCCACATTGCCACGCGCCAGATAAGTCATTACATTGGAAGCTGTACCGCCCGGGCAGCAGCCGACTAAAATCACACCGACTGCGATTTCGGCAGGCAGGTTCAACAGCTTGGCCAGTAGATAGGCGGTTGCCGGCATGATGGCGAATTGGGCAATCACGCCGATGATGACGGCTTTGGGGCGTTTGAACAAAATATCGAAGTCGGAAGGTTTGAGCGTCAAGCCCATACCGAACATGATGATGCCCAGAAGCCAAGGAATGTAAGGGCCGACCCATTTGAAGGTATCGGGTGCGAAAAAAGCGATACCGGCAAAGAGCGCAGCCCAAAGGGAAAATGTTTTTCCAATAAAGTTGCTGATTTTATTGAGGATACTCATGATAATATGTTGTGAAGTTGTTTTTAAGGGAAACCAAGGATACACGCCTTAACCTTAATTTGCAAAATGGCTTAAAATAAATAAGGCCGTCTGAAGATAAGGATTGATTTTCAGACGGCCTGTGATTTGTATTTGCTATATAGACGGCATTATTCTTTTGATAAAATATTGCGCAGCCATCGGGCGGCAGGTGCGATTTCTCCGGCGAGCATGCCGGTTTCGATTTTGCCGCTGTGTTTGATGACATCGGCCGCCGCACCATGCAGCCATACGCCGGCGCAGGCGGCTTGGAATGCCGGAATGCCTTGTGCCAGCAGACTGCCGATAATGCCGCTTAAGACATCGCCGCTGCCAGCAGTAGCCAAACCGGCATTGCCGCTGGTGTTGGTATAGACCATGCCGTCAGTTGCGGCAACTAATGTATGATGACCTTTCAATACGACGGTCGCGCCATATTTTTGGCTGATTTCGGTTACGGCTTTCTGTCTGTCGGCTTGAACTGATTGGGTATCGGTACCGAGTAAGCGGGCGGCTTCGGCCGGATGAGGTGTCAGAATGATATGTTTGTACGATTTGAGACGTTCGGCCAATTCGGGAGAACGGGCAAGCAGTGTCAGGGCATCGGCATCGAGCAATAAAGGCCGGTCATGGTGTGTCGACAGAATTTTGGGCAGCAGCTGCTCTGATAATCCGTCCAAACCAAAGCCGCAGCCGATTACCCGAGCGCTGACATCGTTGCGCTCCATCAGCTGGGTCGCAGTGGCGAGCATAATTTCAGGGCGTTCGGGAATGATGGCAAAAGGCAGCGCAGCTTGGTTGAAACCCGCCCAAACCTTGCCGCACCCCTGATACATGGCGGCTGTGGCTGCTAAAACCACCGCACCGCTCATTCCCGTTGCGCCTCCGATAATGGCAAGCGTGCCGTATGTGCCTTTGTGTGATTCTTGGGCGCGGGGGTGGAATACGTCGGGAAATGCTAAGGCCGTCTGAAAAGCTTGAAGCGATTCGGGAAGCGTGTAGATGGGCTGCATGGCGTAACCTTCCAAGATAAGAAATTTAATTTTAAATCAGAAAGTAAAAGGTAATGAAGCAAAAAATAAAAGTTTGGGACGCACCTACACGCCTGTTCCATTGGCTCTTGGTGTTATTAATAGGATTCATGTGGTACAGCGCAACCCAAGGCGGCGATATGCTGGTATGGCACTTGCGCGGCGGCTTGTTGATGCTGGCATTGGTGGTTTTCCGCTTGTGCTGGGGGATTTGGGGTAGCGATACGGCAAAATTCAGCCGATTTGTGCGTCCGTTTCCCGAAATCTGCCGCTACACGCAAGGCCAAATGTCTGAAGACGAATTGGTCGGCCACAATCCTTTGGGCGCGCTGATGGTCATCGCTTTATTGGCTGCCTTGGTTTTTCAGACGGCCACAGGCTTATTTGCTGCCGATGAAAATACGTTTACCAATTCCGGCTTTTTGAATCATTTGGTCAGCGAACACGCCGGTACGCTGGCGCGAAAAATCCATGTCAATTTCTTTAATGTGTTAGCTGTTTTGGCAGGCGTACATATCGCGGCCGTTTTGCTGTATCGCTTTGTGAAAAAACAGGATTTGATTACGCCGATGATTAACGGCTTTAAAATCATTGATGCCCGGCAGCCTAAGTTGGCCGGAATGGGGCAACTGTTTGCCGCTTTGTTGGTAGCGATTGCGTTAGTGTGCGCAGTATGGACGTTGCGCGGTTGATGCATTAAGGCTGATACCTAAAAACAAACCGACCCCGATAGCCGAAATGGCTGTTGGGGTCGTTTTATTTTTAGGGTTTAAAAGATGATGTTCAGACGGCTTTAACGCAGCGCAAGATGCTGTGGCCGCGGCCGATGCCGTCTGAAACTTCCGCTACTTTCAATCCGGCTTTTTCGACGCAACGGATTAGGTCTTCAGAGTGGAAGATTTTGCTGTTGCCGTTGGCCATGGCAGTGAAATACAGGCTGGTCATGGTCAGGCAGTAGGCGGCGGTTTCGTAGCGTTGTCTGTCCCAGAAAGGCTCCATGATGTAGAGGCTGGTGTTTTCGCTCATAGACGCAGCAGCGCGTTGAAGAATGCTGGTGGCTTGTTCCTCGGTGAAACAGTCTAGGAATTGGCTCATCCAAATTGCGTCAAAACCGGTTGGGAACGGAATTTCAGGATCAAGCAGGTTGGCCGGATGGGCGTGGATACGGTCCGCGCCGTTTTTGCCTTTGGTCGCCTCACGCATCAAGCCGATTTGTTGCGGCAGATCCATGATGGTTACTTCGACTTCGGCATTGTGGTTGACACATTGCTCCGCCCAGCGGCCGGTGTTGCCGCCGACATCGAGCAGTTTTTTAACCGGTTTGGCGAACACGGTGTTGAGTGCTTCGGCGAAGGAATTGTCGGAATAATAATGGTCGAATGCAAACCATTTTTCCTGCGCGATGCTTGGCAATGAAGACAAGCCTTCGTAAATGGTCGGCCAGTCGCCGAATACTTTCAGGCCTTCGGGCTTGCCGGTTTGCAGGGTTTTTTCCAAATCAAACATGCCTTGGTAGCAGATTTCCTGCGTGAAATCCATGTTGACGCGGGCCATTTTGTCTTTGAGGACAAACCAACCGGCCTTGCTGATGAAATAGCGGTTGTCGCGAGTTAAGACAGTGCCGATAGACAGCGAGGCTTCCAGCAGGACTTGTGCCGCGTAGTTGCTGATTTTCGCTTTTTCAGCAATTTCGGCTTGAGTGAGGCCGTCTGGATGGTCGTTCAACAGGTCCAGAATGCCAAATTTCACCATCAGGCGGGAAACTTGGAACACAATCGGTGCAAAAGCGATTTCTTGAGCCAGACGTTGAGCCTCGCCTGCGGACTGGTGTTCGTGGGAATAGCGTTGTTCTAGGGCAGGGAAGAGTTGCATATTGTTGGTTTTCCACTAAAAAGTTAATAGGTATATTCAGACGGCCTCAAATACAATCCGTCCTGATGCACACGGATGCTCTCCGTTGTTGATTTTAAAGCTCAGTTTGTTTTTACATTCATCGTATTTCAGCTCTACCGACACTTCATCGTGAGGACGGATAAACTGCTGATATTTTAGATTTTCGATGCGGATGATACGCTGTTTGCCCCATGGCTTGGACGCAATCAGGTTGCGTACCCACTGCAGCTCGACCACGCCGGGAACCAGCGGGAAGGTGGCAAAATGGCCGCCGAAATAAATCAAATCCAAAGGCACGCGGCCGATAAAAGTTTCGGTATTGGTTTCATCGTCAGATGATGTTTTCGACCAAACGGGAGAAGTTTGGGCAACGGTAAAGGCCGTCTGAAAATCCGACGCGGCTATTTTGGCTTGGGCATTGCGCGGCAGGTTGTCGGTAAAACGCCAGTAACGCGGCAGGGCGATGGTGTCCTGCGTGGCGGCCAGATAGCGTTTGAGTGTATCGGCAACCGCAGCGCGGCCTTTCTCGCGCAAGGCAGCGATACCGTCTGCGTTCAATGCCGCCCATATGGCAATGCGTTGGTGTTGCGGATGACGGCCGCAGTGGGCGTCGGCAATCCAAGGGTGTTGTAAAAGTTCGTGTTCGATTTGGGTCAGCGACACGCGTTTGTCCTCAAATTTAATAATGCGGTCTTGACGACCGAGTAACAGGAAACCGTCATTTTGCGGCTCGATCAAGTCGGCGGTTTGGCGGCGCTCGGGCGACCAAGGCGAAGAAGCCCACAGCGCACCTTCTTCGTTTTGCCCGATTTCCACGCCCTTGAAAGGCTGCCATTCTTGGCGTTCGCAACGTGAGGCAATCACGCCGGTTTCGGTACTGCCATAAACTTCAAACGGGCGGACGGCAGTCTGTTGCAGCAAATCCGCCGTGGCTGCGGGCAATGCGCCTCCGGCCGAGACAATGCCTGCAATTTTATGGCCGATACTTTGCCAGTTGCGGTTTTCACCCAAGCGGTTGAGTACGGCAGGGCTGGCAATCCAAACCACTTTATCATGTGCGACCGTACTGGAAAGCAGGTTTTCCGGATAAACCGCCTGCTGCCGTTCCATAGTCCAACCCATTGTCAGCGCGAGTGCGAAGCGGAACGTGAAGCCGTAAAGGTGTTGTGGAATCACGCTGCCGATAACGGTTTCACCGTGTTGTCCAAATGGCAGCGTATTTGCCAAAGTCAGGGCTTCTGCCTGCATTTGCGCGGCGGTTTTCACAATAATTTGCGCTTCACCGCTGGAACCTGATGTTTTCAGCCATGCTTCGGCATGGTCGGGAATCAGATGGTTTTCAGGATAGGTGTGCTGCTCTTCCAAATCTGTTTTAGCTAATACATCAGGTAAGTGCCAGATGTTCAGGCCGTCTGAAGACAGCTTTTTATCTGTTGAATCCGTTAAAAACGCTTCTGCCGTTTTCCCCCACGCCACATTGTCTTGCGCCAAATTGGGCAGCAATAAAACCTTTCCGCCAGAATGCCACACTGCCAATACAGCACAGGCAAACAGCGCGGCATCATCAAACCACAACGCGGCCGTTCGCACGCCTGCCTGTTTCAGACGGCCTGACAGGTGGAAAACCGCACGGTTGAAATCAGCACGCGTCCAATTCGGATGGGCGGCGATAAGGTCGTGTTGGGGTAGGTTGGGGGATAGGATTCGGGTTAGGTGCATGATGGTTCTAAGGTTTTATAATTTTGATGTATTTGCCTTGGTATCTTCTTTGAATTGGGCCAAGCATTCATCGTATTGTTTGTTTGTCGTTTGGCGTACCAATTCGTAATCATTTGCCTGCCACTCTTCCAATGAATGGCTTTCACTTCTTTTGAAGCAATGGAGTAACCGATCGGTTTTGCCGTTTTGTCCGTCTAAAAAAAGGCTGACTTCATTGTTCAGAAAGAATCGGTCTCGTTTATTGAATTTTTCATAAACCAAATAGAAACGGCCCGGTTGGACAAATAGTTTTTTATTGGCACTATTGCCTTTAAATGATCGTTTTGCCGCCCAATCGCGAACTTTTGGGGAGAATTGTTCAAAAGCAGGATTCGCAAAATTCGGTTTAATGGGCTTCCCGCTTAAATTGTGTTTGTCCAGCAGGTCAGGGCCTTCATATTCAATATGATTGCTGTTACGGGCAAGAATCAGTAATGCAAAAGTTGCTGTAAATACGGCTGTTTGTGCAGCCCTTGCTTTTACCGTACTGGATTTCCGGATAATCATCAAATTCATGCTGCTGGTTGTAGTATCGTCAGAATAACTATTGTGTATTCGGTCAATGACGGTCAGGTTTCCCGAGCGTGTTTTGATGGTGTGGCTGGCAACTTCCGTATAATTTTTCTTGTATTCGGCTTCTGCCTTTTCTTCAGGGGATAAAGGCGTTTTAGACGTCGAAGAACATGCGGTAAATGTGAAGAAAATCAGGGTAAGTAAGATGATTTTTTTCATTATGGTTATTCGTCTAATTGATGAAATATTTTTAATGGTTTACACCTTCAAAACCAATTTCCGATAAATCCACTCTCCGGCAAATAAGATTCCCATTAACACATACGACACAATGCCTGTATAAGCCGCCCACCAATCGTAATATTGCAAGCCTGCCAAAATGGCGGCGGTTGCGCCGTTGAAGATAAAGAACGCGCACCAGATTTTCGTAACACGACGGGTGTGCAGCACGCCTTCGGGCGGCAGGTCGGGATGTTGCAGTCGGGCGAGGCGTTCGATAACCGTTTGTTTGGCAAACAGGCTGCCGCCGAAAGCGGCAAGCATCAGTGCATTGACGGCGACGGGATACCAGTACATCGAATCGGGTCGTCTGAAAATCAGTACAGCGGCAAAAAAGGCGGTGAGGATAATCGCTGTAATACGTTGGGCTGTGGTTTGCGGCATGGCAGCGCGTATCAGCCATAATACACACATGACCGCTGCAAGCCAGAAAAATGCGCCGTTTTCCCTGCCGTAATACCATAGAAGCGGATAGGCGAGGCTGGCGAGGGTCAGTAGGAGTTTTCCTAATATTTTCATGGTTATGATTGATTTTCAGACGGCCTTGCGGATTGACAAGGCCGTCTGAAAATATGCTGATTCAAAGCGGAATCAGGAATCTTGTTGTACTTTCAAAACCGCTTGAACCACGTCTTCTACGGTGCGGACATTACGGAAGTCTTCGGCTTGCAGTTTGCGGCCGGTTTCGCGTTTGATGTGGTCGATAAGGTCGATGGCGTCGATGCTGTCGATTTCCAAATC
This sequence comes from Neisseria sp. HMSC078H04, assembly GCF_001838135.1. Lineage (NCBI taxonomy): Bacteria > Pseudomonadati > Pseudomonadota > Betaproteobacteria > Neisseriales > Neisseriaceae > Neisseria > Neisseria sp. HMSC078H04. The sequence goes on from NZ_KV835834.1 coordinate 99,873, forward strand.
TTCGTAGAGGTTGGTTTCGGGTTTGATGCGTTCCGGTTCGATTTCAAACAGGTTAACCAGTGCATCGGTCAGTAGGGTGCGTACTTCTTGTTCGGTCATCTTGTCTCTCCCTTATGCTTGGCGGCTCTTGACGAACTCGGCCAGAGTTTTGACGTTGGCGAAGTTTTCGCGCAGGTTGTCGTTTTCACCGTCGAGCTGGAAGCCGAAGGTTTTTTGTACGGCCAAACCAAGTTCCAATGCATCAACCGAATCCAGACCCAGGCCGTCGTCGCCGAAAAGCGGATCTTCGCTGCCGATGTCGGCAACGGTAATGTCTTCCAAGCCCAAGCTGTCGATGATTAATTGTTTGATTTGGTTTTCTAAATTGCTCATGTGGTTTTCCTTGTAAAATAGTCTTGCAGGTATTCGTTTAAACGGCGTGCGGCGATGGGCAGGGGTTTTTCTGCCAGCCATTCTTCAGGCAGGATATCGTCGCCGACGGTAATTTCATAATGAATTTTTTGTGGCGGGATTTTGTACCACGGTTGCCCCTTTTTAAAATTGGGCGGCGTCATCTTGATGCACACGGGCGTGATGACTGATGCGCTGCGCAAACCGAGCGATACGGCGCCTCGGTGCATTTTAACCTGTCCGTCCCAACCTGTGCGCGTGCCCTCGGGGAAAATCAGCAAACTTTGCCCGCTTTTGAACACGGCATCGATTTCTTCCAGCATTTCCATGCTTTCATCGTTGGGGATGTAGCCTGAAGCGATAATCTGGCTTTTCATGCTGGGGTTGTGCAACAGGTCTTTTTTAACCAGTACGTTTGGCTCGGAATAGTGGCTGATCAGCAAGACGACATCCAAAAGCGAGGGATGGTTGGCAAGAATGAGCTGGCCGGGTCTGCCGAGTTTTTCCAAGCCGTTGAAGCGGACGCTCAATACACCCGACCATTGCAGGTAGCCGACGAAGAAACGCCAAACTCTGCCTATCATGCGTCTTGCTTCAAGTTGGCGTTTGATGTCGCCTTTGGTCGATTTGAGCGTATAGGGCAAAAGTGCAATTTTGAACAATACGCCTGCAACGCCGAAGAGGATGAAGCCGAAGAGTGTGGCAAAAAAGCGACGGAAATAGTCTAAAGTCTTCATGCGTTTTTCTGCCAGTGCCAGTTTCTACCGATATATTGTTGCGTATGTTGTCGGTCGTCTGAAAGCAGGAAGCGTACCCACTCCAAGCTGCTCCAATAAGGCTCGACTGTTGTATCGTTAGGGTTTTCAGACGGCCTTGCGGATGTGGTTTCCAAGCTTAAGGTATAGTCTTCGCCCTTTGTGATGACCAGTGCCAATGCATAGGCAAACGGCGCACGTGTAGCCAGGACGGGATAGTCTTCAGACAACGGATCATCGGCGACAATTACTAAAACAGATGGCGCGCCGTCTTGCAAAAGCGCGAATGCCTCGGTCAGCGCGGTTTCAAAGGAATCGGCGGCAACGGCCAACGCGGTATGTTCGCTCATGTCTTTGCGCAACATCGACCATTGCCCAATCGTCGCGTTGTGAACGGACAGGCCGAATGAGGTTGGCGAGACGGTATGCGTGTTCAAAAGCTCTTGCCACAATTCAAAGCTGCGGTTGCTTTCGCCGTCGTGAGAAACGTACACCGGTACGCTTTCAGGATATTGGTCGGCCAGATTCCATGCGGCATCACAAACCAAGCGCGCCGCTTTCCCCAAGCGGCGGCGTTGCATAGGCGGCAAAAAGGAGAGCGCGGGTTTGTACTCCGGCAGGGAGGCGGTATCGAGTTTTCCCTGCGCCCAGTCCTGCCATTGCTCCGGCGTACTGATCTTGCTGGAGGAGGCCTGCCATGCGGCAATATTGAAGCTGAAACGGCAAACGTTTTGAGGCATGATGTCTTTCAATGTTTTACATTTTCATACATTGTAATGAAATGGGTTAGTAAAAGCTAGGCTCTGTTATAATGCATATTGTAACGTAATTTATTCCCGGATGATATTTTATGCCTTTAATACCGAGTGCCCCGATTTATGATGTGGCTTCGCTGCTTCCGCACAGCGGACATATGGTGCTAATCGATTGTGTGAAAGAATTTGGCGACGACTACACGGTTTGCCGTGCGCCGGTTGGCGACAAGCATATTTTGCTGCAGGACGGCGTGTTGTCGTCTATGGCTTATATGGAATTGATGGCGCAGGGTATAGGCGCGTTTGCAGGCATTGAGGCTTTAAAGGCCGGAGAGCCTGTACGCTTGGGTTTTTTATTGGGAACGCGCAAACTGGATTTGTTTGCCGATTCCGTGCCTGTCGGTACTGAGCTGGAAGTCAGGACGCATGTGTCCATTCAGGATTTGGGCGGCATGGGCGTATTTGATTGCGAGTTGCGCTGGACGGATGCGCCGGAAGATGTGAAGTATCTGTTGCCGCCGGACGGTTTGCTGGCAAAAGCTTCTTTAAATGTGTACAGTCCGAAAGACGGTCAAATCATTTAAACCGTTTACAAGGCCGTCTGAAAAGACAAAGATTCAGACGGCCTGTCGATATAGTGAGAAAACGTATGAGTGAAACTATTTTAATTACAGGGTCTAATCGCGGTATCGGCAAAGCCGTCGCGCTTGGTTTGGCTCAGGACGGCTTTGATATTGTCGTCCACTGCCGCAGCCGTCGCGATGAAGCGGAAGCTGTTGCAGAAGAAATCCGTGCATTGGGTAGAAATGCGCGCGTGTTGCAGTTTGACGTGTCCGACCGCGAAGCCTGCCGAGAAATTTTGACTGCCGACATTGAGGCAAACGGCACATATTACGGCGTGGTGTTGAACGCCGGCCTGACGCGCGACAATGCGTTTCCTGCTTTTGCAGATGATGATTGGGACTTGGTGCTGCGAACCAATTTGGACGGTTTTTATAATGTGTTGCACCCTTTGACCATGCCGATGATCCGCCGCCGCAAAGCCGGACGGATTGTATGCATGGCATCGGTGTCCGGTTTGACGGGCAACCGCGGTCAGGTCAATTACAGCGCGTCCAAAGCGGGCTTGATCGGCGCGGCAAAAGCCTTGGCGGTTGAGTTGGCAAAACGTAAAATTACCGTCAACTGCGTGGCGCCGGGCCTTATCGATACCGATATTATTGATGAAAACGTGCCTGTCGAAGAAATCTTAAAGGCCGTCCCTGCCGCGCGCATGGGATTGCCGGAAGAAGTGGCGCATGCGGTGCGCTTTTTGATGGATGAAAAAGCGGCGTACATTACGCGCCAAGTGATTGCTGTGAACGGAGGTTTGTGTTGAATACCAGAAGAGTCGTAGTAACAGGTATCGGCGGTATTACCGCCTTCGGCCGTGATTGGCAAAGTATTCAGACGGCCTTTAAAGCCGAAAAAAACGCGGTCAAATACATGGACTGGAGTGGACGCTTTCCTGAATTGGAAGCGCAACTGGGCGCGCCGATTGAAGGCTATTCCCCTCCAGAGCACTGGACACGCAAGCAGCTCAGAAGCATGGGGCGCGTGTCGCATTTGTGTGTCGATGCGGCGGAACAAGCCTTGACGGATGCGGGTTTGCTGGGTGATGAAAGCATTACCGACGGCCGTATGGGCGTGGCGTGCGGTTCGTCTGTCGGCAGCACCAAAGACATCGGCGATATGGGCGAACTTTTGATAACAGGCACATCGCGCAATTTCAACGCCAATACTTATGTGCGCATGATGCCGCATACGACTGCCGCCAATATCGGCATTTTCTTCGGTTTGAAAGGCCGCATTATCCCGACATCGAGCGCGTGTTCGTCCGGCAGCCAAGGCATTGGTTATGCCTACGAAGCGATTAAATACGGCTTGATTGATATGATGCTGGCTGGTGGCGGCGAAGAGTTTTGTCCGTCTGAAGTGTATGTTTTCGATTCACTTTATGCCGCCAGCCGCCGCAACGGCGAACCTGAGCTGACTCCGCGCCCTTACGATAACGCTCGAGACGGCTTGGTCATCGGCGAAGGCGCAGGCATTTTTGTATTGGAAGAGTTGGAACACGCTCGTGCGCGCGGTGCGAAAATCTATGCCGAGCTTGTCGGTTATGGAGCCAACAGCGACGGCAGCCACGTTACCCAACCGCAAAAAGAAACCATGCAAAAATGTATGGAGCTTGCGCTGAAAGACGCCGGTATTACGCCTGATAAAGTCGGCTATGTCAGCGGCCACGGTACGGCGACCGAAAAAGGCGATATTGCCGAAACATTAGCGACTGAGGCAGTGTTTGGTTTTGTACCGATGAGTTCGCAAAAAAGCTATCTCGGTCATACACTCGGCGCGTGCGGCGCATTGGAAGCCTGGTTTACCATCGAAATGATGAACAATGGCTGGTTTGCGCCGACCGTCAATTTGGAAAACATCGATCCGCGTTGCGGCAAGGTGGATTACATTCAAACAGGCGGACGTGAGATTCAAACCGATTATGTGGTCAGCAATAACTTTGCTTTTGGCGGCGTCAATACTTCGCTGGTGTTCAAACGTTGGCAAGAATAATCATTGCTTGATTTCATGATTAGAGGCCGTCTGAAACTTATCTTGAGTTTCAGACGGCCTTTATTTTATTTACGGATTGAGCCGCTTTTGGATTTTATTCGTTTGTTTTCTTCTGATTTAAATCCACCAGCCTTGTTCCGGCCAAGAAGTCGTAGAGGAACTGGCGGTCGGGATGGAACAGGGCAAAGCCCCATGGCAGGATGAGCCAAATAAGCGCAGCACCGAATGCGCCTTTAGGCGGGATATTGAGCAGATGGCGCAATCCGGCGTAGGCAAATAGGGGAATGAAAACAATAAAAATGCTAGCCCAAATAAAGCGCAGGCGCAGCTGTGGCAGGGGCGGCTGGGTATCGTTTTTATCGGCCAAACCGATTTTCCATGTCTGCATGGCGAGGGTTTGGCCTTTTTTGTGCCAGTTGGCGCGGAAGTAGAGCCACCATGCGTAGAACAGAATCAGACAGGTTGTCAGCATGGACAGGCGCGTGGAAACGGGATTGAGAAAAATGGCGACAATACCGGCTGCAAGGGCGGCAATGCTGGTAACGGCGCCGGTCAGCAGAAGTTCGTAAACCAGTGCGGCGAGGCGGCGTTTGAGTGGGGCGGTGGGAAGACGGGTCATAATGCGATGGAAACGGAAATGGGTTTGATGGAAATAAAAACAGGCCGTCTGAAACGGGATAGGATGTTCAGACGGCCTGTTACTGTCGGGATTAGCGATGTGGACGTTTTTGACCGCGTGCCTGTTGGGCAGCCATTTGGTTCATTTCCTGACGGGTCGGACGTTTTTTGAAGATGGCGTGCGCTTCGTCAACGGAACATTTTTGTGACAGGCAAACCAGGGTAATTGCGTCTTTTTGATGTTGGCCACCGCTGTGGTACATGCGGCGCAGGTTGGCTTCGTTGATACGGCCTTTTTCCGGATCGATGTCGAATTTTTTCAGGCGCTCGAGGAATTGGCGTTGCTGACGGCGTGAAGTCCAAACGAAACCGCCTGCGGCAGCGGCCACGATGATGACGGCCAACAGGATGGCCAGCGGCCATGAATCGACGATCAGAACGATGATGAGGCTTAATACGGCAGTGGTCAGCAGGGCCAGGCCGCCGATGCGAAGTTTGGTTTTATTATCCATATGGTTGGTGTTTCCTTGTTTTTTGCTGGAAGAGGCCATCTGAAATGCGAGGTTCAGACGGCCTGAATTTGAGTTTACGCTATTTTACAGTATTTTCTGTTTTTGGGGCGTATTGCGTGCAAGTTTCTTGATGCGTGGAAACGGTTTTCAGGCGGCCAGCGAAGTGACGAGCTGTTTGAACTCGGTCCATGCATCGCCTTCTTCCGCGCCTTTGATGATGCGGTCGATTTTGGCGCAGGTTTTGAGCGCGTCGAGCAGGCGGTTGATGGAAATGCGTTTGGCCGCCATCGGTGCAAGGGTCTGCTTGTCGCCCCATAAGCGCAGGCTGTTGCGCAGGCTTTGGATGTTTTGGCCTTGCTTGAGTGCGGCAGTCAGGCGGATTAGGGTGCGGATGTCTTCGGCAACCGCCCACAACAGCAAAACCGGCTCTTCGCCTTCTTCTTCCAAACCGTCCAGCAAACGGGAAACGCGCAGGGCATCGCCTTTCATCCATGCGCCTGCCAGTTGGAATACGTCGAAGCGGGCGACGGTGGCAACTGCGGCTTCTGCGTCGGCAATATTGATTAAATGGCCTTGAGGATGGAGCAGGGCAAGTTTTTCGATTTCCTGACGGGCGGCCAAAAGATTGCCTTCGACGCGCTCGGCAAAAAGGGCGAGTGCTTCAGGCTCGATATCCAAACCTTGCTGTTTCAGACGGCCCTGTATCCATTGCGGCAAAGCATGTGGTGCAACGGCTTTTGCTTCTAAGACGATGCCTTTGCCTGCCAATGCGGAAAACCATTTGGACTGGATTTGCGCTTTTTCAAGCTTGGGCAGGAGGATGAGCGTAACCGTATCTTCGGGCAGGCGTTCAGCGAAGGCTTGCAGGGCCTCGCCTCCGTTTTTGCCGGGTTTGCCGTTAGGAATGTGGATTTCCAGCAGTTTCAAATCGGCAAACAAACCTGCGCTGCCGGCACTTTGCAACAGCTCGTTCCAGTCAAAATTGTTTTCGGCGGTATAGACTTCGCGGTTGAGATAGCCTTGTTTTTTTGCGGCTGCGCGCAGCGTATCCAAAGCTTCGATGCGCAACAAATCCTCTTCACCGTGGATGATATACAACGGTTTGAGCGGCGTATCGGGGCGCAGGCTCTCAATGGGCGCGGCAGCCATTATTGCGCCTTTAAGAAAGTCAGGCGGCGGACGATTTGATCTGCGGCGTCGATGCGCATTTCAGACCAAATGGTTTCTTCCTCTTCCTGTTTGCCCAAAACTTCGCTGTCGGCGTAGTCCATGGTGCGGTGAACCTTGACTTCCATCGGTTCGCCAACCGGCTCGCCGTTGCGGAAGGCTTGGGCTTTGACAGTCATGGCTAGCAGGTATTCGTTGATTGCGGCGGCGCGGGTGATGGTGTAGATGTCGCGGCGTTTTTGAAAGTCGACAACGCGCAGGGTGATTTGTGATTCGGCTTCGCTAACCGGATGGCCGTCGGCACGGCGTAAGGCATTTTCCAGCGCTTTTTGCATAACGGCTCCGCCTTCTACATGCCAGTTTTGATAAGGCAGCGGCTGAGAAGTCACGCCCGTGCCTTTTGGGTGGAAACCGCAAGAGGCAAGCAATAGGGCGAGTGCAGGCAATAGGATTTTTTTCATTGGATATTCCTTCGTTGAAACCGGTTACGGTATCGTCGGATTATAACGAATAATGTTTAGGCCGTCTGAAACCGTAAACGGAAAGTATTTCAGACGGCCTTGTCTTTGATGGCGAAAATCTTATTTTCCCAACCAAATCAGGCTGACCATGCGGCCGGTTTGTCCGTCGCGGCGGTAGGAGAAGAAAGTATCGCGTTCCAAGACGGTGCAATGGGTGCCACCATAAATCATATTCACGCCTTCGCGGTGCAGAACCATGCGCGCCAAAGCGTAAATGTCGGCAAGGTATTTGCCGCCACCGATGTCTTCAAACGCATCGACAGCTTCCGGCATAAGGGTGCAAAACGCATCAAATACATCTTGCCCTACCTCAAACGCATCAGGGCCGATGGCAGGGGCGAGATAGGCCATGATTTCCAGCGGCTCGACATTCATTGCTGCAATGGTGTTTTGCAAAACGCCACCGGCCAAACCGCGCCAACCTGCATGAGCCGCCGCAACAACGGTCCCTGCTTTGTCGCAAAACAAGACAGGCAGGCAATCGGCAGTCATCGAAGCGCAGGCGATCGTGCCCGTTGTATCCACCGAGGCATCGGCGTCGGGCGTATTGTCTAACGCTTCGGCTGCGTTCACAACAATGGTGCTGTGGATTTGATTAAGGTAAGCAACGGGCAGGCCGACTTGTTCCTGTACGATTTCGCGGTTGTGGAGCACGGCTTCCAAATTGTCGCCGACGTGCGAACCAACATTCAGGCTGCGGTACACACCTTTGCTGACACCGCCGTTGCGCGTGGTAATAAGCGTTTTAACATTGGCAGGGGCAGGCCAGTCGGCAGTCAAAAAATTCTTGCCTTGTGGAGCGAGGTTTAGGGTATCTGTGATGGTTTTCATAATCTTTAAATCGCTGAAATATTGGAACGGATTGATTTCAGACGACCTGAAATAATATTTTAGGCCGTCTGAAAAATGGGTTTAATCCCTTACATAAACGACTTCGACATCGTAGTCGTCTTCATTCCAATCATTGTCATCGTCCATGCCGAATTTCTCTTGCCATTCTTCCTCGTTGCTTAGGGACGAATCCAAACCGGCTTCCAGACGTAGGACGGAGAGCAGGTGGTACATATCGTCAGGTATAGGCGCTTCAAAGGAAACGGTTTCGCCGGTTTTCGGGTGTACAAAGCTCAAGCGGTAGGCGTGCAGGGCTTGGCGCGCACCAAGGGCTTTGATGGCTTCTTTAACCGCATCGCTGCATGGATGGCGCAGGTTGCCGTAAACAGGATCGGCGGCCAGCGGATGGTTGGCTTCGCGCATATGAACGCGGATTTGGTGCGTGCGGCCGGTTTCGAGCGAGCATTCGATGTAGCTGTGTGCCAGATAACGTTCCAACACTTTGACGTGGGTAACGGCGGGTTTGCCGCCGAATTTGACGACTGCCATTTTCAGGCGGTTGTGTGGGTCGCGGCCGATTTTGGTTTCGATTTTGCCGTCAAAAGGAACAATGCCGTTGGCGACTGCGCGGTAAATGCGTTTGACTGTGCGCTCTTGCAGCTGTTGAACCAGTGAGTTTTGAGCTGGCAAGGTCTTGGCGACCACCATCAGGCCGCTGGTTTCTTTGTCCAAACGGTGTACGATGCCCGCACGCGGCACTTGGCTTAATTCAGGACAGTGTGCCAACAGGCCGTTGAGCAGGGTGCCGCTCCAGTTGCCTGCGGCAGGATGGACGACTAACCCGGCCGGTTTGTTGATGACGATGACGGTATCGTCTTCATAAATAATGTCCAAATCTATCGGTTCGGGCGTGAATGCGAGGTTTTCTTCGCTCGGACGTACCGTAACGGCAATCAATTCACCGCCTATCATTTTATCTTTGGGTTGTGCGGGCTTATCGTTTACAATGACCGCACCCTCTTTAATCCACGAACTCAGGCGGCTGCGCGAGTAGTCGGGCATGAGTTTGGCCAATACGGCATCCAGCCTTCCGCCCGCCATTTCGAGCGGAACGGTCAAATTAACACAACTTTCTGTTTCAGGGGATGACGGAAAGTCTAAATCATCGCTATAATCGGCTTCGTTATCAAAGGAAGTATTCTGCATGAAAAAAATTCTTTTAGTAGTTTCTTTAGGTTTGGCACTGAGTGCCTGCGCAAATAAAGGCACAATCGATAAAGACGCCCAAATTACTCAAGATTGGAGTGTGGAAAAGCTTTATGCCGAAGCGCAAGACGAATTGAACAGCAACAATTATACGCGAGCTGTCAAGTTATACGAAATTTTAGAGTCCCGTTTTCCAAACGGCCGCTATGCCCAGCAGTCCCAGTTGGATACGGCGTATGCCTATTATAAAGACGATGAGCCGGAAAAAGCCTTGGCTGCCATTGCGCGCTTCCAACGCCATCATCCGCAACATCCGAATATGGACTACGCGCTGTACTTGAAAGGTTTGGTCCTGTTTAACGAAGACCAGTCTTTCTTGAACAAGCTGGCTTCCCAAGACTGGTCCGACCGCGACCCGAAAGCCAACCGCGATGCTTATCAGGCGTTTGCCGAGTTGGTTCAACGTTATCCAAACAGCAAATACGCTGCCGATGCAACCGAGCGTATGGCCAAGCTGGTGGACGCTTTGGGTGGTAACGAGATATCTGTGGCACGTTATTACATGAAACGCGGTGCTTATGTCGCAGCGGCCAACCGTGCGCAAAAAATCGTCAGCCGTTACCAAAATACCCGTTACGTCGAAGAAGCTTTGGCGATGATGGAATTGGCATACAAAAAACTGGACAAGCCGCAACTTGCTGCCGATACACGCCGTGTTTTGGAAACCAACTTCCCGCAAAGCCCGTTCTTGCAACACGAATGGCGATCTGACGATATGCCTTGGTGGCGTTACTGGCGCTAAGCGTCGGGTTGTTCAGACATGAATTAAGGCCGTCTGAAAATGATGCAGCTATGCATTTGGTTTTCAGACGGCCTTTGTTTTTAATGTTTTTTTACGCTCTCTGTAAACAGGGTGCAAAATTCGTTTTAATATGGTAAAGTCTGATTTTAATAACTCGACGGTTTGAAGCCGTTACTCAGGGGCTGTTTAAATTTAAAATCAGTTTTGTTGAAGCCGCATCGGATTTGCCGTTGATGCATTCAGGAAAATTTCAGTCGTCAGGCTGATTTGGTTTTAAATTTAAGCAGCCCTTTATGTTTACAAAAAAAACAGAGGTAGATTCTCATGAAGTCTTGGCAGCTTCCTGAACACGTTGCCGACGTGTTACCGACCAATGCCCGACAACTGGAAAGCGCCCGTGAGCGGCTGTTGGCTTTGTTCCGCGTGCATGGTTATGAATTAGTGCAACCGCCATTGATGGAATACAGCCATTCCTTATTGACGCATATCGATGCCGGTTTGTCTTTGAAAACCATTTTGGTCGTTGATCAGCTCAGCGGCCGTCAGCTCGGTATCCGTGCGGATATTACGCCGCAGGTGGCGCGTATTGATGCCCACTTGCTTTCTGCCAATCAAGGCATCAACCGTTTATGCTATGCCGGTTCGGTGCTTCATGCGCGGCCTGACGGATTGCTCAATATGCGCGAGCCTTTGCAGGCCGGTGCGGAAATGTATGGCTTGGAAGGCATTGAAGCGGATATTGAATTGATTGATTTGATGCTGAAAAGCATGAAGATTGCCGACATGGGCGAAGTTTTGCTTTCGTTGGGCCATATCGGCGTATTCCGTGCTTTAGCAAATGCCGCGCATTTAGATGAGCAGCAATCGGCAATCCTGCTGTCATCGATGCAGGACAAGGATGCCGAAGCCGTCAGCCAGTTGGTCAAAGAGTGGAAACTTGATGGCATGTGGGCAAAAGCGTTTTCATTGTTGCCCCGACTGTACGGTGGTCGTGAAGTGCTGACTGTGGCTAGAGAGAAATTACCGGAATTGTCCGCAGTCAGTGCGGCCTTGGATGAATTGCAGGCAGTATGCGATGCGTTCCCAAATCAAAAAGTGCATATCGATTTGTCGGAACTGCGCGTTGACAATTACCATACCGGTTTGCTTTACGCGGCTTATGGTTCAAACCGTCATGATGCCGTGGCACGCGGCGGCCGTTATGACGGATTGGGCGGATACTTCGGACGAGCGCGTCCTGCAGCCGGATTCAGTTTTGATTTGCGCAGCTTCATCGGCCGCCTTCCTGCTATCGGACGGGAATCCGTGGTGGCTGTCGATGTAAAAGACATGCCTGCAGCTCAAGAAGCGGTAGATGCTTTGCGCGAACAAGGACAATGTGTCGTTATCGATTACGGTATCGGCTATAACGGTTCGGAAGAGGTTACAGGCCGTCTGAAACAAGTGGACGGCGTTTGGAAAGTAATCGATTTGAACGATTGAGTTTTATTTTGAAATTTTGTATCTGAAATAAGGTTAGATAGCTATGGCTAAAAATGTTGTCGTAATCGGTGCCCAATGGGGTGATGAAGGCAAAGGTAAGATTGTTGACTGGCTGGCAGAAGAAACCAGCGGTGTTGTACGTTTCCAAGGCGGCCACAATGCCGGCCATACATTGGTCGTCGGTGGTAAAAAAACCATTTTGCGCCTGATTCCAAGCGGCATTTTGCATGAGACTTTGGACTGCTTCATCGGCTCAGGTGTTGTAGTTTCTCCTGAAGCATTGTTGGGTGAAATCGACGAATTGAATGCTGCCGGTGTGAAAAACGTTGAAGGCCGTCTGAAAATTGCGCCGACCTGCCCATTGATTCTGCCTTACCACATTGCGCTTGACCAAGCACGCGAAGCTTCCCGCGGTAAAAGCAAAATTGGTACAACCGGTCGCGGCATCGGCCCAGCCTATGAAGATAAAGTTGCCCGTCGCGCGATTCGCGTGGTGGACTTGTTGCACCCTGAAAAACTGGTTGAGAAACTGGAAGCTGTTTTGGCTTATTACAATGTCCAGTTGCAACACCTGCACAATGCCGAGCCGGTAAAAGTTGAAGACGTGATGGCGGTCATTGAAAAAGTTGCACCGCGCATTACGCCGATGATTACCGATGTTTCCCGTGTTTTGAACGAGAAAAACCGCAAAGGCGAAAGCCTGTTGTTTGAAGGCGCGCAAGGTACGTTGCTGGACATCGACTACGGTACTTATCCGTTTGTCACTTCCTCCAACTGCTTGGCTGGTGCCGCTTCTGCCGGTGCAGGCGTAGGTCCGCAAATGCTGGATTATGTTTTGGGTATCGTTAAAGCCTATACTACCCGCGTAGGTTCCGGTCCATTCCCGACTGAATTGTTTGACGAAGTGGGCGCAGGTTTGGCTGAACGCGGCCATGAATTCGGCTCCGTAACCGGTCGTGCGCGTCGTTGTGGCTGGTTTGATGCGGCTGCTCTGAAACGCTCTATTCAAGTTAACGGCATTTCCGGCATGTGCATCACCAAGCTGGATGTGATGGACGGTATTGAAAACATCAATATCTGCGTAGGTTATGAATTGCCTGATGGCAGCAAAACCGACATTCTGCCTTGCGGCTCTGATGCGGTAGAAACCTGCAAACCGATTTACGAAACCATGCCGGGTTGGAGCGAGTCGACTTTCGGCGTGAAAGAGTACGATAAGCTGCCTGAAAACGCTAAAGCTTACCTGAAACGTATTGAAGAAGTGTGCGGTGCGCCTGTGGCCATTGTTTCAACCGGTCCTGACCGTGAAGAAACCATCGTTTTGCATCATCCGTTTGCTTAATTGAAGAAGTGAATAAAGGCTGTCTGAATGTTTCAGACGGCCTTTATATATGCAATGCAATAAAAAATCAGCCCTGAAAGACGTCTGTCTTCAGGGCTGAATTTTGTATTTTACGCCGTTTTGAAGTACAAATGTTTGGAAAGTGAGATGTAGTACCAAGTAACAATTATTCTCATTGACGTAAATCAAGAAAAGGCTAGTCTGTAATTTTATTTCAAGAAAATCCCTGTAAATAAATGGGTATTAGTGCTATCCTTTCAGAAAATTTACAGTCTATATTTTCAATAAAATTAGGAGCTTGATATGTCAAATGATGTTCAGCAACGTCCTGCCGCTTGGGAAGGTTTTGTCGGTGGTAACTGGGAAACCAACGTAGATGTCCGCGATTTTATTCAAAAAAACTACACGCCATATGAAGGTGATGCCTCTTTCTTGGCACCAGCAACCGAAGCCACAACCAAGCTGTGGGCGGAAGTGATGGAAGGCATCAAGGTTGAAAACCGTACGCACGAGCCGTATAAAATCGACGCGCAAATCGTCTCCGGTATTACCAGCCATGCTCCGGGCTATATCGACAAAAATTTGGAAACCATCGTCGGCCTGCAAACAGACGAGCCTTTGAAACGCTCTATCATGCCGTTTGGCGGTTTGAAAATGGTGCAAGACGCGTGCAAAGTGTACAACGTTGAATTGAATCCCGAAGTCAGCGAAATTTTCACCAAATACCGCAAAACCCACAACCAAGGCGTATTTGACGTTTATACGCCCGACATCCGCCGCTGCCGTAAATCAGGTGTGATTACCGGCCTGCCGGATGCTTATGGTCGCGGCCGTATTATCGGCGACTACCGCCGCGTGGCATTGTACGGTATCGACTTCTTGATGAAAGACAAACTCAACCAGTTCAACTCACTGCAAGCCGATTTGGAAAACGGTGTGGACTTGGAAGAAGTCATCCGCCGTCGCGAAGAAATCAACGAACAATACAAAGCCTTGGGTCAAATGAAAGAAATGGCGGCTTCTTACGGCTACGACATTTCCGGCCCTGCAAAAAATGCACAAGAAGCCATCCAATGGACTTACTTTGCCTACCTTGCCGCCGTTAAATCTCAAAACGGCGCAGCGATGTCCTTCGGCCGTGTGTCTTCGTTCTTGGATATTTATATCGACCGTGACCTGAAAAACGGTGTGATTACCGAAACCCAAGCGCAAGAATTCATTGACCACTTGGTGATGAAACTGCGTATGGTTCGTTTCCTGCGCACTCCGGAATACGATCAACTCTTCTCCGGCGACCCGATTTGGGCAACCGAATCTATCGGTGGTATGGGCTTGGACGGTCGTACCTTGGTAACACGCACCAACTTCCGCGTGTTGCACACCCTGTACAACATGGGCCCGTCTCCTGAGCCAAACATCACTGTATTGTGGTCAGAACAACTGCCGCAAGGCTTTAAAGAATTCTGCGCCAAAGTATCCATTGATACTTCGTCCATCCAATATGAAAACGACGATTTGATGCGTCCTGACTTCAACAGCGATGACTACGCCATTGCCTGCTGCGTCAGCCCGATGGTGGTTGGCAAACAAATGCAGTTCTTCGGCGCACGTGCTAACTTGGCTAAAACTCTACTATACGCAATCAACGGCGGCGTGGATGAAAAATCTAAAGAGCAAGTTGGTCCGAAAACCGAGCCGATTATGGACGAAGTCTTGGACTACGACACTGTCTTTGCGCGCATGGACAAATTCATGGATTGGTTGGCAACCCAATACGTTACTGCCTTGAACATCATTCACTACATGCACGATAAATACAGCTACGAAGCTGCGTTGATGGCGTTGCATGACCGTGACGTGAAACGTACGATGGCTTGCGGTATTGCCGGTTTGTCTGTGGCTGCCGACTCATTGTCCGCCATTAAGTACGCCAAAGTGAAACCGATTCGCGATGAAAACGGTATTGCTGTTGACTTTGAAATCGAAGGCGAATACCCACAATTTGGTAACAACGATGACCGCGTTGACGATATCGCCTGCGATTTGGTTGAACGCTTCATGAAAAAAGTGGCAACCCACAAAACTTACCGCAACGCCACTCCGACTCAGTCCGTACTGACCATTACTTCCAACGTTGTTTACGGTAAGAAAACCGGTAATACTCCAGACGGTCGCCGTGCAGGTGCTCCGTTTGGTCCGGGTGCAAACCCAATGCACGGCCGTGACGTCAACGGTGCAGTCGCTTCATTGACTTCCGTAGCCAAACTGCCATTTGAGTTTGCTAAAGACGGTATTTCTTATACCTTCTCCATTATTCCTGGCGCGTTGGGTAAAGACGAGCATTCTCGCGAACGCAACCTTGCCGGTTTGATGGACGGTTATTTCCACCATGAAGATGGTATTTTGGAAGGCGGTCAACACTTGAACGTCAACGTATTGAATCGCGAGACTTTGGAAGATGCAATGCACAATCCGGAGAAATATCCGCAGTTGACCATTCGTGTGTCCGGTTATGCGGTTCGCTTCAACTCGCTGACCCGCGAACAACAGCTTGATGTGATTACCCGTACGTTCACAGAAACCATGTAATCGGGTGGCGAAACGAACCAGAAGCTAAATTTGCGTTTGGTTTGTTTTGAAACAAAGCTCCGAGGCCGTCTGAAATGTTCAGACGGCCTTTATTATCGTACAATCTATATAAGCAAAAACATTTTTGAGCCGAACACTATGTCCACGACTTTTGCCATTACCCCCGAGCCGGAACTGAAAGACCTTGGCCACCGTCACTATAACGGCAAAGGCATTATTCATTCGATTGAATCTTGCGGCGCTGTCGATGGTCCGGGTTTGCGCTACGTGCTTTTTTTGCAAGGTTGCCTGATGCGCTGCCTGTATTGCCATAATCGCGATACTTGGGATTTGCATACCGAGCAGGCGCAGGAATTGGATGTGGCAACCGTGATGAAGCAGGTCATGACCTATCGTCATTATCTGCGTGCGACAGGCGGAGGTGTAACAGCAACCGGCGGCGAGCCGTTATTGCAATATGAGTTTGTACGCGATTGGTTTACGGCCTGCTGGGAACACGATATCCATACCTGTCTCGACAGTAATGGCTATGCTTTGCACTATGATTCGATTTTGGATGATTTGCTAGATCATACCAATTTGGTCATGCTCGACTTAAAACAAATCGATCCTGAAATTCATAAAGTGCTTGTCGGTATTCCAAATACCAAAACGCTGAAATTTGCGCGCTATCTTGCCGAACGCAATCAGCCGACGCGGGTGCGCTATGTGGTTGTTCCCGGTTATACCGATGATGAGCGGTCAGCGCATTTATTGGGCGAGTTTATCGGTGATATGGATAATGTAGAAATGGTAGAGCTTTTGCCGTATCACGAATTGGGCGCACATAAATGGGCTTTGTGCGGCGACGAATACAAGTTAAAAGGCGTACATCCGCCGCCTAAAGAAACCATCTTGAAAATCAAAGAAATATTAGAGAGCTACGGAAAAAACATTATTTATTAAAACAGAAAATAGAAAAAGGCCGTCTGAAACGAAATAATCAGTTTCAGACGGCCTTTTCATGATTGAAAAAAACTTAAGCGTTCAATGCGGCCAGAACCTTGGCAACAACTTCTGATACTGCAACGGCTTGGGCCTGATTGTCACGGCGTTCGGCATATTCGACATTGCCTTCTTTTAAGGCGCGATCGCCGATTACGATGCGGTGAGGAATACCCAACAGCTCGGAGTCATTCAGCAATACGCCCGCACGTTCGTCGCGGTCATCCAGCAATACATCCGCACCGACAGCTAGAAGCTCGGCATAGATTTTGTCGGCGGCTTCGCGTACGGCTTCAGATTTTTTGTAGTTCATCGGTACGATAACGACTTCAAACGGCGCCATTGCTTTGGTCCAAACAATGCCTTTTTCGTCGTTGTTTTGTTCGATGGCGGCAGCAACAACGCGGGTAATACCGATACCGTAGCAGCCCATTTCCATGATTTGGGATTTGCCGTTATTGTCCAAGAAGCTGACATTCATGGCTTGGGTATATTTGTCGCGTAATTGGAAAACGTGGCCGACTTCAATCCCGCGCGCCAGTTTCAGACGGCCTTGTTCGTCAGGGCTGATGTCGCCTTCGATGACATTGCGCAAATCGACAAATTCAGGCTCAGCAGCATCTCGGCCGAAGTTGAAGCCGGTATAGTGGTATTCGTCTTCGTTCGCGCCGATAACCCAGTCTGCGCCTTTTTCGGTGGCGAAATCGGCATAGACTTTGCCTTTGAAGTTGACAGGGCCGAGAGAGCCGCCGTTTGCGCCGAACTGTTCAATAATCGCGGCAGGGCTTGCCATGGTCAGTGGCGATTTCACGCCGGCCAGTTTTTCTGCCTTGATGTCGTTAAACTCATGGTCGCCACGCAACAGCAGCAGGACGAGTTCGCCTTCGTTTTCGCCTTCAACCACGATGGATTTGAGGGTTTGTTCAACCGGAATATTGAGGAATTCAACCAAAGACTCAATGGTTTTGACATTTGGTGTATGTACTTTGGTCAACTCGGCCTGAGCAGCGGCGCGTTCGCCTTTGAGCGGCAAGGTGGGTGCCAATTCGATATTGGCGGCGTAATCGGAAGTATCGCTGTATGCGATAACGTCTTCGCCGCTTTCAGCCAATACTTGGAATTCGTGAGAGCCGGTACCACCGATGCTGCCGGTGTCTGCGGCGACGGGGCGGAATTCCAAGCCCAGACGGGTAAAGATACGGCAGTAAGCGTCGTACATATCCTGATAGGTCGTCTGAAGCGAGGCATAGTCGGCATGGAAGGAATAAGCGTCTTTCATGACGAACTCGCGCGCGCGCATCACACCGAAGCGCGGACGCACTTCATCGCGGAATTTGGTTTGGATGTGATAAAAGTTTTTCGGCAGTTGTTTGTAGCTGTTGACTTCTTTGCGCACGATGTCGGCAATGACTTCTTCACAAGTCGGGCCCATGCAGAAATCGCGGTCATGACGGTCTTTCAGGCGCAGCAGTTCTTTACCGTAAAACTCCCAGCGGCCGGATTCCTGCCACAGTTCGGCAGGTTGTACCACCGGCATCAGCAGCTCCACGCTACCCGCGCGGGCCATTTCTTCGCGCACGATATTTTCAACTTTGCGCAATACGCGCAGACCCATCGGCATCCAAGTATAAAGACCGGATGCATTGGCTTTGATCAGGCCGGCACGAATCATCAGCTTGTGGCTGGCAAGTGCGGCTTCGGCAGGGGCTTCTTTAAGGGTAGAAATGAAGAACTGGGAGGCTTTCATGGCGTATTTTTCTTTCTTAAAAATAAGTGCGTATTGTAACGCAAAATGTGTGGCCGCGTGTCTTTTGAATGGCATCTGATGAAATCGGCCGTTGTTTTACAGAGCTTTTGATTCGGGGCGATTTTTAGGGATGTCAACCCTAATTTATGCACAAAGCCGCATAACCTTGTTTTACCTATAAATTTTCACTGTATGATTATAGTAAAATCTTATAAATATAACTATTTGATTTTATTGTGTTTTATTTGATTAAATTTTAGTCAATTTAAGACTTAGTTTGTTCCTAAAGAAAATTTTACGATTACCCAAAGCTTATCAACAGATTTATCCACAGAGATTGTGTATAGATTTTAAATGCCGTCGGCGTAATGATTTCGCATGATTGGCAAGCCTTGTTTAAAGCAGATTTGGTTGCCTTAAAAAGATGGGGCAACAACACGATGGACAGGTTTTGCGCTAACATTTTGCTTATTGCTGTTTCCTTACAAGGAATAAAATGAAAAATTCAGAATTGCATTTGCTGGAACGTAGAAAGATGTTTAACGGGTATCAGGAACGCTACCGTCATTTTTCTCAAACCTGCCGGACGGATATGGTATTTGATGCCTATCTGCCGCCACAAGTCTTAAAAGGCTATCCTGCGCCTGTTTTATATTTTCTTTCCGGCTTAAATAGTGATGGTTTTGAATTGGTTCGGCAAAGCGGAATTCAACGTTTTGCGGCGCAATGGAATATTATTGTGGTTTTTCCGGATACCTCGCCACGCGGTCAGCACGTTGCCGACAGTGAGGAACATTATCTTGGACAGGGTGCCGGATTTTATGTTAACGCAACTGAAGCACCTTGGGCTCAGCATTATCAAATGGAAAACTATATCAGCCAAGAATTGCCTGATTTGATCGAGCATAATTTCCCGGTAACGAAAGAGCGCAGCATTGCGGGTTTCAGCATGGGCGGGCATGGCGCGCTGCAGTTGGCTTTGAAGCATCCCGGCCGATATGCTGCGGTTTCCGCTTTTGCACCTTTATGTCATCCTATCGATACGGAAGGTGGCAGACAGGCGTTGTCAGCTTATTTGGGCCAAAACATGGAAACATGGAAACGCTATGACAGTATAGAGCTGCTTCAGACCGCCTCGCATAAATTGCCTGTTTTGATTGATGTCGGCAGTGAAGTTGCTTTGTATCCTGAAGTTCTGCAACCGGAAGGATTTGTCCGCTCAGCACGCGAAAAAGGTTTCAATATCCAATATAAAGTACGTCCGGGCTATGGGCATGACTATTTCTTTATTGCCAGCTTTATCGATTCGCATATCGAGTTTCACGCCCAAGCATTGGGGCTTTAAGCAGTATTGAATAAAAGGCCGTCTGAAATCCGATTAATGAACGAATTTCAGACGGCCTTTATTTGGTCTTTTTAACCTTTTATTTCAAACAGACTTATTCCTCAGGACGTTCGCCGTCGGTATCGTCCAATTTGCCTTCGGTAATATCCATATTGATACCGACTGCCGCACGGATTTTGGCATCAATTTCGTTGGCGATATCAGGATTTTCTTTCAGCCAAACGCGTACATTGTCTTTACCTTGGCCGATTTTTGCGCCGTTGTAGCTGTACCATGCACCGGATTTTTCAATGATGTCATGTTTGACGCCCAAGTCGATCAATTCGCCTTCCCAGCTGATGCCTTCGCCGTAAAGAATATCAAATTCGGCTTGACGGAATGGAGGTGCAACTTTGTTTTTGATAACTTTGACTTTGGTTTCGTTACCAATAACGTCATCGCCTTTTTTAATCTGACCGGTACGGCGGATGTCGAGGCGGACGGAGGCGTAGAATTTGAGCGCGTTACCGCCGGTCGTGGTTTCAGGGCTGCCGAACATCACGCCGATTTTCATACGGATTTGGTTAATGAAAACAACCAATGTATTGGTGCGTTTGATGTGGCCGGTCAGTTTGCGCAGGGCTTGGCTCATCAGGCGGGCTTGCAGGCCGACGTGGCTGTCGCCCATTTCGCCTTCGATCTCGGCTTTAGGCACAAGTGCGGCTACGGAGTCGACAACGACCATATCGATACCGCCTGAGCGTACCAAGGTATCGCAGATTTCCAATGCCTGCTCGCCGGTATCCGGTTGGGAGAGATAGAGTTCTTCGACTTTTACGCCGAGTTTGCGGGCGTAAATCGGGTCAAAAGCATGCTCGGCATCGATGAATGCGCAGATGCCGCCATTTTTTTGGCATTGGGCAATGGCTTCGAGACAGAGTGTGGTTTTACCGGAGGATTCCGGGCCGAAAATTTCAACCACGCGGCCGCGGGGCAGACCGCCAACGCCGAGTGCCAAGTCCACGCCGAGGGAGCCGGTGGAAATAACATCAAGGTTTTCTTCCTGTTGGCTGCCGTCCATTTTCATGATGGAGCCTTTGCCGAAGTTTTTTTCGATTTGGGCAAGGGCGGCGGCTAAGGCTTTGCTTTTTTCGTCTGACATGTTTTCTCTCCGAAAGGAAATATGAATCGCTAAGAATTTATTTAGCTATTATCGCATAAATTAAGAAAAAGTATAGTTTTATTTTTATTTTTCAGACGGCCTGTGTTTTTTGTATGCAACAGGCCGTCTGAAACATTAAATAATCAATCAGTTGGTTAATGATGCAAAAACTTGGAAATAGTCGGGGAAAGTTTTATGCGTACATTTCGGGTCGTTGATGATGACGGGGACGCCCAAAAGTGAAGCCAGCGAGAAACACATGGCCATGCGGTGGTCGTCGTAAGTATCGATGACGGCATCAGGGGTAAGTGTTTCGGGCGGCGTAATATGAATAGCTTCGGCTTCTTCGATAACTTCTGCACCCAGTTTGCGCAGTTCAGTTGCCATGGCGGCGATACGGTCGGTTTCTTTGACGCGCCATGAGCCGATATTGCGCAGGGTGCAGGGCTGTTTGGTGGCCAGTGCGACGATGGCCAAGGTCATGGCCGCGTCTGGAATATGGTTGGCATCCAAATCAAAAGCCTGAATCTTGCGTTCGGCAGGACGGGAAATCTCAACAAAATCTTCGCCCCAAATAACATCCGCACCGATTTTTTCCAATTCACGCGCAAAGGCAACGTCGCCCTGGATGCTATGTGCACCGATGCCGGTCACGCGGATGGGTGTACCCGCAATCAGGCCTGCGCCCAAGAAATAAGATGCGCTGGAGGCATCGCCTTCTACATATAAATGTTCGGGCGCATGATACTGGGCACCGGCCGGGATTTTAAATACACGGTAGTCTTCATTGATGATGTCCACACCGAACTGCGCCATCAGCTTGAGCGTGATGTCGATATAAGGTTTTGAAATCAACTCGCCTACCATGTGGATTTCAAATGCTTGTCCGGTCAAGGGCAAAGCCATCAGCAGGGCGGTCAGGAATTGGCTGGAAACATTGCCTTTAATCGGAATAACGCGCTCGCCGTTGTCTTGGTGTTTGCCGATCTGAAGCGGCGGATAGTTTTCATTGCCCAGATATTGTACGTCTGCACCTGCAATGCGTAGCGCATCCACCAAATCGCCGATGGGGCGTTCGTGCATACGCGGCACGCCATGCAGATGATAGTCGCCACCCAAAACGGCAAGCGCGGCAGTCAAGGGGCGGAATGCCGTACCGGCGTTGCCTAAAAACAAATCGGCGGTTTGGTTGGGAAAGCGGCCGCCGGTGCCATGAACTTTCAGACGGCCTTCAGGTAAAGATTCAATTTGCACGCCGAGTTTGTCGAGTGCTTCAAGCATTCGGTCGGTATCGTCAGATTTGAGCAAAGAATGGATTTCGCAAACGTTGTCGGAGAGTGCGGCCAAGAGCAGCGTACGGTTGCTGATGCTTTTGGAACCGGGCAGGGCAACAGTAGAAGGCTTGAGTGTGGAAGCGGGCAGGCGGATGGATTCGGTCATGTCTGGACTAAGCTCGTTTGAATTGTAAATTAGACCGATATTATACGCAGGCAAAGGCCGTCTGAAAAATGAAGAGGGCGCAATTTATTTGTGAAAAAATGAATTTTTATATCGTTACACAATTTTCCAATCATTTATTTTGAAGTTTTCTGCTCCTGTTTTGTATTTGCCGTTATAACTTATTTTGTTGTGGCAGGTATATAACCAAACACCATAAGAAAATCAGAAACCATTCTTTCCTATTTTTTCAGACGGCCTTTAATATCGGTGGATAATCATTGATAAAGCAAGAGCACGACCATGAGCCATTATCCTTTGTTTGCCGATTTGAGAAACCGTCCTGTTTTACTGGTAGGCGCGGGCAAGATTGCCGAGCGCAAGGCGGAAAGCCTGTTATCTGCCGGAGCGCGCGTGCGCGTTGTTGCGGAAACTCTGAATCCGCAGTTTCAGCAATGGGTGGCTGAAGGGAAAATAGTTTGGCTGGGCGGCTTGTTTGAAGAAGCCATGCTGGACGAGGTGTATTTCGTTATTGCGGCGACGGATGATGATGGGTTTAACCGCCGTGTTTTTGAAGCGGCGGAGCGACGGACGAAATTATGCAATACGGTGGATACGGCGGATTTGTGTTCGTTTATCGTGCCTGCCGTGGTGGATAGGGGGCCGTTGAAGATAGCCATATCCAGCGGCGGTAATGCGCCTGTATTGGCGCGGAAATGGCGGCAGATTATTGAAACATTGATTCCGCTGCATACAGGCACGATGGCGCGTATTGCCGGAAAATGGCGCGAAAAGGTTAAACAGACTATTCATCATGTCGAACGCCGCCGTTATTTTTGGGAAAAGTTGTTCGACAGCCGTTTCAGTATTTTTGCGGCTCAAAACAATATCGAAGCGGCAGAGCGTGAATTGATAACGCAGTTAAACCGGGAAACGCCGTTTGGCGGCGAAGTGGTTTTGGTGGGCGCAGGGCCGGGCGATCCGGGCTTGCTGACCATACATGCTTTGCAGGCGATACAGGCTGCGGATACGGTGTTTTACGATGCTTTGGTGTCGGATAAGATTTTGGCGATGGTGCGTAAAGATGCGGTGAAAATCAGTGTGGGCAAACGCGCCGGTGCGCACCATGTTCAGCAGGAAGAAACCAACCGTCTATTGGTTGAGCACGCTCAAAAAGGCGAGCGCGTAGTGAGGTTGAAAGGCGGCGATCCTTTTGTATTCGGGCGCGGCGGGGAGGAAGTGCAAACCCTGCATCAGGCCGGGATTGCCTACCGCATTGTGCCAGGCATTACTGCTGCACTTGGTGCTACTGCTTATGCCGGTATTCCGTTAACCCATCGCGATTGCGCCCAAAGTACTTTATTTGTGACCGGCCACAGCAAACACGAGGGCAGTCAACCAGATTGGCAGACTTTGGCTTTAAGCCGTCAAACGCTGGTGATCTATATGGGCACGCTTAAAGCGGCTGAAATTGCGGAAAGGCTGATGACTTATGGTAGGCAGCCTTCTACGCCCGTTGCCGTGATTTCCAATGGGACTTTACCGAATCAGACCGTGCGGACAGGCCGTCTGAAAGATTTGGGCGTGTTAGCTGCCGAAGCAGAGCGTCCGGCTTTAATGGTGATTGGCGAAGTGGTTGCCCTGCGCGATGAGATGAAATGGTTTGGAGAATTTGTAGAATGCTATGAAGAAGCAGCGTAAAGAGGATTGATCAAATAAGGCCGTCTGAATATTGGTTTTCAGACGGCCTTGCCTTATTTAAAAGCTTGGCAATATTGCTGATAACGTTCTGCCAGTCCATATAGGATGATTGCTGTCAGCCCCCAAATGTCGTAGTGTCGGAAAGGCAGGGCTGGGAGGGCGAGGGTTTGATTGTTGTGATGAAGCTGACGGAATGTGTAGTTTTGCAGGTTTAAGGCAAAATCCAAAGGCAGATAAAAAATTTCAGCTACTTCATCGGGGTTGGCTTTTGGGGTAATGGGCTGTGTGCAAACTACCGGAACAGGCGTAACACGGTAGCCGGAAGGCGTGTCATAAAAGGGTAGTGGCGCAAAAGTCTGCCATGCGGTAATCGGAATGGCGGTTTCTTCATAAGCTTCTCTTAACGCCGTTGCCGTTAGGCTGTCGTCTTGGGCATCTTTGCGGCCGCCGGCAAAGGCGATTTGTCCGGTGTGCTGCCTTAAGGTCTCGGCCCTTTTGGTTAGTAAAATTTGCCACGCTCCTTCATGCAAGACAATGCCGACCAAAACGGCTGCTTCTTTAACCATTTTTGGAGTAACTAATTGATTGCGCTCTGCTTGCATACGGCTGCTGAAGTGTGAAGCTTGAGTTAGGAAATGGATAAGTTGGTCGGTATTCATTTTTGGCGCTGATCGTTTTATGCAGATGAGGATTACACAAGGTTTACGGTTACCGTGTCAACAAAATAGGGTGCGTGTGTTACAGTTATGCCTGAATGATAAATAAAGCTTTGCGTCTGTTTTGCAAGTGCTTAGGCCGTCTGAAAATGCCGGCAGGTTCTCAAAAAGGATAGTTATGTTGTTTTCCCCATCCCGTATTCGAGTAGCAGCTGCGGCTGTCATGATGTTGTTTGCTACACAAACTTTTGCCGCGCCCAACGATTCAAAAACAGTTTTTGAATCGGCTAAGATTATCAAAAAGAAAAGCCGTGCTGACCGTTTTTCTCCCGAAGAGCGCGAGCAGGAACGGATACGTCTGTTGGGTATACAAAACCGCACTTCGCAGGTTTTTACTTTGTTAAATTCAGAACTGGCCTTGCAAAAGGGTGATGCGGCTTCTGCGCTGTTTACTTATATTTTAACGTTGCATCGCACCAAATCTCCCGAAGTGGCCGAGCGGGCTTTGGAGATGGCGGTTTCTTTAAACGCATTTGAACAGGCTGAAGCTATTTACCAAAAATGGCGCGAAATCGAGCCGGAGCCTGGTGAAACACAAAAGCGTATGACTTGGTTGCGCAATTTGCTGCTGGGCAAAGCCGATAAGAATTTAAGCGGATTGGACAAGGTGATTGCCGGCGGTAGTGAAGATGAGCAAAAGCGCGTGTTCCTGCTTTTGGCACAAACCGCAGCCCAACAGCCGAATCTGACCAGCGATGCGGTCAAACAGGTGCATAAAACGGCACTGAATTATAAAGACTTTCCAGAAGCGGCGATTGCGGATGCAATTTTTAGTGCAAAAGACGGTCAAAAGAAATACGCCATTGCGGCATTACAGCGCTTGGCCAAGTTGGATAACGAAATTCTGCCGCCTACTTTTGTTACCCTGCGGCTGATGGCGCAACGGCATCCTGATATTCTGGACGGCTTCTTCAAAGAGACAGACACCAAAACCTTATCTCCGATTTGGCAGGAGTTGGACATCGCCAATTTGATCGCTCATGGTCAAAATGATAAGGCTTTTAAGCGTTTACAGACTTTGTTGGAAGAAAATCCCAACCCTGATTTGTATATTCAGGCCGCCTTATTGTCAGCCAGCAAGACGGAAAATATTTCTGCGGTAAACAGCTATCTGGAAAAGGCTTATAAAGCCGGTACGGAGGAGCAGCGCAGCCGTGCGGCGTTGATTGGTGCGGTTTCTTATAATGATGCTGAAGAATTTGCCAAAGCCAAACAATGGCTGGACAAGGTAACGGCAACGGCTTATACGTTTGATAAAACCATTTTGGCTGCTTCCATCGAAGCCAAACAGGGCAACCATAAAGAGGCTTGGGCTTTGGTGCAACGTGCCCAAAAAATGCCCGAGCAAAGAGGACGTTATTTTGAAGCCAGTGATTTGCTGAATACGGCTTTGTTTGTATTGTCTAAAAATACTAATCTTCAAGAATCGTTGAATGCTTTAAATAGCTTGGTAAATTTCACCGAAAAATCCTTGAAAACCCAAGCTTCTCCCGAGCTGCTTGCCAATGTGTTGTATCAGCGCTCGATGGTGTATGAGAAGCTGAATCAGCCAGGCAAGGCGATTGCCGATTTGCGCCGTGTGGTAGAGCTGTATCCGGATAATCCGCACGGTTGGAATGCTTTGGGCTATACCTTGTTGTCCAACGGCAAGGATTTGGAGGAAGCGTTTAAAATGGTTCAGACGGCCTATCAAATGGATCCGGAAAGCGCAGCAATTAATGACAGTGTAGGCTGGGCTTATTATCTTAAAGGCGATGCGCAAATGGCGCTTCCATATATCCAATATGCCTACGAAAAAGAACCTGAAGCCGAAGTCGCCGCGCATTTGGGCGAAGTCCTATGGACACTTGACGATCAAGACAAGGCCAAAGAAATTTGGAATGATGGTTTGAAACGCGGAAGTAATCTCCGAGTATTAAAAGAGACAATGTCCAAATTTGGTATAACGTCCAGTAAACCGCATACTCAAAAACATAAATAAAACCAAAAGGCCGTCTGAAAAGCGTTTGATTTCAGACGGCCTATGAAGGAATATCCATGAATTTAAAACAATTATCATCGGTTGCAGCCTTATTGCTTTTGGCTGCCTGTGCGCAGCCAAACTTACCTCAACAAAACAGTTGGCAAGCAGCAGAGCAGGTGCAGGATTTTAGCGCAGACGGTCGATTGGCTGTCAAAGTGGAAGGCAAAGGCTCTTATGCCAATTTCGACTGGACTTATCAGAACGCGGTTCAAACCATTGATGTGAATACACCGTTGGGCAATACCGTAGGTCAGCTGTGTCAAGACAGTGAAGGCGTATTGGCAGTAGACAGTAAGGGTAAGGTCTATCAGGCGGAAACGGCTGAGGAATTGAGCAGACAGCTTTTAGGCTTTGCTTTGCCGGTTCAATATCTGCATATTTGGGCGGATGGTAAACGCGTTGCCAATGCGCCATACAAAATCCTGCCTGATGGCCGTCTGAAGCAGTTTGACTGGACAATATTGCGCACTTTAAATAGTTCAGGACAGCCGAAAACGCTTCAACTTGAGAATGCCAAGTTTAATATCCGCTTGGTGTTCGATACAGTAAATCACTCTTTGGATAAGAATGGACAAACCCGATGCGCAGCACGCAAATAGAGGATGCCATGTCTGTTTCAGAGGGAATTCAAGCCTTTCCTGCGCCGGCCAAATTAAATTTGGATTTGAGGATTACCGGCCGCAGGAGCGATGGTTATCATAATTTGGAAAGTATTTTCTGTTTGATCGGCTTATACGATACCGTTCATCTGAAAATGCGTACTGATGGGCAGATTATTCTGCATACGCCGATTGAAGGGCTTGAGCCCGAACAGGACTTGACTTATCGGGCGGCTAAATTATTGCTGCCATATGCAAGTGTGCCGCACGGCATTGAAATTTGGTTGGATAAAGTGATTCCGACCGGAGGCGGATTGGGCGGTGGAAGCTCTGATGCGGCCACAGTCTTAATGGTTTTAAACCGATGGTGGCAATGTGGTTTGAGCAGGCAGCAACTGATTGATTTAGGTGTAAGTCTTGGTGCGGATGTTCCTTTTTTTATTTTTGGCAGAAGTGCTTTTGCCAAAGGCGTAGGCGAGAAGCTGGCTGAAATAGATGTCCCTAAACAATGGTATGTTATCGTTAAGCCCCCCGTCCATGTGGCAACAGCTAAAATTTTTGCACATGAAGGCTTGACACGTGATTCCAAACCCAGCATAATGCCGACTTTCCAATCATTACAGCCGTTTCAAAATGATATGCAGGCGGTTGTGTTTCAGGAATATCCTGAAGTTTGGAAGGCTTATGTTGAGTTATCCCAATATGGTTATACATTAATGACCGGTTCTGGAGCTTGTTTGTTTATAGCAAGTGCATCTCATCAAGAAGCAAATACAATTTACCAACAGGTTTCTCAATTATATGAAGCTTATTGTGTGGAAGGATTAGATATTCATCCGCTGTTTCATATGATTTAGTAAGTTGGGGAGTCGTCAAGCGGTTAAGACACTGGATTTTGATTCCAGCATGCGAAGGTTCGAATCCTTCCTCCCCAGCCAAACCCTTTGTTGGGGAGTCGTCAAGCGGTTAAGACACTGGATTTTGATTCCAGCATGCGAAGGTTCGAATCCTTCCTCCCCAGCCAACACCCTTTATTGGGGAGTCGTCAAGCGGTTAAGACACTGGATTTTGATTCCAGCATGCGAAGGTTCGAATCCTTCCTCCCCAGCCAAATAAAAGCGTGTAAGTTCTCTTACACGCTTTTTTACGCTAAGAACGAAATAACGCTGAAAAACTTTTTTTTACCCGTCTTTACGCGTATAATCGCGTAATTAGTGTCTTAGACATGGGGCAGAGGGAAGCGTAATGTTTTCTGAGCGTAAATCAAATCTAGAATCAGGTGTAGATATGGCTGCTTATGACAGTTTAATGGTGTTTACCGGTAATGCAAATCCGGAATTGGCGCAACGCGTTGTCAAACATTTGGATATTTCACTCGGTGAAGCCACCGTTTCCAAATTCTCTGATGGCGAAGTAGCCATTGAACTGTTGGAAAATGTGCGTGGTCGCGATGTGTTTATTTTGCAACCTACCTGTGCGCCAACCAATGACAACCTGATGGAAATTTTGACTATGGCCGATGCACTCAAACGTGCTTCTGCCGGTCGTATTACTGCCGCGATTCCTTACTTTGGCTATGCGCGTCAGGATCGCCGTCCTCGCTCTGTTCGTGTACCGATTTCTGCTAAATTGGTAGCGAATATGTTGTACTCAGCAGGTATCGACCGCGTATTGACTGTTGACTTGCATGCCGATCAAATTCAAGGTTTCTTCGATATTCCGGTAGATAATATTTATGCTACCCCGATTTTATTGAACGATATTAAACAACAACGTATCGACAATCTGACTGTTGTCAGCCCTGATATCGGTGGTGTTGTACGTGCACGTGCTGTTGCTAAATCTTTAAATGCTGATTTGGCTATTATCGACAAGCGTCGTCCTAAAGCCAACGTGGCTGAAGTGATGAATATTATTGGTGATATTCAAGGCCGTACTTGCTTAATCGTAGATGATATGATCGATACGGCAAATACTTTGTGTAAAGCGGCTGTTGCCCTGAAAGAGCGCGGTGCGGATCGTGTACTGGCATACGCCAGCCATGCAGTATTCTCTGGCGAAGCAGTGAATAGAATTGCTTCTTCCGAAATTGACCAAGTAGTTGTGACAGATACGATTCCGTTGTCTGAAGCAGCTAAAAAATGTGAACGCATCCGTCAAGTTACCATTGCCGGTTTGCTGGCTGAAACGGTACGCCGTATCAGCAATGAAGAATCCGTCTCATATCTTTTCAATGAGGATGTGATGACTGGCGGCATGTTGCTGCCATAACCCGATGTCGTCTTAAGCTGGTCGCGGCCGATGACGACGATTTTATCTAAATTGGAGTATTAAACATGACTTACGAAATTCAAGCCTCTGTTCGCGAAGCCCAAGGCACTGGTGCGAGCCGCCGCCTGCGTCGCGAAGGCCAAATCCCTGGCATTCTGTACGGTGAAGGTCAAGAGCCTGTTGCTATCGCTGTAGACCACAAAACTGTATTCTACGCATTAGAAAAAGAATCTTTCCATACTGCTTTGATTAAACTGTCTTTGAACGCTGAAACTAAAGACGTTATCGTGCGTGACTTCCAAATGCACCCATTCCGTCGCGAAGTTCAACACATCGACTTCCAAGCTGTAAAAGCTGATCAACCTGTACGTATCCGCGTTCCTCTGCACATTGTTAACGCTGAAAACTCTCAAGCTGTTAAATTGCAAGGTGGCCGCGTATCTCTGTTGAACACTTCTGTTGAAGTAGTTGCTTTGCCTGCAAACATTCCTGCTTTCTTGGAGCTGGATTGTGCATCAGTAGTTGCCGGCGACATTCTGCACTTGTCAGACATCAAATTGCCAGAAGGTGTTGAAAGCGTTTCTCTGAAACGTAACGAAAACCTGGCTGTTGCTACTGTTACCGGTAAAAAACGCTAATCGGTAGTCAATATAAGAAAACCGTATCAGATTTATCTGATACGGTTTTTGTTTTGTATATAAAATCATTTGCTATAAAACTTGGGTAAACGTAACAGCATATGTACCTTATAAGATTGAAGCAATTTCATTGCGAAGTTTATTAAGAAAGCGTCCATGCCGTACCCATTGTGCGGCTGATTCATAATCCTGTTGTTCAAATGCTTGTTGCAAATCTTGATATAGGTTGCTTTGAACTTCTTGAATTTCTTGATCCAGCGCTCGGATGGCATCATGGTTTTGTTCCATTTGTGCATCCATCAATGTTTCCCGCCATTCCATCTGCTGCATGAGGAATTCTGGTGAGAACGAAGTGTGTTCAGGTGCATCAGCATCGATATTTTGGCTTTTCAAGAGATAAGCAGCCCGATCAATAGGGCTTTTTAATGTGCGGTAGGCATCATTAATTGTAGAAGACATCATAACGGCTTGTTTCTGCTCAAAAGCAGAAGCAGAAGCAAATCTATCGGGATGGAAACGGGCAGCTAAAGCTCGATAAGTCTGTTCGAGTGCTTCGGTATCAATATTGAAAGATGGCTCAAGCTGGAAGAGGTTGAAATATTGAGACATGATATTAAAGGAAAAAATCTAAAGAAGAGGATTATTTTACGATATAATCCAAAAACTGTTTATACGAAAGGAAAACAATATGACCGGTAAGGTACAACACAATAAAGGCAAGATACGAGATAATGCCTTAAAAGCCTTAGTCAAATCTGATTTGTTCCGACACAAAGTAGAACGGAAAAGAAAAGGCAAGGGTAGCTATAATAGGCAAGAAGCCAAAAAATGGCGGGATGGTTTTGATACTTTCCCGCCATTTTTTATATTTTAAACGTGGAAGCTCTCACCACAGCCGCAAGAGTCTTTGACATTCGGATTTTCAAATTTGAAACCTTCCTGCAAACCTTCTTTTGTGTAATCAACTTGCGTGCCATCTAGATAAACCAAGCTTTTCGGATCGATATAAACGCGCGCGCCGTGTTCTTCAAAAATCAGGTCATCCTCGTTCGCTTCATCGACAAATTCAAGGTTGTATGCC
The DNA here is from genome assembly GCF_001838135.1 of Neisseria sp. HMSC078H04. NCBI lineage: Bacteria > Pseudomonadati > Pseudomonadota > Betaproteobacteria > Neisseriales > Neisseriaceae > Neisseria > Neisseria sp. HMSC078H04. The sequence continues at coordinate 131,133 of NZ_KV835834.1, forward strand.
ATGCCTGAGCAGCCACTGGTTTTCACGCCCAAGCGCACGCCCAATCCTTTGCCGCGTTTGGTCAGGTAGTTATTGATGTATTTGGCTGCGTTTTCTGTGATGGTAATCATGCTTTTTTCCTCATTTCGCAATCATTTTCTGTTTTGCCTGCTTTTTTATTCCAGACGGCCTCTTGAACTATCAGGCCGTCTGAAAACGCTGTTTTGCCCACTCTATTGCGGCGGCAATAGCAGCTTTAGCTTGCGGACTATTTTTCCAACAGGTCGAGCCGGTCAATTGTGCGCTCTGTTCCAAAATATCGTCCAAATCCGCTGCCGCCAGCGTGGCGACATCATCCAAACCTATTTGCCGCAAACGCTGCAATACGGTTTTACCTATGCCTTTGACGGCAAGCAGGGATTGGATTTCTTCATCGGTAAAAGGCATATCGTCTTCTTTGATTTTGCAGGTATAACGCCTAAATTCAATATAAGCTGCGGTTTATTGCCCTCTCCTTAACCCTCTCCTGCGGGGAGAGGGTTAAGGTCGGCAGGTAGTCCTAAACTTGGTAGTAACTTCAAAACGATCAAGTTTATGCATAATGGGTTTTTCCTGCAAAAGAAGAGGGGAATAAACTACCAGATTTGCTTTTCTCGAAGACTCGCCAGAAATCTTGGGAGCACTTGCCGACAAGGGTTTGCTGAATCCGGTTATTTGTTTTCCTGACGTTTGCGATAGTCGGCAACGGCTGCTTTTACCGCATCTTCAGCTAAGATGGAGCAGTGGATTTTAACTGGAGGCAATTCCAACTCTTCGGCAATTTCGCTGTTTTTGATTGCCAGTGCATCGTCAAGGCTTTTGCCTTTAACCCACTCGGTGATCAGGCTGGAAGAAGCGATGGCAGAACCGCAACCGTAAGTTTTGAATTTTGCATCTTCGATAATACCCTCATCGTTTACTTTGATTTGCAGACGCATTACGTCACCGCAGGCCGGTGCGCCGACCATGCCGGTACCGACAGATTCGTCGTTTTTGTCGAAAGTACCGACGTTGCGGGGATTTTCGTAGTGGTCGATTACTTTATCGCTGTATGCCATGATGTGGTTTCCTTTGTGTTTTTAGTGGTGTAAATGGTTTGTTTACGAATATTCAGACGGCTTGAAGTTTAGATTTTGCACGCGCCGCCTTCGCAGCCGTCATCATTCTCTGAATCAACGCCGCCTTCTACGGTAACGCCGTCAAAATCTTCGAGCAGGTTGTCAAGATTGTCCAAATCTAAATCTTGTTCGTTCATGGTTTTGTATCCTTGATTTTAATGTGGTGGCTTTTAGGTCGTCTGAAAAGGCCTTTATGGTTTTCAGACGACCTTTTTATTTTTGATATAGTATGGATAGATTGGGATATTTAAATATAACGTTTCGTCTAGTTTGATGAAATTTTTAGGTTTCAACCTAATTTACGATTGCTTAATAGCCTGCATAAACTCTATAACGTATCGCCTAACTTCTTGTAAGAATAAATCATTAGTTTCATGACATTTTAATGGAAAGAACTCTGATTCTTCACTTTGAAAAACTATTTGATTGATAACCAACTGATCTAAATTTTCATCATCAATTCTATTCAGCTCATCTGTAAGATTATCGGCACGTCTAAATTCAACCTTTCGAATTATAGATAATTCAGGATGCTCTTTAAATAATGGATTTTTTATTACTTTACTTTACTACAAATTTTTTTAATTCCATTATTTTCGTCTTTGTATATTCTTCTAGATTTGTAATTAACTTATCCTTCTTAAGCCAATTAAATATCTTTTTATGTATATGCCGCTCTTTGATATACAAAAAAATTTTTGGATATAAATTTTCGTCTTCCATTATAGTGATCTTTCCTATGAAAGAAAAAAGTAATGTAGGTTATATTGTTTATTAATTACAATTTTTCTGCTAACTTGATTAAACTGTTAGTCTTCGACCTACACATAGCTTTGTATCTAGTCTAGCGTAAATATATAAAGCTTGCATATAGGCCATCTGAAAAGTCCTCCCTTATTTTCAGACGACCTTTTCTCTTGGTTAATGCGCTGCCCATTCAATCGAGTTCAAATCGATACCCTCTTTAAACATTTCCCACAGCGGAGACAGTTCGCGCAGTTTGCCGATTTTGGATTTAATCAGTTCTGCTGCGAATTGGACTTCTTCTTCAGTGGTCATGCGGCCGAAGGTGATGCGCAGGGATGAGTGCGCCAATTCGTCGTTGCGGCCAAGTGCGCGCAGAACGTAGCTTGGCTCAAGGCTTGCGGAAGTACAGGCGGAGCCGCTGGATACGGCGAGTTCTTTAACCGCCATAATCAGGCTTTCACCTTCGACGAAGTTGAAGCTGACGTTTAGGTTGTTTGGAGCGCGGTGCTCGAGGTCGCCGTTGATGTAGACTTCTTCGATGCCTTCGATACCTTTGAGGAAGATATCGCGCAGTTTCAGGTAGTGCGCAGTGTCTTGTGCCAATTCTTCTTTGGCGATGCGGAAGGCTTCGCCCATGCCGACGATTTGGTGAGTCGGCAATGTGCCGGAACGGAAACCACGTTCGTGGCCGCCGCCGTGCATTTGGGCTTCGAGGCGGACGCGTGGTTTACGGCGTACATACAGGGCGCCAATGCCTTTAGGGCCGTATACTTTGTGGCCGGACATAGACAGCAAATCAACTTTGGCGGCTTCAACGTCGACAGGCACTTTGCCGCATGCTTGTGCTGCGTCAACGTGGAAAATAATTTTGCGTTCGCGGCAGATTTCGCCGATGGCGGGAATGTCTTGCACTACGCCGATTTCGTTGTTTACCCACATGACGGAAATGAGGATGGTGTCTTCGCGGATGGCGGCTTTCAGTACGTCTAAATCAACCAAACCGTTTTCTTGTACGTCCAGGTAAGTCACTTCGTAACCTTGGCGTTCGAGTTCGCGCATGGTGTCAAGCACGGCTTTGTGCTCGGTTTTTACGGTGATGAGGTGGTTGCCTTTAGATTTGTAGAAGTGTGCTGCGCCTTTGATGGCGAGGTTGTTGGACTCGGTCGCGCCGCTGGTAAAAACGATTTCTTTGGAGTCGGCGTTAATCAGGGCTGCGATGTCTGCACGTGCTTTTTCTACCGCTTCTTCTGCTTCCCAACCGAAGCTGTGGCTGTTGGAGGCTGGGTTGCCGAAAATATCGGACAGGTAGGGAATCATTTTTTTGGCAACGCGGCGGTCAACGGGAGTGGTGGCGGCGTAGTCGAGGTATACGGGGGTTTTAACGGTCATGGTTTGCTCTTTCGTTTGGTCATCTGCCTGCGGTCTTTGCCGCAAGTCGGTTTAATGAATGTGTGTAAAGGTAACGACATGACTGCTGTCGCTGCAGTTTTTTTGTTCAATGATGCTTTGCAGCGTAACGCCGCTGAGGTAATCATTGATGGTTTTGTTTAAGTTTTCCCAAAGGTCATGGGTCAGACAGGGGGCGCCGTGGTGGCAGTTTGCTTTGCTGCCGCATTGTGTGGCATCCAGGCGGTCTTCGGCTGCGGAGATGATTTGTGCAATATTGATTTGCTCGGCGGGTGCGGCAAGGATATAGCCTCCGCCTGGGCCGCGTAGGCTTTCAACCAATCCGGCACGGCGCAGCTTGCTGAATAATTGTTCGAGGTAGGAAAGCGATATGCTTTGTCGTTCGCTGATGGCACTGAGTTTGACAGCGCCGGTTTGCGCGTTCATCGCCAAATCTATCATGGCGGTTACTGCAAATCGCCCTTTGGTAGTCAGTCTCATGGTGTGGTTGCCTGTGTGGGGCGTTTTTATTAGTGGGGGGAATTGTCTAATATCTGAGTGTTTCAGTCAAGTATGTGGCGGTTCGGTTTGATTGTTTGTTTAAATGGTGGCATGGGTTGATTTTTAAATCGGAAAATATTTTCTTTATTTTTCTGTAATTTGGACTTGAGGCCGTCTGAAAAAAGGCTATCAACCCTACAAATGGCAGGGTTAAAATGTTTTGATTTAATATTGATAGTGATATAGATTATCAAAATTATTCTTAAAATTTAGTTGTTTTGATGGAGTAAAATAATGAGGTGTTTGAAATGTTCAGACGGCCTTGACTATCCATCTTTACCTTAACAGAGGCAATCGACAATGAAATGTGATTTAAGCAAAATAACCTGTATCGAAGACTTGCGCCTTGTTGCCAAACGTAAAATGCCGCGTATGTTTTATGACTATATTGACTCAGGCTCTTGGACGGAAACCACTTATCGTGAAAATACTTCGGATTTTAAAGACATCCGTTTCCGCCAAAAAGTATTGGTTAATATGGAGGGGCGTAGTCTTGAGACCAAAATGATCGGGCAGGATGTGAAAATGCCGGTAGCGATTGCGCCAACAGGTTTCACGGGTATGGCGCACGCCGACGGCGAAATCTTGGCGGCGCGGGCGGCGGAAAAATTTGGTATTCCGTTTACGCTGTCGACCATGTCTATTTGTTCGATTGAAGATGTGGCTGAAAACACCAGCTCGCCGTTTTGGTTTCAGCTTTATGTGATGCGCGACCGCGAGTTTATGGAAAACCTGATTAAGCGTGCGAAGGATGCCAAATGTTCGGCTTTGGTATTGACCGCTGATTTGCAGGTTTTGGGTCAGCGCCACAAAGACATCAAAAACGGCCTGTCTGCGCCACCGAAACCGACCATCGCCAATTTAATCAATTTGGCGACCAAACCGGAATGGTGTATGAAAATGCTGAACACGGAACGCCGCACCTTCCGCAATATCGTCGGTCATGCGAAAAACGTAGGCGATTTGTCTTCACTGTCTTCGTGGACTTCCGAACAATTCGACCCGCGTCTGAGCTGGGACGATGTAGCGCGCATTAAGGATTTGTGGGGCGGCAAGTTGATTATTAAAGGCATTATGGAACCTGAAGACGCGGAAAAAGCAGCGAAAAGCGGCGCGGATGCATTGGTCGTTTCCAATCATGGCGGCCGTCAGCTTGACGATACTGTGTCTGCCATCAAAGCTTTGCCTGATGTGGTCAGTGCGGTGGGCAGCGACATCGAGGTTTGGATGGATAGCGGCATCCGCAGCGGTCAGGATATTTTGAAGGCTTGGGCTTTGGGTGCGAAAGGCACGATGATAGGTCGGGCGTTCCTGTATGGTTTGGGTGCGTATGGTGAAGAAGGTGTCACCCGCGCGCTGGAAATCCTGTATAAAGAAATGGATATTTCCATGGCGTTTACCGGTCATCGCAATATTCAAGATGTGGATTCCAGCATTTTGCGTTCTACGCGTTGGGCTCAAGATGAATTTTAATTTTTGAACATAGGAAAAGGCCGTCTGAAAATCTGTTTTCATACGGCCTTTTTATAGGCGGCTATTTCTCGTTTTTGCGATACCATTCAATGAATGCATCGGGTTTGACAAAGCCTAATAAGGCTTCGCTATGACTGCCGTCGGCGCGGACAACAAACACGCCCGGAGGGCCGAAGAGGCCGTATTCTTTCAGTAAGGCCTGATGATCGGGAGTGTTGGCGGTCACGTCGATTTGGAAGAAGCGCTGCATATCGACTGCTTCGTGTACCTGCGGTTGGTTGAGCGTGTAGGCGGCCATTTCTTTGCAGGATACGCACCAGTCGGCGTAGAAATCAATCAGCACGGGCTTGCTTGGATCGGCTTTCAAGGCGGCATCCATAGCGGCTTTGAGTTCGCCGACATCGGTAAACATTTTGCCGTGGTCGGTTTCTTGTCCGGCTTCGGATGGCGGAACCAGCGTTAAGAAGTGGTGCAGGGCGGTGGTTTGTTTATTAAAGCTTTGCCAGCCAAACCATGAGCCGCCAATCAGCAGTAAAAAGCCCAATACGGCGGCAACTGTTTTCAGACGGCCTTTTTGTTTGCCGGATTTCGCCAAAAGCATAAGGGCGGGGACAATCATCAGCAAGGTGTAGAGGCCGACTACTGCAAAATAAGGCAGATGCGGTGTGGCAAGGTATACGGCAACGGCCAGCAAAATGAAGCCGAATGCGTATTTGATACCGTTCATCCAGTCGCCTGCTTTAGGCAGGATATGGCCGCCGAATGTGCCGATGATGATGAGCGGTACGCCGGTGCCGAGTGCCAAAACATAAAGCGCGAGGCCGCCCAACACGGCATCACCGGTCTGGCCGATATAGCCCAAAGCAAATGCAAGCGGAGGCGCAACGCAAGGGCCGACAATCAGGGCGGACAAAATACCCATGATAAAGACGGAAATGATTTTGCCGCCGGAGAGTTTGTTGCTTTGGTTTTGGAAATAGGATTGGACAGAGTTTGGCAGCTGGATATTGAAGAGGCCGAACATGGACAGCGCCAGTATCACCATCAACGCGGCTGCGGCAAGCACAACCCAAGGCTGTTGCAGCCATACGGTCAACAGCGCGCCGGTCAAACCGGCAATCACGCCGACCAAGGTATAGGTCAGTGCCAAGCCTTGTACATACACCATAGACAAGGTAAACGCGCGGCCTTTACCGGCTTTTTTATCGCCCACGACAATACTGGAAACAATCGGCAGGAGCGGATACATACAAGCGGTAAAGCTTAAGCCCAAACCTGCGACAAAAAACGCCAACAGGTTGGCGTTTAAAGTATCCCAAGAGAGCTTGAAGCGGCTGCTGTCGGGATTGTTTGTACTGGGTTGCGTGGGCATTTGGCCGTCTGAAGAGGCGGATGGTTGCAAAAAGCGGTCTTTGGCAGAAACCGGCTCATCGCTTTGCGGTTGGTAAACTCCATTGCCTTTTACGTCAAACTCGGTGTCCACAGGCGGATAACACACACCCACTTCGGCACAGCCTTGATAAGTCAGCGTCAGTTTGTATTGCGGTGCGGCTTGTTTGTAAGGCAGGTCAACCTGTGCGGTATGGTGGTAAACCGTTTGTTTGCCGAAGAATTCGTCTTCTTTTTCTTCGCCTTTGCTGAATTTGGGTTCACCCAAGACTTTGTCAGGATTGGTCGCTGCAACGATTTTGGACTGGTACATATAGTAGCCGTCAGCGATTTTGAACTGCACACTGATGCCTTGATCGGTTACATTGACTTGAGGTACAAAGGCTTGCTCTGGAGGCAGCAAATCATTGGCATCTACTGCGAATGCGAAGCTGCTCAAGCCTAAAAATGCAATGAGGAAATAAAGGAATTTTTTCATAGTATCTCCGGAGATGCCGTTGAGGAACCGTTATTATAAATGATGGAAAAAACAATCGGCTTAATTTATGTTAAATATTGCGAGAGAAATCTAATGCTTTTGAATTATATCGAAATAGGGTTGCCCATATATGACCGATAGTCTTATGTTATCGTTCAATCTATGCCAAAGGCCGTCTGAAACTTTCAGACAGCCTTTGTTTCTATTCGGCTCGGCTTTTAAGGATAAGCGATATAAGCGTAAGCGGAATGGTTGTGTATCGATTCGAAGTTTTCACTTTCGACAACAAACGATTCAATGCGTTTATCGGCAATCAGCGCAGTGGCCACATCGCGAACCATGTCTTCGACAAACTTCGGATTTTCGTATGCTTTCTCCGTTACATACTTCTCGTCAGGGCGTTTGAGCAAACCGTAGAGCTGGCAGCTTGCCTGTGCTTCGACGTAATCGATGATTTCTTCGATGGCTACATCCGCGTTTGCAATCAGGCTGACGGTCACATGCGAACGTTGGTTGTGCGCGCCGTATTGGGAAATTTCTTTGGAACACGGACACAAGGAAGTAACCGGAACCATCACTTTCAGATTGTGGCTGTATGTACCGTTTTTGATTTCGCCGGTCAGGGTAACATCATAGTCGAGCAGCGATTGGATGCCGGAGACCGGCGCGCTTTTCTTGCGGAAAAACGGGAAGGAAACGCTGATTTTGCCGGAATGCGAATCCAGCAGGGCAACCATATCGGCGGTCAGCTTGTGCAGCGTATCGAAATCCAAAGCATCGGTTTGTTTTTCCATCAGGGCGACAAAGCGCGACATATGCGTGCCTTTTTGGTCGGCAGGCAGGAAAACCGTCATGGTCAGGCGGGCGACGGTGGATTGTTCGCCTTCTTTGCTTTTGAGGGAGATTGGAAAGCGCAGGTCTTTGATGCCGACCTGATTAATCGGCAGGTTGCGTAAATCGCGGCTAGATTGCACGTCTGCAATGGCGTTCATGCGTGGTATGTCCTTCATGATAGGATTGTTGAGATGCGTGTGGAGGGAATCGGCTCGTGTCGGCCGATTTGCAAATGCGAGATTATATCACTTGCTTTATCCGCCTGCATTGATTGTTTCTATTTTTCAGATAGTGATAAAATCTTCGATTATTCACATCTATATAGGCAGAGACCAAATGAAATTCGCCACGAAAGCCATTCATTCCAGCTACGATTGCGACGAACACAACCGTGCGCTGATGCCGCCGATTTATCAAAACAGTATGTTCGCGCTGCACGAAATCGGCGAGCAGGTTCCTTACCGCTATTCACGTCTGAGCAACCCGACCCGCCAGGTCTTGGAAGATACCGTTGCCGATTTGGAGCACGGTGCGGCCGGCTTTGCATTTTCCAGCGGTATGGCGGGGATTGATGCCGTATGGCGTACTTTCCTGCGCCCGGGCGATACCATTGTCGCCGTCGCCGATATTTACGGCGGTGCTTATGATTTATTGGTCGATGTTTATCAAAAATGGGGTGTGAACGTTGTTTTTGCCGATTTGGGCAATCCGGATAATTTGGACGAGCTGCTCAAAGCGCACAATGTCAAACTGGTCTGGCTGGAAACGCCGTCCAATCCGCTTTTGCGCTTGGTAGACATCAAAGTGCTTGCCGCGAAAGCCAAAGCGGCCGGTGCGCTGGTCGGCATCGACAACACCTTTGCCACGCCGTATCTGCAACAGCCGTTGGATATGGGTTGCGATTTTGTGTTCCATTCCGCTACCAAATATTTATGCGGCCATTCGGACGTACTGATGGGCGTAGTCGTTGCAAAAACCAAAGAGCTGGCTCAGCCTTTGCACGACATGATGGTGCATACCGGCGCGATTGCAGGCCCGATGGACTGCTGGCTGGTGTTGCGCGGTATCAAAACATTGGCCTTGCGCATGAACGCCCATTGCCAAAACGCACTCGAAATCGCGCGCCGTCTGGAAGCTCATCCTGCCATTGAAAAAGTGTTCTATCCCGGCCTGCCATCTCACGAACATTACGAACTCGCCCAAGCACAAATGCCCAAAGGCATCGGCGGCGTGGTTACGGTTTATCTCAAAAACGACACGCGTGAAGCGGCCAATAGCGTGATTAAAAACATGAAACTGGTCAAAATGGCTTCCAGCCTAGGCGGCGTGGAAAGTTTGGTCAACCATTGCTATTCCCAATCCCACAGCGGCGTACCGCATGATGTGAAAATGGAAATGGGCATCAAAGTCGGCCTGCTGCGTTTCTCTGTCGGTATTGAAGACGTTGACGATATTTGGAACGATATTTCCAAAGCATTGGATACAACTTTGTAAATAAGGCTTAAAGGCCGTCTGAAGGTGGATAGTTTTCAGACGGCCTTTAGCAATAAACAAGGAATAGATATGAAAACATTATTCGGTGCATTAATGAGTGTGGTAGTTTTGGCAGCTTGTACATCTCCTTCAGTATCTCAGCCTGAACAAGCCTCTAAAGCGCAGGTACAAACTCAACAAACGGCGCAACCTACTCTAGCCGCCAAATGGCGTGTGGTTTCTTTCAATAAATTCACCGAAAAAGATTTGGCCGGTACTGATGCCTATCTGGATTTGAGCGAGATGCCTAAGGCGTATGGCAAGATGGGGTGTAACGGTATGATGTTCCAAGCCAATACGATTGGTTCGGACAAAATTGATTTTGGACATATTGCGGTAAGCATGATGCTGTGTGAAGATATGAAGCTGGAAGATGCGTTTTTGCGCAAACAAAGCGTGTGGAACTATCGTTTTGATGGTAACGATTTGATTTTGGAACAAAAAGGCATCAGTATCCGTTTGCGTCGTGAATAATCTTAAAGGTCGTCTGAAAATAAATATTTCAGACGGCCTTTTGAATCTTTATAATAAGCCCTATTTGAAACTGATACCGAATATCAAGGAAACCTATTATGGCAGCTTCTCCAGAAGCCAAGTTTACCGAAGAAAAAGTCTTGTGGATCAAACACCATACGCCTAAGCTGATGACTTTTGCCATCAGCCGTCCCGAGTCCTACCGTTTTTCGGCAGGGCAGTTTTCGCGCCTTGGTTTCCGTGACGGCGAGGGCTTTATTTGGCGCGCGTATTCTGTCGTGTCTGCCGAATACGCCGATACGCTTGAGTATTTCGCGGTATTAATCGAAGGCGGCCCGATGTCGGCGCGTTTTGCTGCGATGAAAGAGGGCGATACTATTTTGCTGGATAAAACGGCTACCGGTTTCCTCTTGCCCGAGCGTTTCCCCGACGGCAAAGATTTGGTTATGCTCTGCACGGGTTCCGGCATTGCGCCTTTCCTCTCCATTATCGAGCAGCCTGAAATTTGGCAGCGTTTTGACCGTTTGGTTTTGGCGCATTCCGTCTCTTATGCTGACGAGTTGATTTTCAACCAACGTCTTGCTGATTTGAAAGAGCATCCGCTGATTGAGGAATATTTCCATAAATTCACTTTTGTTCCGGTCACTACGCGTGAGGAAACGGAAGGCGCATTGAGCGGCAAACGGATTCCCGAATTGCTGAAGAATGGCGGCTTGGAAGAAAAAGTCGGCTTTAAGTTTACCAAAGCCGATACGCGCTTTATGGTTTGCGGCAATCCGGCAATGGTCAAAGACACTTTCCAAGCCCTGATGGATTTGGGCTACGCTATGCACCGCAACCGCATCCCCGGCGAAATCATGATGGAAAATGGTTTTTAACAGGTAAATGTTCAAAGGCCGTCTGAAAGTTTCAGACGGCCTTCAATATTAAATATAAACCGAAAATTAGAGAAAATATGAATATCAAACAAATTATCCAAGCCCTGCCCAAAGCAGAGTTGCACGTCCACATCGAAGGGACGTTCGAGCCGGAGTTGATGTTTGAAATCGCCAAGCGCAACCACATAGCGATTCCTTATGAAAATGTCGATGCGGTACGGCAGGCTTATGATTTTCACAATTTGCAGTCGTTTTTGGATATTTATTATGCCGGTGCCGGCGTATTGTTGCACGAGGCGGATTTTTACGATTTGACCCGCGCGTATCTTGAGCGTTGCCATGAAGACAATGTCGTGCATACGGAAATATTTTTTGATCCGCAAACCCATACTGCGCGGGGCGTGACGTTTGAAACCGTGATTAACGGCATTGTCCGCGCCTGTCATGAAGCCGGGCAGCAATGGGGCATAAGCACGCGTTTGATTATGTGTTTCCTGCGGCATTTGTCGGAAGAAAGCGCATTTGAAACCTTAAATCAGGCTTTGCCTTATAAAGAACACATCATCGGCGTAGGCTTGGATTCGAGCGAACTGGGGCATCCGCCGTCTAAGTTTGAGCGCGTGTTTGCGCAGGCGCGGGCGGAGGGTTTGTTGACGGTGGCGCATGCCGGAGAAGAAGGCCCGCCGGAATATGTTTATGAGGCTTTGGACTTACTGCATATCCGCCGTATCGATCATGGCGTACGGGCGGAAGAAGATGGGGCGTTGATGGCGCGTTTGATTAAAGAACAAATGCCGTTGACCGTTTGCCCGTTGAGCAATTTGAAATTAAAAGTATTTCCGGAGATGGCGAAACACAATTTGCGCCGTATGTTGCAACGCGGCGTGTTGGTAACCGTCAATTCCGATGATCCGGCATATTTCGGCGGCTATATGAACCGCAATTTTGAAGCGCTTGCCGAGGCTTTAGATTTGAGTGCGGAAGAAATCAAAACCTTGTGCACCAATTCGTTCCGCGCTTCGTTTTTGAGCGAGGAGGAAAAGGAAGAGTGGATACGGAAGATTGAAGGTTTTGATGCTGAATAACGATAAAAGGCCGTCTGAAAAAGTTTTAGACGGCCTTTTATGTCGGCGACGGGCTTATTCGCCTACGGTTTTTTGTATCAGTTTTTCGGCGTTTGCCAAAGTGTTTGCCACTTCGTCAAAACCGATGCGGCTGCCGGCGATGAGGGCGCGCGTATCGGTATAGGCGGCGCGTACTTTGCCGTCCGTTTCGGTAACGAGGACGCGCAGGGGCAGTTGCAGGGCGAAGGCGGGGTCTTTGACCATCAGCGGCGTGCCGGCTTTGGGCGTGCCGAAGACGATGACTTTTGCCGGCTGCATCGTTAAGCCGTTTCGGCGGGCGGCTTCCTGATGGTCAATGACGGCAAAAATGTCCATTCCTTTGCTTTTTATGGCGGTTTCAAGGCGGCTGACGGTTTCGTCAAAGCTGTATTTTGAGGTGAGGGTATGCGTGGTCATAGCGGTTTCGTTTTGGGTGGACGGTTCGCCGGTAGGATGTGCCGAAGCGGTTGAAATGCAGAGTGCGGATGCGGCAATCAGGGGGAGTATGTGTTTCATCGTATTTCCTTATCGGTTTGTTTATCAGGCTTCGGACGGGGCGGCACGCGCCGCGCCTGATGTTGCGCCGCGTGCCGGAGTGCCGTATGCCGTCTGAAAGCCTGTCCTTTCAGACGGCATTATGATGGCGGTTAATAGTCGACTTTGATTTTGGGTGTTTCCTGCGCGGCTTTGTATTCTTCTTCCAATTCAAAGCGCAGCGGATACAAATTCAATTTTTCCATCAGCAGGCGGTCGCCGTCTTCGTCCGGATTGCCCGTAGTCAGCAGCTTGTCGCCGTAGAAAATCGAGTTTGCACCAGCCATGAAACACATGGCCTGCATGGATTCCGGCATATTGCTGCGGCCAGCGGACAGGCGGACGTAACTGTGCGGCATGGTAATGCGTGCGACGGCGATGGTGCGGACAAATTCAGTCCAGTCCAAATCTTCGGCATCGGCCAGCGGCGTGCCTTCTACTTTAACCAACTGGTTAATCGGCACGCTTTCGGGCTGAGGGTCTAGGTTGGCAAGGCTGGCAATCAGGCCTGCGCGTTCGGCGCGAGTTTCGTTCATGCCGACAATGCCGCCACAGCAGACTTTCAAACCGGCATTGCGGACTTTGCCCAAAGTATCCATGCGGTCTTCGTGTTTGCGGGTGTGGATGATGTCGTTGTAGCGTTCGGGGTCGGTGTCGAGGTTGTGGTTGTAGTAGTCCAGACCGGCTTTTTTGAAGTCTTCAGCCATGCCGTCTTCGAGCATGCCGAAGGTGCCGCACACTTCCATGCCTAAGCCTTTCACCGCGCTGATGATTTCGGAAACGACAGCTACGTCTTTGGGTTTGGGGCCGCGCCATGCCGCGCCCATGCAGAAACGGCTGGCACCGCGCGATTGGGCAATTTTGGCTTTTTCGACGATTTCGTCCACATCCATCATCTGCTCTTTGCCCAGATTGGTGTTGTGGTGTGCCGATTGCGGGCAGTAGGCGCAGTCTTCGGGGCAGCCGCCGGTTTTGATGGAGAGCAGGGTGGAAAGCTGGATTTCGCGCGGGTTGAAGTTTTGGCGATGGATTTCGGCGGCTTGGAAAACGAGGTCGAGGAAAGGCAGTCCAAACAAAGCCTCGACATCGCATTTTTTCCAATAACGCGCAGTCGGATGCGGCTTGCGCTCGGTTTGACGGCGCAAGGCTACGGGAGATACGGTCATAGTGTGTTCTTTCGTGTTTACAGCGACGCAGTGTCGCTGACGGCTTGACTGCCGGCGCAATGACGGCAGCAGCAGGTTTGAAATCAATATAAAAGGCCGTCTGTAACGGCGCAGCAAGTGTAACGCTTTTGATAATGTAGAGCAAATGTTTCAGACGGCCTGAAATATGGTCTGCCCGGGTTTGCTATAATCGCATTTTTAATTTTTCCGTTTTCTTATGAACGCGCCCAAAGCCTTCGCCGTACTCGGCCCGACCGCCGGCGGTAAAACCGCACTGGCCTTAAATATTGCCCAATCGTTGCCGGTGGAAATCATCAGTTTGGATTCCGCGCTAGTGTATCGCGGTATGGACATCGGTACGGCCAAGCCGACTGTTGAAGAGCTTGCCGCCGTACCGCATCATTTGATTGATATTATCTCGCCGCTGGAAAGTTACAGCGCGGCGGATTTTGTCGGCGACTGCGTACGCTTGGTGAACGAAATACATGCGCGCGGTCGCTATCCGCTGATTGTCGGCGGCACGATGATGTATTTCCATGCGCTGACGGAAGGTTTGAACGATTTGCCCGGCGCGGATGCGGAGGTGCGCGCACAGCTTCAGGCGGAAAAAAACGAACGCGGTCTGGCAGGCCTGTATCGCCGTTTGCAGGAGGTTGACCCGATTACGGCAGGCCGTCTGAAAGCCAATGACAGCCAGCGTATTGAACGCGCTTTGGAAGTCTATCTTCTGACCGACAAGCCTTTGAGCGAACATTTCACAGAGCAGAAGCAGGCTGCGCCTTTATTGGATTTATGCACGGTTGCCCTGATTCCCGAAGACCGTCATTTGTTACACCAGCAAATCGAAAAACGCTTTTTAAGTATGCTGGAACACGGTTTCCTCGATGAAATGCACGCCTTGCGCCGCGATTATCCGCAGCTGCATGCCGATATGCCGTCTATGCGCTGCGTGGGCTACCGTCAGGCTTGGGATTATCTCGAAGGCGAAACCGATTATGACACCTTTGTCGAAAAAGGCATTGTCGCCACGCGCCAGCTTGCCAAACGCCAGTTGACCTGGTTGCGGAAAATTCCTTTGGTGCACACGTTAGATCCTTACGCAGACAGCGATTATGTTCAGACGGCCTTAGCCTTGGCACGTCAGCATTTTCAGGAATAATCCATGCTAACTACGCCACCACTTGCGCCTAAAACATTGGCAGCATTAAAAGAATTGGGTATTCGTACACTGGAAGATTTACAGGAAATCGGCGCAGTCCGCACGTTTCTATTGCTGAAAGCGTCGGGTTTGACCGTAACCAAAAGCACCTTATGGCAACTGGACACGTTGGTTTCGGGTGTGGATGTCCGGCATATTTCCGAGGAGAGAAAGACGGAGCTGGGCGAGGCCTTGAAAAACCATCCGCCTGTTGCTGTTTTTCCTTCTCAAAACGATATGGAAGCCTTTATGCGGCTGGCGATAGAACAGGCCAGACAATCGGCGACATTGGGCGAAGTGCCCGTTGGCGCAGTCATCGTATATCAAGGCGAGGTAATTGCAGCGGCACACAATACCTGCATTGGCGACCACAATGTCAGCCATCATGCCGAAATCAACGCACTTGCCGCCGCTGGTAAGGCCTTGCAAAACTACCGTTTGAAAGATTGCGACGTATACATCACATTAGAGCCTTGCTCTATGTGCGCATCTGCCTTGATACAGGCACGGGTCGGGCGCGTGATTTATGGTGCAGCCGAAGTTAAAACCGGCGCGGCAGGTAGCGTGGTCGATTTGTTTGCCGACAAACGTCTGAACAAGCATACCGCAATTTTGGGCGGCATATTGGCAGACGAATGCCAAAGCGTATTGCAGGATTTCTTTGCGGCCAAACGTAAGGCCGTCTGAATTTCAGACGGCCTGTCAGCAAAAACACTTTATTTTAAATTTTCGGATTTCCCATGTCAGTCAATCATTACGAAAACTTCCCAGTCGGCTCCATTGTGCTGCCGCGCCGTTTGCGCAAGCCGGTTCATGCCGTTTACGCTTTTGCACGGACGGCGGACGATATTGCCGACGAAGGCAATGCCGAAGCAGCCGAACGCCTGCGCCAACTGGACGAACTGAAGGCAGAGTTAGACCGCATTGCACAAGGCGGGAAAACGCAAACGGCTTTGATGCAGCGTTTGTACAACGAAGCGATTAAGCCGTTTCAATTACCTTTGCAACCGTTTTATGATTTGCTGGCGGCGTTCAGTCAGGATGTAGTCAAAACCCGTTATGAAAACTTTGGCGAATTGATTGCCTATTGCCGCTTGTCCGCCAATCCTGTAGGGCGCATTATGCTGCATTTGTACGGGCAAACCGATGAAGTGAGCATGGCGCAAAGCGACGGCATTTGCACAGCTTTGCAGCTGATTAATTTCTGGCAGGACGTGGCGGTAGATTGGCAGAAAGGGCGCGTGTACATCCCTCAGGAAGATTTGCAGAAGTTCAAAGTCAGCGAAGGGCAGATTGCGGTCGGTAAAGCCGACTTTGCTTTTCAACGACTGATGGCGCATGAGTGTCAACGTGCTTTTCAAATGCTGAAGGCAGGCTCGCCGTTGGGCAAAACCCTCAAAGGGCGAATCGGTTTTGAGCTGCGCATGATTATTGTCGGCGGCCAGTTGATTTTGCAAAAGCTGGACGGTTGCAAATATGACGTGTTTAACCAGCGCCCGCTGTTGGATAAGAAAGACTGGATGATTATCATCAAACGGGCTTTGATGAAGAAATAAAAAAAGGCCGTCTGAACTTGATGTTTCAGACGGCCTTGATGTTTTCGATTAGCGGTTTTTCAAACGGTTGATGCGGTTGTCCAAAGAAGGATGGGTGCTGAACCAAGAATCTTTGGCTTCACTGGCAATGCCCATTGCCGTCATGGTTTGCGGCAGGTCGCTGGTACTGCCTTTTAAACGTTGCAGGGCGGCAATCATTTTTGGCGCGCCCACCAGTTTTGCAGCGCCCGCATCGGCGCGGTATTCGCGTTGGCGGCTAAACCACATCACGATGATGCTGGCGAGGAAGCCGAATACGATCTGCAATACCATGCTGACCATGAAATATGTACCTTGCGACGTACTGCCGTCATTGTTGCGCGCCGCCATGCTGGAAACAATACGCGCCAAGAAGACAACAAAAGTATTCACAATACCTTGAATCAGCGTCAGCGTTACCATATCGCCGTTGCCGACGTGTGCCATTTCATGCGCCAAAACGGCTTCGACTTCATCGCGGGTCATGTGGTCGAGCAGGCCGGTGCTGACAGCGACGAGCGAGCTGTTTTTGGTCGCGCCGGTTGCAAAGGCATTAGGCTCTGGAGAGTCGTAAATGGCTACTTCCGGCGTTTTCAGATTCCATTGGCGGGCTTGTGCTTCAACAGTTGCCAACAGCCAAGCTTCTTCTTCGCTTTGGGGCTGGTCGATAACGACGGCGCCGACCGAATGTTTGGCGATGGTTTTCGACATCAGCAGGGAGACAATCGAGCCGCTGAAGCCGACGACTGCGGAATAAGCCAACAGGCTGCTGACTTGGTCGGTGCTGTTGATGCCCAAGATGGCCAAAATAACACGGATGACAACCAGAACTGCGATATTGGTTGCGATAAATAAGAAAATGCGTTTCACCGATTATTCCTTTTTAGTGTGGTTTGTGAGGTAATTTTTATATGGGCGCATTGTCTCAAAAACTCTATAGAGATGAAACAGCATGATAGGCAAAGGTATGCAAATTCAAAGCAATTGAAGCAAAGGCCGTCTGAAAAGGTAGTCTCAACCAGTGAGAATCGCTTTTCAGATGGCCTCTTATAGGTAAAACTATCTGCCGGCTTCTTCCAGCCAGTTGCGCGGTATAAGGAATTGATTGAGACGTGCTTCGGGTGAACCTTCTTCCGGTGCATATTG
This sequence comes from Neisseria sp. HMSC078H04, assembly GCF_001838135.1. Lineage (NCBI taxonomy): Bacteria > Pseudomonadati > Pseudomonadota > Betaproteobacteria > Neisseriales > Neisseriaceae > Neisseria > Neisseria sp. HMSC078H04. Next base: position 148,743 of record NZ_KV835834.1, read on the forward strand.
ATACTCAAAGCGAACCAAAGGCGGCATAGACATTAAAATGCTTTCTGTACGGCCGCCGCTTTGCAGACCGAACAGTGTGCCTCTGTCCCAAACCAAGTTAAATTCCACATAGCGTCCGCGACGGTAGAGTTGGAAATCGCGTTCACGTTCTCCATAAGGCGTATTTTTGCGTTTTACCACAATCGGCAGATACGATGCGATATAGCCTTCCCCGACTGCCTTAATAAAATTCAAGCAGGTATCGAAATCCCAGCGGTTTAAATCGTCAAAAAACAGGCCGCCCACGCCGCGTGTTTCGTTACGGTGTTTCAAATAGAAATATTCGTCACACCATTGTTTGAATTCAGGATAAACCGATTCGCCAAATGGCACGCATACGTCCCGAGCCACTGTGTGCCAATGCACGATATCTTCTTCAAAAGGATAAAAGGGCGTCAAATCAAAGCCGCCGCCAAACCACCAAACCGGCTCGGCATTTTCAGGGTAGGCAATAAAAAAGCGCACATTGGCATGGCTGGTCGGGACATAAGGATTTTTCGGATGAATGACCAGCGACACGCCCATGGCTTCAAACGCCGCGCCTGCTAATTCAGGACGATGGGCCGTAGCAGAAGCCGGCATTTGGGTTCCCTTTACATGCGAGAAATTCACACCTGCCTGCTCGAATACTGCGCCGTTTTTCAATACGCGGGTTTCGCCGATACCCAGTTTCCCCGTCCATGCTTCATGCACAAATTTGGCTTCGCCATCTTCTTGCTCCAGCGCGGCGCAGATTTGGTTTTGCAGGGTTTTGAGAAGGGTTAGAACGGATTCTGTGTGCATGATATATCCTTGATGGTTTGTACTTACAAAATGACAGGGCGGAAGATGATTTAAGTTGTTGAAACTGTGTGTTATCTTTCTATTGCTTTGTTATGGGTAAATTTTTGCATGGGCCTATCTTGCAATCAAGCTTTACTCATCAGCAATAGATTGAAAGGTATCGATGATATTGCGATACCTTTCAGACGGCCTTGATTTATTCAGTAAAAAAAGTATGTGCGCCCAAATAGTTTTTGGCGTAGAACGGAGTGGAAAGTTTTTCGGTTTTGATGGTTTTGCCGCTGCTGGGTGCGTGGATAAATTCGCCGTTGCCGATGTAGAGGCCGACATGGGAATATTTGTGTGCGCCGCCGGTGTTGAAAAAGACAAGATCGCCGGCTTTTAATTTGCCGTCGGGAATTTTTCGGCTGGCTGCGGCCATATCGCGCGCGGTGCGTGGCAGATTGACGTTGAGGGCGTTTTTATAGACGAATTGGATCATGCCGCTGCAGTCAAAGCCTGTGGATGTCGTGCTGCCGCCCCATTTGTAGGGCGTGCCGATCAGGCCTAGGCCGTGAAGCATCAATTCCTGCGAACCTTGGGTGCGGTCGATATGGGAAATGCGGACAGGTTGGACTTTTCTGGCGGTTGTTTGCGGCTTGTGGGATTTGTGTTTGCTGGTGGTGCCGCAGGAGGCCAACAATAGGCTGGTGGTACAAACAAATAGGGTTTTGCAGATGAGTCGAGACATGGTGAATTCCTCCGGCCGCATGATTTATGTTTTCAGACGGCCTCTATAATAATCCTTCTATGGGCAGGATGGACAGGATTTTTGAAGTAACCCGTTTCCAGAACTTGGCTTCGGGTTCGTGTGCGTAAGTTCGTTTTTCGCTTGGGTCATACCAGTATAGTTTGTTGTAATTGCCAAGCGTTACCTGATAGGCGTAGCTTGGAGTGGTCGTTACGAGGGTGCGCTGCATTTGGCCTGCGATTTCGGGGCTTTCGATGACGACGCCCATTTCGGTATTGAGGCGTGCGGAGCGTGGGTCGAGGTTGAAGGAGCCGATGAAAATGCGTTTCTCGTCCACGATGAATGTTTTGGCGTGCAAGCTGGTAGCTGAGCTACCGGTTAAGCCGCGGTCTTTGGAGGTCGGAACGGCGTGGTTGGGCTGGAGCTCATAGAGTTTGACCCCAGCTTTAAGCAAGGGCTTGCGGTATTTGACGTAGCTGGAATGGACGGCGGCAACGTCGGTTGCTTGGAGCGAATTGGTCAAAACGGTAACGTCCACGCCGTTGTGAATCAGCTTTTCTATGGCCTTAACGCCCGATTTTGTGGGCACAAAATAGGGGGAGACAAGGTAAACGCTTTTTTCGGGTTGCTTGAGGGCGTCTTGCAGGCGTTCGGAAATAGGCGGTTTATGTCGGTCTCGGTCTAAGCCTTTGGCCGGATCGTCGCTGATTAAACGTGTGCTGACGCTTTGCCATTCCATAAGGTTGCTCTGCATTTTTTGATAGAGGTTGGAGTGTTCGATGCTTTGACGGTAGCGGATGAGCGTTTGATTTTTATCTTGGTCGGTGTAATCGAGCTCTGCCAATCCTTTTTGCAGGTTTCCCCGTTTGATGATGCTGGTCGCGTTGTAGGCGGAGTGGCTTGCCCAATAGCGGTCGAAGTCTTGGGAAACTTCGGTTACTACGCGGCCTGTGGCGAGGATATCGAGGTCGGCAAAGATGGTATCGTCGTTAACCTTAAAATATTCGTCGCCGATATTGCGTCCGCCCAAAATGGTGGCACGGTTGTCGGCGGTAAACGATTTATTGTGCATTCGGCGGTTGAGACGAGGAAAATCGGCAACGTAGCCGAGTGCACGCCATTTTCTGAAAATAAAGGGGTTAAACAGACGGACTTCGATATTGGGATGATTGTCGAGTGCCAACAGGAGATCATCCATACCGTTGGTGTTGTTGTCGTCCAGTAATAAACGCACACGGACGCCGCGTTCGGCCGCGCGATGAATCAGGTTGAATAGAAGCTTGCCGGAGATGTCATTGTGCCAGATATAGTATTGTAAATCGAGGGTATGGTCGGCGGATTCAATCAGGGCGGCACGGGCGACAAAGGCTTCATGGGCATCGTTCAGCAGATAGATATGGGAAACATCAGTCTTGGAGGATGTAGAAGGAATGCCTAATGCGCTGTCCAGCCGCGGCGTTGCAGGTATGTCAAGATAACTGCTTTGGGTGCGTTCGTCCAATGATGGCAAAAACGCAGCGCAACCGCCCAATAGCAGGGTATAAAGAAAGGGAAGATGAAATTTCATGTGAAACCGGTACAAACAATCCCTACCTAAATGACATTTAGGAAGGGATTGAATTGAAATTAGGTTGCTTGAATCAGCTTAGAAGGCAACATAATTTGCCGGATTGACCGGTTTGCCGTTTTGACGGATCTCAAAGTGCAACTGGGTACGAGATGCATCGGTGTTACCCATGTGCGCAATGGTTTGACCGCGTTTAACGGTTTGGTTTTCATTAACCAGCAGGCGTTGGTTGTGGCCGTATGCGCTCAAGAATGAGGAGTTGTGTTGGATGATGACCAAGTTGCCGTAACCGCGCAAGCCTGAGCCTGCGTAAACGACTTTACCGTCTGCCGCTGCAACAACAGGCTGACCTTGTGTACCGGCGATATCTACACCTTTGTTGCTGCCGCCGAAGTTGGCGATAACGTTACCTGTAGTCGGACGCTGCCATGTGATGCCGCTGACGTTGCGGCTACTGCCGGTAGACACGGTTGGTGTATTGGCAGGTGTGCTTGGAGCCGGAGCAGTGGTTGTCGTTGTTGGAGTAGAAGGTTTGCTTGCAGAAGCTGCAGGTGCAACGTAGCCTTCAGGTTTCACGCGCAGGGTTTGACCAATGCTGATGGTGTTGTCGGCCAGGTTATTCCATGCACGCAGATTGTCTTGGGTAATGTTGTAGCGTTTGGAGATGTTGTAAACGGTATCACCACGAACAACAGTATGTGTCGCTGCATTGATATCAACAGGCGCGTAAGAAGGCGTGTAAGTGCCGGTGCTGCCGCTGTTGTATGTTGGGGCAGGTGTACTTGCCGGCGGAGTGTATGGAGCATCTGCCGCTGGGCTGGTGTTGGTATTGTAAGGCGCTGCACCGTAAGGATTGTCAGCGGTAGAGCCTGTTGTTGAACCACCGCTTTGTGTGCCGACGACTACAGGAGCCGGTTGTTGGCTGGCACAGGCTGCAAGTAATAAAACCAAAGCTGCCGATCCGGCATAAGATACACTTTTTTTCAACATGTTAATGACTTTCGTATTCGGGTAATTGTTCTCGTCGGAGCATATCATAATAAAAATATGCTTGTTTCTCAAGTGTTCGGCTGTTAGGGACTGTTAAGGCGCAGGGATTTCTGACCAAAAGGAAGCGGTTTGCTCCATTTGTCCGTAGGCAGTCAAATCGACTTGCAGGGGGGTAATCGTGATGAAGCCGGACGCGCATTCGCCAAAGTCGGTACCTTCTTCGCTGTCGGAAACATCGCCGACCGGCCCAATCCAATAAATTTGTTCGCCACGTGGATTATACATGGGAACAATGCTTTGTTCATGATGGCGACGACCGAGCCGTGTAATTTTTATGCCTTGGATATCCTCAGGTGCGACGGCAGGGATATTGATGTTCCATAAGATGGGTTCGGAAATAGGGCGTTTGAGAAAGTAGGAAAGCAGGATCCAAGCGGCTTTTTCTGCGGTTTCCCAATAACGGCCGCTGGAGTCGGCAAGCGAGAAAGCAATGGCGGGAATACCCATCAGGTAGGCTTCCGTCGCGGCGGCAACCGTACCGGAATAAAGTGTATCGTCGCCCATGTTTGCGCCGTTGTTAATGCCGGACAAAACTAAGTCGGGTTTGAAATCGGCAAGGGCGTATTGACCGACATGAATACAGTCGGTAGGCGTGCCGTTCACATAGTAAAACCCATTTTCCGCCTGTTTCAGTTGTAAAGGACGGTCTAAAGTCAGAGAATTGCTGACGCCGCTACGATCGCGTTCGGGCGCAACCACTCTAACATTGGCAAATTCTGCGCACACTCTTGCCAAAATAGCCAAACCGGGCGCAAGATAACCATCGTCGTTTGAGATTAATATGTTCATGTGACAATATTGTGTCTATCGGTAAGATGGACGGTATTGTACTGGTTTGCTTGAGCGATTGTCCACGAATCGGCAACGTTTGGGCGGAAAGGATAATAATGAAACATTATGAGTTAGACCCCAAAGCTTTATTGGGCGGCGTGATTGCTTCAGACGGCAATCAGGAGATTGTTCAGCTTTCACTGCAGAAGAATAATGAAATTCCGGCATATGAGGCGGATGCGATTATTTTGCTTTTGGTTTTAAACGGCAAAGCTGAAATCAAAACGGTGGACGAAGTTTTGCAAACCGAAGGCTTACAAGTTATCCGTCTTGAGCCGATGGAAGCACACAGCATTCGCGCCTTGGCCGATAACACCAATATTTTGGTTATCAAACAATTGATTCACGAAACCGGTCTCAGCAAACGTTTTAGATTTGGAAGTTGCTGTCTGTAATGGCAATAAAGGCCGTCTGAAAAGTTTCAGACGGCCTTTTTAAAATCAACTAGGTTTATTTCAAACCTTTTTTCACCAAGTCTTCATAACCGCCATGGTTGGTTACGTTGGTGTAGCCGGCTTTTTTCAGCTCAGTCAGCGCGGCTTCTGCACGGCGGCCGCTGCGGCAGTAGAGGTTTACCGGTGCGTTTTTATCCGGGCTGACGGATTTGATGCGGTCAACGATTTGGTCATGAGGGATATTGAGCGCACCTTGCAAGTGGCCTTCTTTAAATTCTTCGGCAGAGCGGACATCAATCCAAACGCCTTTTGCTTTTGCAGGCTGTGCCACGCTTTTTTCAACCTTAGGCATAGAGGCTGCGGAAGCGGCCAAAGGAGTGGCAATAGCGGCAGCAAAAAGTACGGCGGTCAGCAGTTTCTTCATGGTTCAATCTCCTATTAGACAGAAAACAATATGATAACTTTATCAGTTTAGCATTTCATCAGGCCGTCTGAAAGGGGAGTTGGCTTTCAGACGGCCTGATTTTACAAACCAATTAGCGTTGGGTTTCTACTGCTTCCAAAGCGCGCAAAGCGTAGGTATAAGCGGCACCTGCGTTCAGCGCGATAGCGGTGGCCAATGCTCCGGCGATTTCGCTTTCGGTTGCACCTGCTTTGGCTGCTGCTGCGGCATGCACGCTGATGCAGCTTTCGCAACGTGTGGTAATGGCAACGGCGATGGCGATTAGTTCGCGAGTTTTGGCATCCAATGCTTCGGCAGCGGCTGCTTGATCCAGTGCGCCGTAGGCTTGCAGCATTTTAGGATGGTTTTTACCCAGTTCGCCGAATGCTTTTTTTACCAAGGCTGTGTGTTCAGGCCAGTCTTTAAACATGATATGTCCTTTCTTAATGTGAGTGGATAAGATAAAAAATCCTATCCGTTTGTGTTTAGTGTGTGTATTATTGCAATAATTTGAAGATTTAAATCGTCAAAACATCTCATTTATTGGTAAAAAACACTATGGATATTTTGGATAGGCTGGTCGAATTGGCGCAGGTAAAAGGCAGCGTGGATGTTCAATGTCTTTTTCGGGGGGAGTGGTATGTGCGGCATGAGCCAAAGCGTGCGCATGGTTTGGTGCATATCGTCACTGCCGGTTCGGGTTATATCCGAATTGATGGGGAGCAAGAAGCCAAGCTGCTGAGTGCGGGGGATATCATCTTTTTCCCACGCAGCGTAGGGCATACTTTGAGCAGCGACAGCAGTTGTGAAAATCTCGGTGTTGGCGTGCTGACGACTGAAAAAGGCGCATTTAAAGTCAAGCAAAGTCATGCAGGAGGCGATGCGGCTTTGCATCTTTTCTGCGCACGGTTTGAATATGAAGCGCAGGCAGATATTATGGCAGGGCTGCCTGACACGGTTTTGCTGAATATCAACCATCCTTCTTTGCAGTATTTGGTGGCATTGTTACAGTATGAGAGCGGTCAAGCCTTGTCCGGTTCGGTAGCGGTTGTGAACGCATTGGCTTCGGTGTTGCTGGTATTTCTACTTCGAGCCAGCTTGGAAAAAAATGGGGAAGCGCAATTAAGCGGTTTGCTGAATGGTTGGCAGGACAAACGCCTGCGGAATCTGCTTCAGGCAGTAGTGGATAAGCCGGAAGAAGAATGGAATATCGAGAAAATGACCGCGATTGCTAACTTGTCTCGCGCCCAGTTAATGCGAGTATTCAAGCAGCAGACGGGAACAAGCCCGCATGCCTTTGTAAACAGTATCCGCTTACAGCAGGGGGCATTATTGTTGAAACAGACGGCGGATTCGGTTTTATCGGTTGCGCTTTCGGTCGGTTTTCAATCAGAAACGCATTTTGGCAAGGCATTTAAAAAGCAATATGGGATATCGCCGGGGCAATATCGTAAAAGTGATCGCGCTGATGAAGCAGCAGTACAAGCGGAAGAAATGCCGATTTATTTTATTTGAACAGATGATAAAAGGCCGTCTGAAAGTGTAAAAATGAAATCTAGGATTTCTAAAACACTTTTCAGACGGCCTTGATTTTAAAATGCGTCAATCAGACGGGATTAGTCCAGTTTTTTGAAATGACGGCGACGTTCCAATTCGCTCAGGTAGCGTTTACGCAGGCGGATGGATTGTGGCGTGATTTCAACCAGTTCGTCATCGTCGATGAACTCAACTGCACCTTCCAAAGTTAATTTGATTGGCGTAGTCAGGCGCACGGCTTCATCTGTACCGCTGGCACGGACGTTGGTCAGTTTTTTACCTTTCAGAGGGTTTACCACCAAGTCGTTGTCGCGGCTGTGAATACCGATAATCATGCCTTCGTAGACTTTGTCGTTTGGAGAAACGAACATACGGCCTCGGTCTTCCAAGTTCCACAGGGCGTAAGCAACGGCTTCACCTTGCTCTTGAGAAACCAGTACGCCGTTGTGACGGCCGGGCATATCGGGCTTAACCGGTGCGTAGTCGTCAAAAACGTGGCTCATCAAGCCGGTACCGCGGGTCAAGGTCAGGAATTCGCCTTGGAAACCGATCAGGCCTCGTGCTGGAATGTGGTATTCCAAGCGGGTACGGCCATTACCGTCGCTTTCCATATTGGTCAATTCGCCACGGCGGCGACCAAGCTCTTCCATAACGGCGCCTTGGTTGTCATCAGGTACGTCCACGGTCAGGTTTTCGTAAGGTTCGCATTTTTGGCCATTGATTTCACGGAATACCACGCGCGGTTTGCCGACTGCCAATTCAAAGCCTTCGCGGCGCATGTTTTCCAACAAAATGGTTAGGTGCAATTCGCCACGGCCGGAAACGCGGAATACATCAGCGTCGGCAGTATCTTCAACACGTAGGGCAACGTTGGTCAGCAATTCTTTTTGCAGACGGTCGCGGATTTGGCGGGAAGTCACGAATTTGCCTTCAGTACCGGCCAAAGGAGAAGTGTTGACCATAAAGTCCATGGTCAGGGTCGGCTCGTCCACGCTCAACATAGGTAAGCCTTTGGGATTGTCTTTGTCAGTAATGGTTACGCCGATACCGATGTCTTCGATACCGGAAATAATCACGATGTCGCCGGCTTCAGCTTCTTCCAACGGTACGCGTTCCAAGCCTTGGAAACCCAACAGTTGGTTGATACGGCCTTGGGCAACTTGTTCTTCATGGTTCATGACGGCAACGACTTGGCCGGGTTTTATGCGGCCGTTCAGGATGCGGCCGATACCAAGGCGGCCGGTGTAGTTGTCGTAGTCCAGTTGGGAAATTTGGAGTTGCAGCGTTGCGTCTGCGTTACCGCTTGGAGGAGGCGTGTGTTTCAAAATGGTCTCGAACAGAGGGCGCATATCGCTGCTCTCGTCGTTTTCATCCAATTTGGCAAAGCCGGACAGGCCGGAAGCATAGACGATAGGGAAGTCCAATTGTTCGTCGGTTGCGCCCAAGTTGTCGAACAATTCGAATGTTTGGTCGATAACCCAGCTTGGACGGGCAGACGGTTTGTCGATTTTGTTGATGACAACGATAGGTTTCAGACCCAAAGCCAAGGCTTTTTTGGTCACGAAACGGGTTTGCGGCATAGGGCCTTCTTGTGCGTCAACCAACAGTACGACGCAGTCAACCATGCCCAATACACGTTCCACTTCGCCACCAAAATCGGCGTGTCCCGGGGTATCTACGATGTTGATGTGGTAGCCTTCGTATTCAATAGCGGTATTTTTAGCGAGAATGGTAATGCCGCGTTCTTTTTCAAGATCGTTGCTGTCCATTACGCGCTCTTCTACTTGCTGGTTGGAACGGAATGTACCGGACTGACGCAGCAATTGGTCAACTAATGTGGTTTTGCCATGGTCGACGTGGGCGATGATGGCAATATTGCGGATTTGTTTCATGATAATTTATGTGTTTCAGCTAGGTGCTTAAATAAAGATAACTGGTAATTATAGCACGATTCCTAAGTATTGACCGAGTAGAAGATTCAAAAAAATGAGGCAAAAGCAGTTGAGAATAATTCATAATTAAATTTGATTGATTTTGTTGGATTATTTGCTTTTATTTATGGTTAACGAATGTAAATGTTTTTGAATGATGCAATGGATTCTTAATACTAATCTCAAAAAATTGTTATTAAAAACAGGGGGTTAATTTTTCAGACGGCCTTTTAGGCGGGTTAAATTTTTTGATAATTGTTTGTATTTTAAATAGAAAATTTGTCAAAAGTGCTGCTTGTGCATACAATTACGTCATTCCGTAACAACACACGAATCTTCATTTCGTGATCGTCAACTTTTAAAAGAAAGAGAAAGAATTATGCAAGGCAACCAAGCAGTTATTGATTACATGAACGAATTATTGTCTGGCGAGTTGGCTGCTCGCGACCAATATTTTATCCACTCTCGCATGTACTCTGAATGGGGTTACACCAAACTGTTCGAACGTTTGAACCACGAGATGGAAGAAGAAACCACTCACGCCGAAGACTTCATCCGTCGTATCCTGATGTTGGGCGGTACTCCTAAAATGACCCGTGCCGAACTGAACATCGGTACCGACGTGGTTTCCTGCCTGAAAGCGGACTTGAACACCGAATACGAAGTACGCGATGCGCTGAAAAAAGGCATCAAATTGTGCGAAGAAGCTCAAGACTATGTTACTCGCGATTTGATGGTTGCCCAACTGAAAGACACTGAAGAAGATCACGCTCACTGGTTGGAACAACAACTGCGTCTGATCGAATTGGTCGGCGAAGGCAACTACTACCAAAGCCAACTGTAATTTAGCGTATAACGTATAAGGAGCTGAATATGAAAGGCGATCGCTTAGTTATTCGCGAGCTGAACAAAAACTTAGGTTTGTTGCTGATTACCATTAACCAATACTTCCTGCATGCCCGCATTTTGAAAAACTGGGGCTTTGAAGAATTAGGTGAACATTTCTTCAAACAGTCCATCCGCGAAATGAAATCCGCAGACGATTTGATCGAGCGTATTTTGTTCTTGGAAGGCCTGCCTAATCTGCAAGAATTGGGTAAACTGTTGATCGGTGAATCTACCGAAGAAATCATTGCCTGCGATCTGAAAAAAGAGTATGAAAAACATGATGCTCTGGTTGCAGCCATCGCTCTTGCAGAAGAGCAGCAAGACTACGTCAGCCGTGATTTGTTAGAAAAACAAAAAGACATCAACGAAGAACACATTGACTGGCTTGAAACTCAGCAGGAATTGATTGGCAAAGTTGGTTTGCCAAACTACCTGCAAACAGCGGCGCAAGAGGACTAAAACACAAACCACTGCCAAATATAGCAGTCCCTGCTCCCATCAACGGCATATCTTTACGGATATGCCGTTTTCTTTTATGGAAATGCTTAAAGGCCGTCTGAATGTTCAGACGGCCTTGATTTTATATCGCTTTCAAACGGTATAGATAAGTAGTTTCCTTGTTTCTGGCAAACGCCAAAGGATCGGATTCATCTATTGCTTTTTTGTGTTGCGGTTTGGTTTTCAGAATATCAACTACATTGAGTGAGGCCGTCTGAAAGCATTGTTGTAAAAAGTCTTTATCGCGCAAATGCAAGTGTTCTGCTAAGTCGGAAATAATCAGCCAAGCTTCGCCGTTTGGATTTAAGTGATGACGTACGCCGTTGATGAACGCAGTCAGCATGGCATTGTTTGGGTCGTAAAGTGCAGTTTCAATGGCGGAGGTCGGTTTTGCCGGCAGCCAAGGTGGATTGCAGACGATAAGGTCGGCGCAGCTTTCGGGAAATAAATCAATCGATTGAATGCTGACAGCTTTATCTAAGCCTAGGCGTTCGAGGTTTGCTGTGGCGCAGGCTATTGCTTTTGAGTTGGTGTCTGTGGCAATGATGTCGGGTATGCCTCGCTTGGCCAAAATTGCGGCAATAACACCTGAGCCGGTGCCGATGTCAAAGGCCGTCTGAATATTGGGAGCGAGTGGTGCTTGGGCGATTAAATCCAAATATTCGCCACGCAGTGGAGAGAATACGCCGAAAGGAACATGGATTTTTCTATTAAGCTGCGGAATGTCTATGCCTTTTTTGTGCCATTCGTGCGCACCGATAAAGCCCAGTAATTGATTTAGCGGTAAGAGAAACGGTTTGTCGTTTGGTGTGTCGTAAACATCGTACAGGGCGGCGTAGATGTCGGGTGCGCGTGCATTGTCCAGTTGAAAATTCGGTTGGATTTCAACGGCAAGCATATTGAGCAAACGGCTTTGCTGAGCCTGTTTCATACGGTGGGCGTGGAAGGCCGTCTGAATATCGGCGGGTGCGCCTTTCTTTTTTTCAGACGGCCTGCGGATACGCTTTTTCATTGCGGCCAAGACTTGCTTAGCATTGTGAAAATCGCCAGTCCAGACAGTTGCAGTTTGCGCGTGGGCATTTTTTAAAATTTCTGCTGTGGCTGCTTCTTGGATGTAAACCGCCTGCTTGGGTGGCTTTTGTGTGCTTTCGTTGCGCCATTCGATGTCGGAGCGGTTGGTAGGGATGGTATGGGGCATAATGTGTTTCAAATCGGGGAAATAGGGGATTAGTTTACTATATTTAGGATGTGTTCGGTTTGAGAGGGGCTGTTAATAGTCTAAATTAGACAAAATGTATAAAAATTTCTCTATTTTTAAAATTTACACCAATATTTTGATAAAAATAGATTGTCGTTTTGTCTAAAATGAGTATAATGCAAAACCAGAACACAATAATCTTAATCAGATTTGGACAAGGAACATCATGCAATTAGACATTGACCGTTTGGTTGCCTATTTTGGTGGCGTAAACGCGCTGGCCGAAGCCCTGAAACAGCACGACCCGGAAAATGCTGCGACCACAGCGGCTATCTACAAATGGCGTACACGCGGTTCCCTGCCTTTGGCTCAGTTGCAAAAACTGACCGCTTTGGCGGAAGCGCAAGGTAGACCGCTTGATTTGAATGCTTTTTTACAAAAAAACGAATCTCTGGAGAGAACAGAAATGACACAAACCAACCGCGTTATCATTTTCGATACCACCATGCGCGACGGCGAGCAGTCGCCTGGTGCATCCATGACCAAAGAGGAGAAAATCCGCATTGCCCGCCAGTTGGAGAAAATGGGAGTGGATGTGATTGAGGCGGGTTTTGCCGCCGCCAGCCCGGGCGATTTCGAGTCGGTTAATGCGATTGCCAAAATCATTACCAAATCTACAGTTTGCTCATTAGCTCGTGCCGTTGAAAACGATGTGCGTAAAGCAGGCGAAGCTGTTTCCCCTGCTCCGAAAAAACGTATTCACACTTTTATCGCCACCAGCCCCATCCACATGGAGCACAAACTGAAAATGAAGCCGCAGCAGGTCATTGATGCGGCGGTCAAAGCGGTGAAAATTGCCAAAGAATACACTGATGATGTGGAATTTTCTGCCGAAGACGCAGTGCGTTCGGATTTGGACTTCCTTGCCAAAATCTTTACGGCGGTTATCGAAGCGGGGGCGACTACTATCAACATTCCCGATACTGTCGGCTACTCCATACCTTCCGTATGGTACGAGCGTATCAGCAACATCATCAAAAGCGTGCCCAACGGCGACAAAGTAGTCTGGTCGACCCACTGCCACAACGACTTGGGTATGGCGGTTGCCAACTCGCTGGCCGCTGTTCAGGCAGGTGTGCGTCAGGTGGAATGTACCATCAACGGCTTGGGCGAACGCGCGGGCAATGCCAGCCTTGAAGAAATCGTGATGGCGTTGAAAGTGCGTCATGATTTGTTTGGCTTGGAAACCGGCATCGATACCACGCAAATCGTGCCGGTATCCAAACTGGTGTCCACCATTACCGGCTATCCGATTCAGCCAAATAAAGCAGTAGTTGGTGCAAATGCCTTTGCACACGAATCAGGCATTCATCAGGACGGCGTGTTGAAACACCCTGAAACCTATGAAATCATGACTGCCGAATCAGTTGGCTGGTCAACCAACCGCCTGACTTTGGGTAAACTCTCCGGCCGTAATGCTTTCAAAACCAAGCTGGCAGATTTGGGTATTGAGTTGGAAAGCGAAGAGGCGTTGAATGCAGCATTTGCACGCTTCAAAGAGCTGGCGGATAAGAAACGCGAAATATTTGATGAAGACTTGCACGCTTTGGTGTCTGACGAAATGGGCAATATGAATACCGAAAGCTACAAATTCATTTCCCAAAAAATCAGCACTGAAACCGGCGAAGAACCGCGCGCCGATATTGTGTTCAGTATTCGCGGTGAAGAAAAACACGCTTCCGCTAGCGGCTCAGGCCCTGTTGATGCCATCTTCAAAGCCATTGAAAGCGTAGCACAAAGTGGCGCGACCTTGCAGATTTACTCTGTCAATGCGGTAACTCAAGGTACAGAAAGCCAAGGCGAAACTTCCGTCCGTCTGCAACGTGGCGACCGTGTGGTCAACGGCCAAGGTGCGGATACCGACGTATTGGTGGCAACTGCCAAAGCCTATTTGTCTGCGCTGAGTAAATTGGAATTCGGCCAAGCCAAGCCAAAAGCGCAAGGCAGAGGCATGATTTAATGCTTTGAACAAGTAAAAGGCCGTCTGAAAACGTTGTAATACGTTTTGGACGGCTTTTTTATTAGGCTAAAGAACCAACTCGGTTATTGAAGTTTCAGCAGCCTATCTTGTTCGACGGACAATACGCCGTTTACTTTTTTGAAATAGGCAATGGCATCTTCAATATTAGTCTTGGAAGATGGACGGATAGCAATACCGTGCAGGTTTTTGTATTCGTAAATCAAAGTTGCACCTGAGGTTTTTACTGCTTTTAGCAATGGCGCGGAACCGGTTTGGGCATCATAGAAGATAATCAGATTGCCGGTTGTATCTTGGGCTTGTTGCTGAGATGGAATGGCAGTTGATTGAGTAGGAATGCTTGGGCTTTGGCAGGCACAAAGCATGGTGGAGAGTAGGATAAATGCTAGTGTTTTCATGGCATTAATTTAATTTGATAAAAGACTAAGGCCGTCTGAACAATCGTAAAACGAAATCAAAGTTTCCATTTACAACGTTCAGACGGCCTTAGTCCGTTATGCTTCAGGCAATTCCATGGCTAGAACGGTTTGTTCTTGTTTGGCACGGAAAGCCGCCAGTTTTTCAGCCAATTCAGGATTTTCGTTGGCCAAAAGTGAAATGGCAAACAGCGCTGCATTGGCCGCACCGGCTTCGCCAATGGCAAATGTGGCAACAGGAACGCCTTTGGGCATTTGAACAATCGAAAGAAGGGAGTCTTCGCCGCGCAGATATTTGCTGGGAACGGGAACGCCCAAGACGGGAACCGTGGTTTTGGCGGCGACCATGCCCGGCAAATGCGCTGCGCCGCCTGCGCCGGCAATGATGGCTTTGATGCCGCGTTTGCGTGCGGTTTCGGCGTATTCAAACATCAAATCAGGCGTACGGTGTGCAGAGACGACACGCGCTTCATATTCAACGCCGAATTCTTTGAGAAATTGTGCCGCCTGCTGCATCACCGGCCAATCGCTGTTGCTGCCCATAATAATGCCGACTTGGATCATGAGGAGTTCCTTTTGCTTGAATGGATTAAGGGTAAAAAATGTTCAGACGGCCTAGGGGATGACAAGGCCGTCTGAACGTTTATCTTTGTTTAAGGCTGATGGAAGCGCGTTTTGCCGCTTCGCTGTTGGGGAAGCTTTGTATCAGTTTGCGCCATGTGCTGCGGGCGATGTCTTTTTGTTGCAGTTTGTATTGGCACTGACCGATACTGTACATGGCATCAGGAGCTTGCGGGCTGTTGCGAAATCGGTTGGCGTAGCGGTTGCCGATTTCGATAACGGATTCGCAATTGCCTAGCCGCTGTTGGCTTTGCAGAAGCAGATACATATTTCGGCGGGCAATTTCGCTGCCATTACCGCCGTCAGCCTCTTTCAAAATGGCCACTGCGGCGGAGAAGTTGTTGCGTTGGTAGTATTTTTGCGCCTGATTATAAAGGCGCAGTTCGTTTTGCGAAGCTGAGTCTGTCTCAGACGGCACGCCGCCGCCATTGGCCAAATAGTTCATTTTCAGCTTGTGGTCGTCCAAACGCTGGGCTTTGGGTTTGGGAGCCAAAGGGGTTGGGCGTTTGATGGTTCGCTGTTGTTCCAATGTGTGCAGGCGTTGATTTAATTCTTCAACGGTGCGTTCCAGTCGGGCAATTTGTATGCCCAAGTGGTCAATCTGGGTTTGTTCGTCCAAGCGCGGATAGGGAATATTTTTTTCAGGCAAAGGCTCGCGCGGAATATCCGGCAGGACAAAGTTGGCATTGTCGGCAGGTTTAGGAGGATGGGAAACGGCACATGATGCGGCCAATAGAGTAAGCGGTAAAAGAAACAGGGAATGTGATAATGTTTTCATCGGATTGTGTCGTTTTATTTTTTTAGTAGCAGTGTCAAACCGTCGCCGATAGGGAGGGTAATGGGAGTAATGCGTGTATCGTGCGGCAAATTTTGGTTGAAATGGCGCAGGATATCCAAGCTGGGCGGATCGTTTTCGGCAGCTTCATTCATGACGCGCCCGCCCAATAAGATATTGTCGATGGCAATTACGCCGCCACTCCGTACCAGTTGCAAACAGCGTTCAAAATATTTCGGCGTAGGCGGTTTGTCGGCATCGATAAGCGCCAAGTCATAGCTTTCCGATTCGCCTTGCACAATCAAATCGTCCAAAGTCAGCAAAGCCGGTTGCAGATGAAGCGAGATTTTATGCGCTATGCCTGCTGCCTGCCATGTTTCGCGGGCAATATCGGTAAAGGTTACATTGATGTCGCAAGCCGTGATTTTGCCGTCTTCGGGGAGGGTAAGCGCCATGGCGGTACTGCTATAACCGGTAAAGACGCCAACTTCCAAATATTTTTTGGCATTCAACAATTTGGCCAACCACACCAACATGGCCGCCTGCTCTTGGGCGATGGCCATCTTTCCCAGACGATGTGATTGGGTACGCTCGCGCAATGCGGTCAAAACGGGATGTTCGTGCTGACCGATGCTGTTGAGGTAATGTTGTAATGCCGGATCGGTATTGTGCGTGTTGGTCGTCATGCCGATACGGGATTAGTCTTGGTAGTAGGTGTAGGGTTTTTTGTTGACTTTGGCCGCTTCAAATTCGGCCTGCTCTGTTGGATTGAGGGTAACATCCCACAGCAAATGGCGGTTTTCGAGGCGTTGCGCTTCCATTTCGGGATTGTCTTCCATGAGTTTGTCGAGGAATTGGGTAGCTTCGGATTTGTAGTGGTACATGATGTTCTGCCTGAATCGTTGTCAGACCGTCATTATAGCCGATATTTTTTGCCAATACGCTAATTAATCGAACTTCCATAAGGTATAATGGCACGTCTTTTTTAGGCCGTCTGAAGCCTTTGCTCAATGTTTTGCGCCTTCTGCGGCAGAATATTGTGCAAAGGCTTAAGCCAGACAAGTTTCAGACGGCCTTTTTTATTGTGAAAAGAGCTGCTTATGTTAAAAAAATGGCTGCATAAAGTGTTGCCTAAAAAACACGTCAAATCGTTGCCCGAAAAGGAAATTATTCCGTTTGAGCAACACGGTATCCGTGCGGATATGTTGAGCTTTGCCGCGGAGAAAATTGCCAAACGCCTGCATGAAGCCGGTTTTCAGGCTTATGTTGTGGGCGGTGCCGTTCGGGATTTGTTGCTCGGAGTCGAGCCCAAAGATTTTGATATTGCAACCGATGCCACGCCGGAGCAAATCCGTAAAATATTCCGCCGCAGCCGCATTATCGGCCGCCGCTTTCAAATCGTTCATGTGATGATCGGCCCTGAAACTATTGAAGTCACGACGTTCCGCGGTGGTGATAAGGTTCAGCAAAATGCGCAAGGCCGCATTATGAAGGACAATACTTACGGCAGCATTGAAGAAGATGCCATGCGTCGCGACTTTACTTGCAATGCGCTGTATTACGACCCGATTAAAGAGGAGATTTGGGACTTCCATCAGGGCGTGGCTGATGTTGCCGATAAAAAATTGGTGATGATAGGCGATCCTGCCGAACGCTATCAGGAAGACCCAGTCCGTATTCTTCGTGCCGTCCGTTTGTCGGGCAAGTTGGGCTTTGAAGTGGAAGAGCAAACCGCTTTGCCGATTGCCAAATATGCAGGCCGTCTGAAAAATGAGCCGGTGGCCCGTCTTTTTGACGAAATCATGAAAATCCTGTTTTCCGGCCATTCACGTGCCTGTTTGAAACGGTTGAACGAGTTGGGTATTCCCGAAGGCATCCATCCGCTTTTAGATGCCTTGAAAACTGCCGAAGCGACTGAAAACCGTATGATTATGTTGGCCTTGAAAAATACCGATGAGCGCCTTCGTGCGGATAAGTCTGTTTCCGTCGGTTTTGTATTGGCGTCGGTATTGTGGCCGACACTAAACGCCATTTGGCAACGCAATCAAAGCCATGGTCAAAAACCTGTCCCTGCGTTGATGGATGCGATGAACACCATGCGCGATACGGTAGAGAAAGGTTGGGGCGTACCGCAACGATTTTCTGCAACCATGCGTGAAATTTGGCAATTTCAGCCGCAATTCGACAATATGCGCGGCGCACGCCCATATCGTCTGCTATCACAAGCCCGTTTCCGAGCTGCTTATGATTTCCTGATTTTGCGTAGCGAGATTGGCGAGGTTGATAAAGAGATGGCTTCTTGGTGGACAACTTTCCAACATGCCGATGAGGAAACACGCCAGCAAATGACAGCAGCCAATGATCACAAACGTCAGAAACAAAGTGGATCAACTGACGGCAAACTCAAACGTCGCCGCCGTCGTCCGAAAAAGAAAACCACTGAGGCCGAATAAATTATCAAAATAAATTTAAGGCCGTCTGAAACGATTAAATCTTTTGGGATTTGGTTTTCAGACGGCCTTTTTGTATTGCAATAAAAAACCGCAGGCTTTTTAACCTGCGGTTTGCTTTTATGATTTGTTTTCTTCGCTGTCGAGGAAGCTGCGGAGGCGGTCGCTACGGGTTGGGTGGCGCAGCTTGCGCAGTGCTTTGGCTTCGATTTGACGGATACGTTCACGGGTTACGTCAAATTGTTTGCCGACTTCTTCCAAAGTGTGGTCGGTATTCATATCGATACCGAAACGCATACGCAAAACTTTGGCTTCACGCGGCGTCAGGCTTTCGAGGATTTCTTTAGTTACTTCGTGCAGGCTGGTGTACATCGCAGCTTCTGCCGGAGCAACGTTGTTGGCATCTTCGATGAAGTCGCCCAAGTGCGAATCATCGTCATCGCCAATCGGTGTTTCCATGGAAATCGGCTCTTTGGCGATTTTCATGATTTTGCGGATTTTGTCTTCCGGCATTTCCATCAACTCGGCCAGTTTGGCAGAATCAGGTTCTTCGCCGGTTTCTTGCAGGTATTGGCGCGAGATACGGTTCATTTTGTTGATGGTTTCAATCATGTGAACCGGAATACGGATGGTACGCGCTTGGTCGGCGATAGAACGGGTAATCGCTTGACGGATCCACCATGTGGCGTAAGTTGAGAACTTGTAGCCGCGGCGGTATTCGAATTTGTCCACCGCTTTCATCAGGCCGATATTGCCTTCTTGAATCAAATCAAGGAACTGCAAGCCGCGGTTGGTGTATTTTTTGGCAATGGAAATAACCAAACGCAAGTTGGCCTGAATCATTTCCTGTTTGGCTGCTGAGGTTTCTTTCTCGCTTAACACCATGTTTTTGTTGATTTCTTTCAACTCTTCGATGGAAATTCGGGTTTCGGCTTCCATATTTGCCAGCTCGGTTTGTTTTTCGAGGATGGCGTGGCGGAAACGATCCAATGCGTTTGCCCATACACGGCCTTTCGCTACTTCTTCTTCTACCCATTTCAAATCAGTAATGGCGGGCAGGAAGTTTTTGATGAAGTAGTCGCGTTCCATGCGGACGCGGTCGATACAGATGTCGCGGATTTCGCGTTCGAGTTTACGGATGTTTTCAACGCGGCTGCGCAGGTTGCTGCTCAGGTTTTCGATTTGACGTGTGGCAAAACGGACTTCTAACAGTTTGTTGGCAATGGCATCACGGTGTTTCAGGTAGTTGGCGTGCAGGCTGCCGTATTTTTCCAACTGCTTGATCATTTTGCCGTATTCGCTCTCGATAAAGGCGAAGTGTTCCAAAACTTTTTGCTTCAGTTCGGCCAAATGGGCAGCGGATATGGCTTCAGAGTCGCTACCTGAATCGTCTTCATCTTCATCGTCGCCATCTTCATCATCGCTAACGGTTTCGCCTTCTTCGTCATCTGGTTTGGCATTTTCCAAATGACCCAAGCCCAATTCGTTCAACAAGACTTCATTAGGGTCGATGATGGCTTCAACCACTTCATCAACACGGATTTCGTCGTTGCGGACTTGTTCGATCAAAGCCAGAATTTCGGCAATCGAGCCAGGGCAGGCGGAGATTGCCTGCACCATGTTTTTCAGTGCATTTTCGATTTTTTTGGCGATGATGATTTCGTCTTCACGCGTCAACAGATCGACTTGCCCCATTTCACGCATATACATACGCACAGGGTCGGTAGTGCGGCCAAATTCTGAATCTGCACTGGAGAGTGCTGCTTCGGCTTCTTCAACGGCATCGTCGTCGGTCATGGCGGCGGCGTTGTCGCTCAAGAGGATGTCTTCAGCATCGGGGGCTTGCTCGGTTACTTGGATACCCAGGCCGGAAATCATGCTGACGATGTTGTCGATTTGCTCGGCATCGGACATATCGTCGGGCAGGGCGTCGTTAATTTCGGAATAAGTGATGTAGCCGCGTTCTTTACCCATGATAATGAGTTGGCGCAGACGCGCGCGTTGCTCTTCGATACTTAAGGGACGGTTGTCGTCTTGGTCTTGGTATTCTTCGTAGTTTTGATTTTTAGACATGGATTGCTCTCTAGGTTGATAGGATGCCGACGGTTTACGGTGATGTGGCCGTACCTGAAGGCGGAGCAGAGCTTTTTGTTGTGAAATCAGATTTCACTTTAATACTCTGAGGTCGTCTGAAAATATTACAGATGGAGTGTTCTGCGTGTCATGTTTCGCAGCGTGTGTTTAGATTGTTCAGACGGCCTGAGGGGTTAGTTTTGCTTTGCCGTCAAAAGTGACAGCAATAGTCTTTTTTCATTTTCAGTCAAACCAGTTTGAATACTTTTTTGCTTTAAAGTTTCGATTTGACTGTATTTTAATTCATTTAACAACTTTTTCATGCCGATTTGGAAACTTTCGCAATCTTCTTCGTCATCCCCTTCCATTTCTTCAGAGTGAAGGGTTGATAAAAAGATTTGATTGACGGTTTCCTCATAGGGCGAACCGCGCATATATTCAAGCACTTGTGCAGTTGCAGGAGTCGTATCGTGATGCTTGATGGTTTCGGCCAAATTGGCAAGGCAGGCGAAGTCGCCGCTTAAAGCCAGATAATCGGGCAGGTCTATATATGAAGCCCAAGCCGGATTTATCAAGAGGCTGCGTATCTGTCTTTGAACCAGCGTTAGCATGGTTGGCTGTTTGACAGAAATAGGCGGCAGTTTGTAACTTTTTTGTTTGACGTGCTGCTTTGGTGCTTCTTGTCCGAGTAACTGGGCGAGGTTGTCCGGGTCAATGCCTACGAGCTCGCTGAGTTTTTGTTTCAGAAGATAGCCCAATGCCGGCGCGGTAATCTGAGCCAAGAGCGGAGAACTGGTTTTGACCAATTCTGCTTTGCCTTCTTGCGTATTGAGGTTGAGGCCGTCTGAAAGATGTTCCCAAAAGTATTCGGATAGAGGCTTGCTTTGGTTTAACAAGGCATCTTCAAATTGAGTCTTGCCGTAGGCGCGGATGTAGCTGTCTGGGTCGTGTTCTTCGGGCAGGAAGAGAAAATGCAGCGATTTATCGTCTTTTAATTGCGGCAACGCATTTTCCAGCGCGCGCCAAGCCGCTTTACGTCCCGCGCTGTCGCCATCAAAACAAAAATAAATACTGTCGGCCTGACGCATCAGGATTTTGACGTGTTCCGCCGTAGTTGCCGTACCCAAAGCCGCTACGCCGTAGCCGACGCCGAACTGCGCCAATGCGACCACGTCCATGTAGCCTTCGACCACCAAAATCCGTCCTGCCTCTTTTACGGCAGCACGTCCCTCATATAGCCCGTAAAGGTTTTTCCCTTTGTCAAACAAAGGAGTATCGGGCGAGTTTAGGTATTTGGGTTTTGAGTCATCCAACACGCGACCGCCAAAGCCGATGACCTGCCCGCGCGGATTACGGATAGGGAACATAATCCGATGGCGAAAGCGGTCGTAATGTTTGCCTTCGTTGTCGATGACCATGCCCGTATCCACCAACGCAGTATTCGGATAGGGTTGGAACACTTGCGTCAAAGGTTGCCAACCGTCAGGTGCATAGCCCAAACCATAATGCGCGATGACTTCCGCACTCAAGCCGCGCTTATCCAAATAAGCCTTCGCCGCCGGATTAAATTTCAACTGTTGCGCATAAAAATCCGCTGCCGCTGTCGTTGTTTCTTCCAAAGTCTGCTGTTTTTTCTTACGTTCGGCACGGATTTCGGGATTGTCTTCCTGCCCGCGCACTTTAGGCACCGTCATGCCGACGCGATCAGCCAAAAACTGTACCGCCTCCGGAAACGACAGCCCCTGATGTTCCATCACAAAACCAATCGCCGAACCATGAGCCCCGCAACTGAAGCAATGGTAAAACTGCTTGGTCGGGCTGACTGAAAACGACGGCGTCTTTTCCTTGTGAAACGGACAGCAGGCCATATAGTTCGCCCCGCCTTTCTTCAGAGGAACCTGCTCGTCGATAATATCGACAATATCGACTTTAGACAAAAGCTCGTCAATGAAATCAGATGGAATCATGGCTCGGCAGAAGAGGATGGACGGAAAACATTTCAGACGGCCTTATAAACAGACAAAGGCCGTCTGAAAATGGAATTTTGGATGAAGGTCGAGATGAATTTTGTATTATAGCAAATTGTTGTAATACATGTGTCTTATCCTTTTGAGGTAGAGTATTAATCATCGTATTTCATTCGTTATTGAGATGAATATGATGTCGCTAAACCAAAGATCGGCTGTAAGATATTCAGACGGCCTTTGCTGTCGGCTTATTTTGCGATTCAGTTGCGCTTTCATGGTATGAATATGATAATGAACGTATATCCTCGGTTTTAGAAAGGTCGTTTCTCATGAAAGATTTTGCCCGTTTGCTCAATCATCCCGATATTTCCTTTGTTTCGATTCCAGATGCCATTAGAGTTGATAACCCTGCAACAGGTGAGGCTTTGGCGTTTGTCCGTAAGACTGATTCAGACTGCCTGAAGCTTTTGATTCAAAAGGCAGAGGCGGTACAAAAATTGTGGGTTGCAAAAACTGCGTTGGAGCGGGCCGATGTGTTGTGGCGCTGGTATTTTCTGATTAAAGAAAACAAAGAAGAACTGGCGCGCATCATGACGATGGAACAGGGCAAAAGCCTGACCGAGGCGCGCGGCGAGATTGATTATGCGGCTTCGTTTGTACGCTGGTTTGCCGAAGAGGCAAGGCGGATTGACGGCGATGTGCTGACAAGCGTAAAGGCGACGCAAAAACTGGTCGTGTTGAAACAGCCCGTCGGCGTTACTGCTGCGATTACGCCGTGGAACTTCCCGTCTGCGATGATTGCGCGCAAGGCTGCACCTGCTTTGGCGGTGGGCTGTGCGATGATAGTCAAACCTGCATCGTTCACGCCTTTGAGTGCGTATGCATTGGCCGTGCTGGCTTATGAAGCGGGCGTGCCGCAGGATTTGTTGCCTGTTGTCAGCGGTAGTGCTTCGGAAATCAGCCATGAATTTGCCACGAACCCGACCGTGCGCAAAATCAGCTTCACCGGTTCGACCGAAGTCGGCGCGAAAATTTTTGCCGACAGCGCGGCAGACATTAAAAAACTCAGTTTGGAACTGGGCGGTAATGCGCCGTTTATCGTGTTTGACGATGCCGATTTGGACAAAGCTGTCGAAGGCGCGCTTGCTAGCAAGTTCCGTAATAGCGGTCAGACCTGCGTCTGCACCAACCGCGTTTACGCTCAATCAGGTATTTACGACGAATTTTGCCGCAAATTAAGTGAAAAAGTGGCTGCGCTCAAATTGGGTAACGGCTTGGAGGATGGAGTGAACCAAGGGCCGCTGATTGAGGAAAAAGCGGTGGAGAAAGTTGAGCAGCACATCGCTGACGCGCTCTCCAAAGGAGCGGTCTGCCTGACTGGCGGTAAACGCAGCGCGTTGGGCGGAACGTTTTTTGAGCCGACTGTTTTAAGCGGCGTTACGGCGCAAATGGCGGTAGCTCGCGAGGAAACCTTCGGGCCTTTGTGTCCAGTGTTCCGTTTTGAAACCGAAGCCGAAGTCATCGAGGCTGCGAACAATACGGAATACGGTCTGGCAGCTTACCTTTATACGGCTGATACCGCCCGTCAGTGGCGCATCGGCGAAGCCTTGGAATACGGCATGGTCGGCATCAATACGGGCTTAATCAGTAATGAAGTAGCACCGTTTGGCGGCGTAAAACGCAGCGGTTTGGGACGTGAAGGCAGTAAATACGGTGCGGACGAGTATTTGGAATTGAAATATTTGTGCATTGATGTAGCGGAATAAAGCTGCACAGTAAAGGCCGTCTGAAATTTGGTTTTCAGACGGCCTTTTTCAAATACAGTAAAGCTACTTGTTAATTTTGATATTATTAGAACGAGCTTTATAAAAAAGCAAAACCATAAGAAACAAAGTTGCAAAAAATTTGTCACATGTTTATAAAATTAGTTTGATAACTATTTTATATGTTTTTAATTGCATTAGATGTGTATTCCAAATTTCTGGCAGTAGTTTTTCTTTGAGTGATGGCAGAGAAATTTTGGCACATATATCGGCGGCACAATTAGTTATATACACAAATGTGGGCAAGGCGAGATTGGTTCTTTTTGCTCACACGGTGTGGCTCATATCGATAGCGTGGGAACTTTATCTAGGTTACAATTTTTGGGTATGATTTTTATAAAAAAGGTGATGTGAATGTTGAAGAAATTTTTAATCTTGTTTTGCGTAGCTTTCACCGGCGCATGCAGTTCCTTTGATGGAGACGATTTGACAAATGGCTCATATTCTCAAGGGAAACGGCTTGACCCGAATTGTGATCATTATGCTGTCGGCGGTAGTGGCGGCGGTTGTACACCGTCAGGTCAATGGCATCTTAAAGATAAACAAGGACAAAGAGTGCCATTCTAGTTTTTAAAAATGATTGTAGAACGGGCATTTAATTATTTAGGCCGTCTGAAATTTGGTTTTCAGACGGCCTTTGTTTTAGAGTAGATCTTGGATGGCTGAACGCTCTTCTTCTAATTCGGCCAGCGTGGCGGCAATACGTTTTTGGCTGAATTCGTCCGACAAATCCAAGCCTTGGACGATGCGGTAGCTGCCTTCGTCGCAAATGACGGGGAAGCCGAAAATCAAACCTTCGGGAATGCCGTAAGAGCCGTCGGATGGAACGCCCATGGTTATCCATTTGCCACTACTGCCGAGCAACCAGTCGCGCAGGTGGTAGATGGCGGCATTGGCGGCGGAAGCTGCGGATGATGAGCCGCGTGCGGCGATAATGGCGGCACCGCGTCCGGCGATTTTCGGCATGAAGACTTCGGTGTTCCAGTCGGGTTCGGTAATCATGTCTTGAACGGACTCGCCGTTGCTGGTGGCGTAGCGGTAGTCGGCGTACATGGTCGGGCTATGGTTTCCCCAGACGCACATTTGCTCGATGGAAGTAATTGGGCGGTTGATTTTTTCGGCAATTTGACTGACGGCGCGGTGGTGGTCAAGACGCATCAGGGCGGTGAAATTTTCCGGCGGGATGTCGGGTGCGGATTTCATGGCGATGTAGGCGTTGGTATTGGCCGGATTGCCGACGACGAGGACTTTAACGTTGCGATTGGCAACTTTGTTCAACGCCGCGCCTTGTACTTTGAAAATTTCGCCATTGGCGTGTAGCAAGTCGGCGCGCTCCATGCCTTGCGTACGCGGGCGCGCTCCAATCAAGAGGGCGATGTCGGCATCTTTGAAGGCGACTTCGGGGTCGTCTGTGGCGAAGATGTCAGCAAGGAGCGGGAAGGCGCAATCCTGCATTTCCATGATCACGCCGCGCAATGCCTGTTGTGCCTGCGGCAGGTCGAGCAGCTGCAGGATAACGGGTTGGTCGCGTCCGAGCATAATGCCGCCGGCGATACGGAAGAGGGTGGCGTAGGCGATTTGGCCTGCCGCGCCGGTAACGGCGATTCGGACGGGTGGCTTGAGGGTCATATTTTTCCTTTTGAAGTCGTTGTTTTACTTGGTTTTCGGATTATAGCAGTATTATGAGGCAAATGATGTAGAAAGGCCGTCTGAAATTTGATTTTCAGACGGCCTTAAGTGTTTGAAAAGATTATTCACCGTTTTTCTTTTCAGCTTGTTCTTCTGCTGCTTCATAGGCTTCGACAATTTTCTGCACCAAAGGATGGCGGACAACGTCTTCGCTGGTGAAGGTGTGGAAATACAGGCCTTCTACATCGCGCAGTTTTTCGCGTGCATCTTTCAAGCCGGATTTGATGTTGCGCGGCAGGTCGATTTGGCTGATGTCGCCGGTAATGACTGCTTTGGCACCGAAGCCGATACGGGTTAGGAACATTTTCATTTGTTCGGGCGTGGTGTTTTGCGCTTCATCCAAAATGACATACGCACCATTTAAGGTGCGGCCGCGCATATAGGCTAGCGGCGCAATTTCAATCAAACCTTTTTCCATCAGTTTGGTTACACGGTCGAAACCCATCAAATCATAAAGCGCATCGTAAAGCGGTCGCAGGTAGGGATCGACTTTTTGCGCTAAATCGCCCGGCAGGAAGCCTAATTTTTCGCCGGCTTCGACTGCAGGGCGCACCAAAACGATGCGTTCGATTTGGTGTTTTTCCATGGCATCGACTGCGGCAGCAACGGCAAGATAGGTTTTACCCGTACCGGCAGGGCCTAAGCCGAACACGACATCGTGGTTGAGCAAGGCGCGGATATAGCCGTTTTGGCGCGGGGTGCGGCCGCCGATGCTGCCGCGTTTGGTGCGGAAATAGTATTGTTGGTCGTGGTGTTTTTCTTCGTGTTTTTCATCTGCGGTTTTTGCTTCAACGGCCGCGAGGCTGATGGCGTTGTCGTCCAAGTCGCCTTTTTCTGCGGCTTCGGCCAGTGACAGCAAGGCACGACGGCCGGCGTGTGCCAGTTCGCCCATGAAGGTGAAATGTTCAAAGCGGCGGCTGATTTGGATATCAAGGGCTTTGCCTAAGGCTTCGAGATTGCTGTCGAGCGCGCCGCACAGGCGTTGCAACACGGTATTGTCAATTTCTTCAAACTGCAGATGGACGGTGTGGGTCATATCGGTTTCCGTAAATAAATCTAATTTTTCCGTATTATACCCTTGTTCAGACGGCCTGCTTTATAATACGCCGCTTCTTTTTAATAAACCGTTTCAATCAAAATGAATCACACTGCTTCTCCTCAATCGGAATTTCTGCGCGGTATCAAAGAATGTTCCCCCATGCTGATCGGCTTGTTGCCGTGGGCGCTGATTTTGGGCATGCAGGGCGGACAAAAGGGCATGAGTTGGCTGGAAATGCTGCTGATGACGGGCATGAACTTTGCCGGAGGTTCGGAATTTGCCGCAGTCAATTTGTGGGCAAATCCTTTGCCGATTATGCTGATTGCAACGGTTACGTTTATGATCAATTCGCGCCATATCCTGATGGGGGCGGCGATTGCACTGTATATGAGGGATATGCCGCTGAAAAAGGCGATGCCCGCGCTGTTTTTTATGTGTGATGAAAGCTGGGCAATGGCATTTGCTGAAATTCAAAAGCGTAAGGCGGCAGGTTTGCCTGCATTCAATATGCCGTTTTATGCCGGCGTGTGTTTTATTTTGTATGTAACTTGGATTGGTTTTGCAGCATTTGGCGCGGCAGTCGGTCCGATGTTCGGCGATGTGGCGGCTTGGGGCTTCGGCATGGCGTTTCCTGCGGTGTTTTTGGTGTTGCTGCGCGGGATGTGGAAGAGCTTTGCGGCTTCGCGCCCTTGGTTTGTCAGCCTGATTGTGGCGTGCGCAACCTATTTGACCGTGGATGGCGCATGGTATGTTCCGGCCGGAACGTTATCGGGTTTGTTGGCGGCGTATTTGTGTGGAGAGCAAAAATGAAGGATTTGTTGTCGCTGCAATCGTTTCTGCTGTTTTTAAGCATGCTGGCCGTTACTTATTCAACCCGATTAATCGGCTTTTTTGCATTGCGCAATCGTACCTTGAGCCGTCGTGCGCAAGTGGTTATGGAGGCCGCGCCGGGCTGTGTGTTGATTTCCGTGATTGCGCCTTATTTTGTGTCGGACAAACCGCATGAGCTGATTGCCATTGCTTTGACGGTATTGGCGGCCAGCCGGTTTTCGATGTTGGTGACGGTATTAATCGGCGTTGGCACTTCGGGCATACTCGGTTATTTGATGAAATAAAAAATTTTCAGACGGCCTTACTTGTTATAATGGCCGTCTGAATTTTTTGATAAAGCAAAAACATGGCAAACCAACGACTCATCTATGGCTTTCACGCCGTCAATGCCCGTTTGTGGCAAAACCCGAAATCGATTACCGAACTCTATATCCAAGAGGGCAAATCCGATGCACGCACCCGCGATGTATTGGATAAAGCGGCCTCTGAAAACGTACGCGTGCATTTTGCCGATGCCGACCGCCTGAATGCCATCAGCAAAGGGGCTCGCCATCAGGGCGTAGTAGGGTTTATCGATGCTTCCAAAAACCATGTTCACTTGGAAGATGTGTTGGAAAACCTGAGCGAACCACCGTTTTTGCTGGTATTGGACGGCATTACCGATCCGCACAACCTCGGCGCGTGCCTGCGTACTGCCGATGCGATGGGCGTGCATGCCGTGATTGCACCCAAAGACAAAAGCGCCGGCTTGAATGCGACCGTCAGCAAAGTTGCCTGTGGTGCGGCGGAAACCGTGCCGTATATTACCGTAACCAATCTTGCCCGTACTTTGCGTGAATTGAAAGAGTACGGCATTTGGATTGTCGGCACAGACATGGGCGGCGACTCCGACCTTTACCACTGCGACTTGCCCGACAGCGTGGCCTGGGTAATGGGCAACGAAGGCGAAGGTATGCGCCGCCTGACGCGCGAGCATTGCGATATGCTGGTATCGATTCCGATGTTTGGCACGGTAGAAAGCATGAACGTTTCCGTCAGCGCAGGCATGGTATTGAGTGAAACCCGCCGTCAGCGGGTGTTGAAATCGGAAAAATAAAAAGTTTAATTAAAAGGCCGTCTGAATGTTTTCCAGACGGCCTTTTAAAATTTTAATGTTTTTCCAAACGTTTGACTTCCGTTTCTTCTAAGACCTCCGCCTCCACCAAAGGAATCGTAACATCGGCATCTGTTGATGGTTTTAAAAGCTCATATACGGTTTTTTTAACGGCTGTTTCAATACGAGAACGCATGGCCCATACAAATAAAAACAATAAGATAAAAAATGAGGTAAAGATAAATAGTCCGTATAGGTAGCTGCCCAAAAGCTGGCCTATATAGAGTGAAAGGCTAAGTAAAACCAAAATGGCGGCTACTGCTCCTGTAATGGCGAAGAGTAGGTAGAAAACGCTTGGTGCCGCATATTCAGAAGCCGTTTCTGCCAATTGTTCCTGTTTTTCTCGAACACTGTCGGAAATCGGGTCAATGATGGCTTCACGAAATTTCCGCTTTATAAAATCAAACATAGTTTCCCCTTTTTTATAATGATTAAAGAAATAGCATTATCTTATAAATAAGAAATTTATGCCAAAGCATTTGGAAATTTAGATGTATTGGGAAGTAGTGACCATACAGATTTGTTGAGGTTAAGGGATAGGCTATCATTGAGTACAGCCTTGTGAAGGTTGGAGTGGTTTTACTTATATTTAATAATTAAGTAGAAAAAATATAAATAGTTCAAATAGTTAAAATAAATGGATTAAATTTGTAATGATATGTTTTGTGCTAAGAGAGTTGAGTATTAAGTGTTTTAATTCTTTTGCTTTTTATGACTAAAGCAAGATGTTATAAGGCTGAGACGATTTTGCAAAAGTCTCAGCCCCGATTTATCTTACATTAACTTTTCTTCCGGCGACGTTCGCCCGGCAGCAGCATGTCCGCCCATTTGATGATGTTGGCGACTTCTGCCGGATTGAGTTCGTAGAACTGGCCGCGTTTGAGGCGGTTTGGCAGGCCGATGGGGCCGAAGCCTACGCGGACGAGGCGGCTGACGGTGAGGCCTTGGCTTTCAAAAATGCGGCGTACTTCGCGGTTGCGGCCTTCTTTGATGACGACGTTGTACCATTTGTTTGCGCCTTCGCCGCCTTGTTCGTAGATGCGTTCCACTTTTGCTAGACCGTCTTCGAGCATGACGCCTTCTTCGGTCAGGACGCGCATTTGTTCGGTGGTCAACTCGCCCAATACGCGCACGGCGTATTCGCGTTCGACTTCAAAGCTGGGGTGGGCAAAGCGTTGAACAAGTTCGCCTGAAGTGGTCAGGATCAAAAGGCCGCTGGTATTGATGTCCAATCGGCCGATGGCTACCCAGCGGCTGCTGGCTGCTTGCGGCAGACGGTCGAAGATGCTGACGCGGCCTTGCGGATCGTCGCGGGAAACGATTTCGCCTTCTTGTTTGTAGTAGAGGATGATGCGTGGCAGGCGGTCGGCCCATTTGAGTTTGATGATGCTGCCTTTGACGGTAACGTGGTCGTCGGGCGTAACTTTTTCGCCCAGTTGGGCGACGCGGCCGTTGACCGTTACCCAGCCGTTGCTGATCCATTCTTCCATTTCGCGGCGTGAGCCGACGCCGGAAGCGGCCAGGACTTTTTGCAGTCGCTCGGGTTCGAAGCGTGAAAGGTCGCTGCGGCGTTCTTTCAAATCGCGGGCGTGTTCCATGATTTTTTGGTTGGGGTTGCGGACAACCAGTTTTTTGGCTTTGGCAGCACGTTGTTTGGGCGCGGTATTTTGAGCTTTAGGGCCGTCTGAAACTTTTTGGCCGTAAGGTTTGCCTGATGTTTTGCGTTCGTCGTCGGGACGTTTTTTATTGGCAAAGGATTTGGCCGGTTTAGAAGGTTTTTTGGCGGTAGATGATACGCCGTCGCGCCATTGGCGTTTGCTGGAAGGCTGTTTGGACATGATTTTTCCTAACTCGCTTGAAAAAGCGGTTCTTCTGCGGCATTTGCGGCAGGGGTTGGATTGGGGGAAAAGGCCGTCTGAAAATCAGATTCAGACGGCCTGCCGATGAAAGGTTGTATTGTAACTCAACCAGTAATTTTTTGTTTGAAAATCCGAAAATTATGGTGAAAGGCGTTCGCGTATCCAGTTGCCGTCAACCAGGCGGTATTGGATGCGGTCGTGCAGGCGGCTGGGGCGGCCTTGCCAAAATTCGATACGGTCGGGAATAACGAGGTATCCGCCCCAATGCGGAGGACGGGGAACATGCAGGGGATGTTTGACACCGACGGCTGCGGCTTTGGCCACTAAAACGGCTTTGCTGGAAATCACTTCGCTTTGTTCGCTTGCCCATGCGCCGATACGGCTGGTGTAGGGGCGGCTTTCAAAATATTCGTCCGAAGCGGCGGCGTCGAGTTTTTCGATGCGTCCTTCAATGCGCACTTGGCGCTCGAGTTCCGGCCAGAAAAAAGTCATGGCGGCAAAAGGGTGTGCAGTATAGGAGCGGCCTTTGCGGCTGTGGTAATTGGTAAAGAAAACAAAGCCTTTGGGGTTGACTTCTTTCAGCAGCACCATGCGGCTGTTGGGTCTGCCGTCTTCGCCTACGGCGGCAACGTTGACCGCAGTCGGCTCGTTGACTTCGGCGTGAATCGCTTCGTTCAGCCATTGCTCGAATTGGACAATCGGGTCGGCGTGGCATTCGGCTTCCGACAGCTCGCGTTTGCTGTAATCTTCGCGGATATTGTGCAGATCCATGATTTTTCTCCTTAGGTCTGACTGAATCATACTCCGTTTTTTCAGACGGCCTCAAGGGCATTTGTGTATAATCGTAGCCCTTTCCAATATAGAACAATACGGAGTCCTGTCATGCAAACCGAAGTCGAACTGAAAATCTTAAATCCGAAAATGGCCGATTCCCTGCCTGCTTATGCAACGCCCGGTTCTGCCGGTTTGGACTTGCGTGCCTGCCTGGATGAAGCCATTGTATTGCAGCCGGGCGATGTATATCTCGTTCCGACCGGTTTGGCGGTGCATTTGGCCAACCCCACGTATGCAGCTGTTTTGTTGCCGCGTTCCGGCTTGGGTCATAAACACGGTATTGTTTTGGGTAACTTGGTTGGTTTGATTGACTCGGATTATCAAGGCGAATTGAAGGTTTCTTTGTGGAACCGTGGTAAAGAAGCGTTTACCATCGAGCCGATGGAGCGTATCGCGCAAATGGTGATTGTGCCGGTTGTCCAAGCCGCGTTTAAGGTTGTGGACGAGTTTGCCGCCAGCGAGCGCGGCGAAGGCGGATTCGGCAGCACCGGCAAAGCCTGATGATTTAAAAGGCCGTCTGTTAAGAGGAAAATTGAAATATTTGATTTCGGTTTGCCGTTGTTCAGACGGCCTTTTTGTTGTGCCAACCTTTGCATAATTACACACAAGATTGCATTTTTATATCTTGCCTGCATGGCCGACGCACCCAATAATACAGGCCATCTGAAACCTTTACGGAGCGTTGTTATGTCCCGCCCCTCACTTTTTCTGCCTTTGTTTTTGATTATCTTTGGTGCGATTTGGTTTTTGCGCGCTACGGATATTTTGCCTGCGACATCGACAATGATTGCCGGCGCATTAATTATTTTGGGCTTTGCCGTGTTGATTATGGACGGCATCAACAAACAGTCCATCGTTTCCGGTCCGATGCTGGTTTATATCGGTACAGCCATTTATCTGCACATGAGCTACTGGATTTACCTCTCTCCGTTGCTGGCCATCGGCATGGTTGTATTGGGTTGCCTGCTGTTGCTCTCGCGCAGCGATATGATTCCTGAAAAACACACAAAATAGAAAGATGAGAGATTTGGGTTTTGCCCTATAAAGGCCGTCTGAACAATGGTATAATCCGCCGTTTCAGACGGCCTTTTTTATTGTGGTTTAAATTTGAAATTTTCCCTATCGGCCGCACTGTTTTCTTACATTTTGCAAAGTTTCCGCCATGACCCAAGACAAAATCCTCATCCTCGACTTCGGTTCGCAAGTTACCCAGCTGATCGCCCGCCGCGTGCGCGAAGCCCATGTTTACTGCGAGCTGCATTCTTTCGACATGCCTTTGGACGAAATCAAAGCCTTCAATCCGAAAGGTATTATCCTCTCCGGCGGCCCCAATTCCGTTTACGAATCCGACTATCAAGCCGATACTGGCATCTTCGATTTAGGTATTCCGGTTTTGGGCATCTGCTACGGTATGCAATTTATGGCGCACCACTTGGGCGGCGAAGTACAGCCCGGCAACCAACGCGAATTCGGTTATGCACAAGTTAAAACCATCGACAGCGAGCTGACACGCGACATTCAAGACGATGCGCCTAATACGCTCGACGTTTGGATGAGCCATGGCGATAAAGTTTCCAAACTGCCTACCGGCTTCTCTGTCATCGGCGACACCCCGTCTTGCCCGATTGCCATGATGGAAAACGCTGAGAAACAATTCTACGGCATCCAATTCCACCCTGAAGTGACCCACACCAAACAAGGCCGCGCGTTGTTAAACCGCTTTGTCTTGGATATTTGCGGCGCACAACCAAGCTGGACCATGCCGAACTACATCGAAGAAGCTGTTGCCAAAATCCGCGAACAAGTCGGCAGCGACGAAGTGATTTTGGGTTTGTCTGGCGGCGTGGACTCTTCCGTAGCGGCCGCGCTGATTCACCGCGCCATCGGTGACCAACTGACCTGCGTGTTTGTTGACCACGGTCTGTTACGTTTGAATGAAGGCAAAATGGTGATGGACATGTTTGCCCGCAACTTGGGTGTGCGCGTGATTCACGTTGATGCCGAAGAGCAGTTTTTGGCGAAACTTGCCGGCGTGACCGATCCGGAGAAAAAACGCAAAATCATCGGTGCGGAATTTATCGAAGTCTTTGACGCTGAAGAGAAAAAACTCACCAACGCCAAATGGTTGGCGCAAGGTACGATTTACCCTGACGTAATCGAATCCGCAGGCGCGAAAACCAAAAAAGCCCACGCCATCAAATCCCACCACAATGTCGGCGGTCTGCCTGAAAACATGAAGCTCAAGCTGCTTGAGCCTTTGCGCGACTTGTTCAAAGACGAAGTACGCGAACTGGGCGTCGCTTTGGGTCTGCCGCGCGAAATGGTGTACCGTCATCCGTTCCCGGGCCCGGGTTTGGGCGTGCGTATCTTGGGCGAAGTGAAAAAAGAATACGCCGACTTGCTCCGTCAGGCAGACGATATTTTTATTCAAGAATTGCGCAATACTACCGATGAAAACGGCACATCTTGGTATGACCTGACCAGCCAAGCCTTTGCCGTATTCCTGCCTGTGAAATCCGTCGGCGTAATGGGTGACGGCCGCACTTACGATTACGTCGTAGCCTTGCGTGCCGTGATTACCAGCGACTTTATGACTGCCCACTGGGCTGAGCTGCCATACTCGCTGCTTGGCCGCGTGTCCAACCGCATCATCAACGAAGTCAAAGGCATCAACCGCGTGGTTTATGATGTCAGCGGCAAACCGCCTGCCACGATTGAATGGGAATAATCCCTAAAGAATAAAGGCCGTCTGAACAGATATTGTTCAGACGGCCTTTATTCTTTAGGGACTAAGCCCAATTAAAATTGATTTTTCAATTCACGTAAAGCGGCGAAGACTTCGAGTTCGCTGTTTAATTTTCGTCCGCTCAATTCTTGGGCGCGTGCCTGAACTTGGGGCAGATGTATGCGGAAAAACGGATTGACTTTGCGTTCGTGCGCCAGGCTGACAGGCAGTGTCGGCGTGTGTTCGGCTGCGGCCAAGGCTGTCTGAATGTCGGCATTGTCTGGCTCGATATGCTGGGCAAAGCGCAGATTGGAGGCGGTGTATTCGTGTGCCGGATAAAACAGCGTTTCTTCGGGTAGCTGGTTGAATCGGTGGAAGCTGTCGTAAAGCTGCTCAATTGTTCCGGTAAATACGCGTCCACAACCGGCGGAGAACAAGGTATCGCCGCAGAAAACATGCAGGCCGTCTGAATTTTCCAGCAGATAGCTGATGTGGCGGTCGGTATGGCCGGGGGTTGCCCAAACGGTAACCAAGCCTTCGCCAAACGGGAACTGCGTACCTGCGGTGACGGTATGCGTTGCCACGTCGATGTCGCTTTCGCCATAGATCGGGGATTCTAAAAAGCCGTGGAACAGGCTTTTTGCGCCGCCGGTATGATCGGGGTGTGGATGGGTAATCCATGTTTGCGCCAGCATCAGGCGGTTGTGGACGAGGAATTTCAAAACGGGCGTGGCATCGGACGGATCGACGCAGGCAGCATGGTTGCCCTCTTGAATCATCCAGATGTAGTTGTCGTTTAGGGCTTGGATTGGCGTGATTTTCATATGCTTTCTTCTGGTTTGGGGTTTCAGACGGCCTCTAGATAATCTTTGATATTCGGGCTTTGGCCGAACACGGCTTCATGGGCTTGATGGATGCACAGTCGGTTGAACAGCAATCTTTGGGTTTGGTCGCCGTCGATAATCCGCACTTGGCCTTGCAGTTTGGGCGCGTCGTGATGAAAGGTGTTTTTAAACGCGTGCCAACGGTCGGTTTGCAGATGGATGATGGCAAACATATCGTGCGAGATATTAACGCCGACGCTGAATAGTTTGGCCGAGGCTTGCAGGCAGAAACTGCTGTCGCCAAACAGGCACAGCCCCGTGTTTTCCGGATAGCGGAACAATTCGATTTTCACTGCTTCGGGTTCGGCAAAGATATTGCAAAATAGCCGTTCAAACAACGACGGTTGCGCCACGCCTTCGCTCAACATACCGTAAAGCCCGCCCAGCCAATCAACATAGCCGAGAAAAGTGAAACGGTAGTCCTGCATAATGGCTTCGATGCGCTTGGGATCGCGTTTGCTGATTAAGCGGACAAATTCAAAACCGACTTCCGGCAGCTGCGCTCGAAGTGTTTGGTGCAGGCGGTGGGCAAACAGGTTTTTGTGGTTGTGCGGATTGCGCAGAATACCGAGGAATTTCAGCCGCAATATCCGCCACAAGGCATCCGGTACTTTGACGGTATCGGCATTTGCCGTAGTTGTTTTCAGACAGCCTGCAGGTAAGGTGCGTAGATGGTTGCAGGCATCTTCGTAGCCGCTTTCATGACGGTTGAACCAGCTTTCCAGATTGTATTGGTTGGCGGAGTCTTCGACAAAGGTCAGCGTATAGAGGTTTTTCGCCGCCAAGTTGCCGATGATGTTGACGCTTATCGCTTCGCTGCGGTTTTGTTCTTTGCCGCGGGCTTTTTCGCCAGTATGGAACATTGACAAGGGCAGGCGGTAAACGTTTTGATTTTGCGGGCTGACCTGCGGATTATGCGCATGCTGCCGCTGCTCGGTTTGAGCGATGAAGTGGTGTTCCTTCGTCGGATTCGCGGTCAACAGGGCGTAAGGCTTCTCGCCGCATTCGGAAAATTCGCAATCGCTGAGGATAAAGGCTTGTCGAGTCATAATGTCGGGAAAGGCCGTCTGAATATGTCGATTATAGTTTAAAAGAGGGAAATACAGAATGATGGCGGCGGGTTTGGTCTTTATACGCAAAAGGACGCAAAAAGGTCGTCTGAAAACAAATATAGCGTGGTTCGCTAAATCGTTTTCAGACGACCTTAAATCAACGGGCTGTTCAACACTATCTATTCTTCTTTTTGGAAAACGTGGTTGCGGTGATACTCGAAATATTTTTGGCTTTCAGGTTCGATTTTTAATTTCATATCGGGAGAAATTCCAAGCCGCTTTTGATTTTCCAGATCGATTTTCGGACTGATTTTTATCGTACCGTCGGCATCAAACGTAATCAGTCCGCTATCGAATAATGCGTCAATATTGGGTGCGAGCATCAGTCCATTGAAGGGATCTAACCTCTCTTCATTATTGCATTTGCTCCAAGGTTTGATATGGCTGGCAATAAGTAAAGACCGAACATCTAGACCTGTTAGCGGGCAGTTCGGATACAGTTCGAGTAGTTTTTGCCGGAATCTGCCTTGCCCTTGACGGGCTTTTATCAAAGTTTCAATTTCGGTTCGCTTTTCTGGATTAGTCTCGGAGGCTAAACATTCTTCGAGTTCGTCTATATCAGATTTTAAGGACAGGGCAGAAGCTACCTGAAAATTTGGTATTCCCATGAGCCGTCCTACCGGTAATCCGTTTTTCTTACAGGTTCCGCATGGAGTTAGTTCTCTCCTGTATTCATCCAGGCTCCATTTTTCAAGTTCTTCAATTGAGTTTGAGCAAACTTTGAAATATTTTCCAGTTGTGCGCCCCGGCCTTTTATTTAGTTGGTTACAATTAGCAAAATGTATTTTGGGATAATCTTTCCAAATCTTAGAAGGGTCTTTAGTTTGATCTATATTTAATACAAATCCATTTGGGTTTTCATCAATCCATTTAATATAGTCATCATCATTCGGCATGTTTTTAAAAATTACTATGTTAGACATAAGCTTCTCCAAATTTTTCTATAAATTCAATTAAGTTTATTTGTATATAGGTTCGGGATAAAAAATCTAGGCCGTCATTCCCGCGCAGGCGGGAATCCAGAAGTTTGGATTTGCAGTAATTTTTAAATATTTTTGAAATGCAGAGGTCTGGATTCCCGCCTGCGCGGGAATGACGGCGGTTGGTTCGGTCTTCATACGCATTGGTTCGGTCTTATACGTAAAAGAATATATAAAGGTCGTCTGAAAACAGATATAACAGAATCCGCTAAATCGTTTTCAGACGACCTTTTCTTTAAACCTGAATCAAATCAGCCTGCCGGTTAACCCAAAGCTTTCCTTGCTCCGGCGAAGAGGCGGTACCAGCCGGAGAGTTCGGTCCAGTCTTCCGGTTTCCAGCTCATTTGTGCGGCACGATAGACGCGTTCCGGATGCGGCATCATGATGGTCACGCGACCATCGGCGTTGGTTACACCGGCAATACCTTGAGGCGAGCCGTTAGGGTTGAGGGGATAAGTTTGGGTCACTTGGTTTTGACCGTCTACATATTGCAACGCAATGCCCAAATCAGCAGAAATGTTGCCGCCGTGAAGCGCGAAGTCGGCGCGGCCTTCGCCGTGGCTGACCACGACAGGCAG
This sequence comes from Neisseria sp. HMSC078H04, assembly GCF_001838135.1. Taxonomy (NCBI): domain Bacteria; kingdom Pseudomonadati; phylum Pseudomonadota; class Betaproteobacteria; order Neisseriales; family Neisseriaceae; genus Neisseria; species Neisseria sp. HMSC078H04. The sequence goes on from NZ_KV835834.1 coordinate 186,478, forward strand.
GCTGGAACCTTGCATTTCGTTCAGAATCAGCGACGCGGATTTCGGAACATGAACCATGCTCAGGCGCGCTTCGAACTGTTCGCTCAGGTTGCGTTTGAACTTCGGCCAGCCTGCCGTGCCGGGGATGATTTCGGCGAGGTTGCTGACCATTTGGCAGCCGTTGCACACGCCCAATGTCAGCGTGTTCGGGTCGGCGAAGAAGGCGGCGAACTGGTCGCGCAAGGCGGGGTGGAACAGGATGGATTTCGCCCAGCCTTCGCCCGCGCCGAGTACGTCGCCGTAGCTGAAGCCGCCGCACGCCGCCAGCATTTTGAAGTCGGCAAGGTGGACGCGGCCTGCCATCAGGTCGGACATATGCACGTCGTAAGCATCGAATCCGGCGCGGGTGAAGGCGGCGGCCATTTCGATTTGTCCGTTCACGCCCTGTTCGCGCAGGATGGCGATTTTGGGTTTCGCGCCGCTGTTGACGAAAGGCGCGGCGATGTCTTCGTTCACGTCGAACTTCACGTCGGCAAACAATGCGCTGCGGTCGTTGTCGTCAATCAGGGCAAACTCACTGTCGGCGCAGGCAGGGTTGTCGCGCAGACGTTGAATGGCGTGGCTGGTTTCCTGCCATGCGCGTTGCAGGTCGGTAAGGGATTGATTGAAAATTTCTTCTCCTGCATTGATGACCATATGGCCGCTGTCGGCAAACTCTCCCAAATAGTGCAGCGTGAGATTCAGTTTCTCGCACAAATTGAAAATATATTCGTGGTCGGCAGCGTGAACAGCAATAACGGCTCCTAATTCTTCGTTAAACAGGGTAGTTAGGACAAATTTTTGCCATTCTTGAGACGAGTAATACTCGTTTTGAACGTTAATATTTTTACTTACCATTGTCAGCAGGTCGAGATTCATGCCACGGCGAGAAGCAAATGCCATTTCTGCCAGAGTCACAAACAAACCGCCGTCGCTGCGGTCGTGGTAGGCCAGCAACTTATCTTCTTGAACGAGTTGCTGAATTAACTGATAAAACGCTTTCAGACGGCCTGCATCAATATCAGGTGCTTCGCCGCCGCTTCGGTTATACACTTGAGCCAGTGCAGACCCACCCATACGGCACTTGTTGTTGCCTAAGTCAATCATCAGCAGAATAGTGAACGAATTGGCATTGTCTTTTAATACGGGCGTAACGGTTTTGCGCACGTCTTGAACTGGCGCGAACGCGGAGATAATCAGGCTCAACGGCGAAACAACGGATTTTTTCTCTTCGCCATCCTGCCATACGGTTTTCATCGACAGGCTGTCTTTGCCCACGGGGATGCTTAAATCCAATGCCTGACAGGCTTTGGAAACGGCTTCGACGGTGCGGTAGAGTTTTTCGTCTTCGCCTTCGTTGCCGCACGCCGCCATCCAGTTGGCGGAGAGCTTGATGTTGCCGATGTCGCCGATATTGACCGCAGCGATGTTGGTGATGGCTTCGCCGACGCACATTCTGCCTGAAGCAGGCGCGTCAAACAGGGCGACGGTCGGTTTTTCGCCCATAGACATCGCTTCGCCGCGATAGGTGTTGAAACCCATCATGGTAACGGCGCAGTCAGCTACGGGGGTTTGGTATTTGCCGACCATTTGGTCGCGGTGGGTCATGCCGCCGACGCTGCGGTCGCCGATGGTAATCAGGAAGTTTTTAGCCGCTACGGTAGGCAGGCGCAGAACGCGGTAGGCGGCTTCGGTAATGTCGATATCGCCAGCGTTAAACGGTTTTTCAGACGGCGTAACTGTTTTGTCGGTGCGCGTGGTTTTGGGCGGTTTGCCGAGCAAAACGTTCAACGGCAAATCGACGGGATTGTTGGAGAATAAGTCGTCGCGTACTTTCAAATGACCATCGTCAGTCGCCGTACCGACTACGGCAAACGGGCAGCGTTCGCGTTCGCAGATGGCGCGGAAGGTCTCCAAATCTTTTTCCAAAATCGACAATACATAACGCTCTTGCGATTCGTTACACCAAATTTGCAATGGGCTGAGGCCGTGTTCTTCCAGCGGTACTTCGCGCAGTTTGAATACCGCGCCGCGTCCGGCATCGTTGACGAGTTCAGGGAAGGCGTTGGACAAGCCGCCTGCGCCGACGTCGTGGATGGAGATAATCGGGTTTTTATCGCCAAGCTGCCAGCAGCGGTCGATGACTTCCTGCGCGCGGCGTTCGATTTCGGGGTTGCCGCGTTGTACGGAGTTGAAGTCCAAAGATGCGTCGTTTGTGCCGGTGTTCATGGAAGAAGCCGCGCCGCCGCCCAAGCCGATGAGCATGCCCGGGCCGCCCAGTTGGATCAGCAATGCGCCTTCGGGGATTTCGTCTTTGTGTGTTTGTTGTGCCTGAATGCTGCCTAAGCCGCCGGCAATCATAATCGGTTTGTGGTAGCCGCGGACCTGACCGTCAAATTTTTCTTCAAAGGTACGGAAGTAGCCCAAGAGGTTCGGACGGCCGAATTCGTTGTTGAACGCTGCGCCGCCGATCGGGCCTTCAATCATGATGTCTAGTGGAGAAGCAATATGACCGGGTTTGCCGTAGGCTTGTTCCCACGGCTGCTCCAAGCCTGGAATATTCAGGTTGGAAACGGTAAAGCCGGTTAAGCCCGCTTTCGGACGTGAGCCTTTGCCTGTTGCGCCTTCATCGCGGATTTCACCGCCCGCACCTGTTGCCGCGCCCGCAAACGGCGCGATGGCGGTCGGATGGTTGTGCGTTTCCACTTTCATGATGATATGGGTGTCTTCTTCGTGGAAACGGTAGCCTTGGTTTTCCGCCGCATTCGGATAGAAACGCTCGACTTTTGCGCCTTCAATCACGGACGAATTGTCTTTATAGGCAACGACTGTGCCTTCGGGATGCGCATTGTGTGTATCGCGAATCATGCCGAAGAGGGATTTCGGTTGTTTTTCGCCGTTGAGGATGAAGTCAGCGTTGAAGATTTTGTGGCGGCAGTGCTCGCTGTTTGCCTGAGCGAACATCATCAATTCAACATCGGTCGGATTGCGGTTTAAAGCTTGATAGTTTTCAACCAGATAATCGATTTCGTCGGCTGAAAGCGCCAAGCCCATTTCGGTATTGGCTTTGACCAATGCCTCTTTACCGCCGCCCAATACATCTACGCTGGAGAAGGTTTCCGATTGGATATGGTGGAACAGTTGCGCCGCTGCATCGATGTCGGTCAACACGCTTTCGGTCATGCGGTCGTGCAATAGGGCTGCCCATTGTTGTTTTTGCCCGTCGGTAAGCGCACCTTCCAACCATACGGCCATGCCGCGTTCAATACGCTCAATGCCTTCCAAACCGCAGTTTTCGGCGATATTGGTCGCCTTGGAAGCCCACGGCGAAATCGTACCCAAACGGGGCGTTACCAAAAATAAATGCAAGCCCTCGCGCGCTTTGGGCGTTTGTTCAACGCTTTGCGCTGCCAGTAAGGCTTGCAGTTTTTCGACTGTCGCGGCATCAAGTGCTTTTTCGCTACCGACAAAATACCAAAATTCGCTGCTTAATTTGACTTCGGGCAGGCCGAGTGCGGCTGCTTTTTGGAAGAGTTTTTCAACACGGAAATCGGAAAGGGCGGTTACACCGCGCAAGGGCAGAACAACAGACATGGATTCAGCTCACAAAATGCAGTTGGGGAATCCATTATTATACCTGAAAAATGCAATTTTGCTTGTGAATTTATACTTCAAGTGTTGACAATTTTTGCTTGTAAATTGAAGGAGAATGGGAGCAATCGTGTCGCTTGATTTTTTATTTTTGTACCTGATTATTCGATTATTTTTGTTTATTTTTGAAGAATCGGGAGGAAGGGGGACGGATAGGCGTAAAGGTATAAAGTAAAAATTATTTGATTGTTGTCTTTGACATTTTACTGACAATAAGGCCGTCTGAAACCTTACTTTCAGACGGCCTTGTCTTAGCCTTTTCTTTTATTTCCCAGCATATCCAGCAAACCCGCCAGATTACTTTTTCCTTCTTCCTTGCTCACAATCGGCTCGCCGCCTTTGCGGCCTAGGATTTTGATGTCTTCCTGCGGCATTTCGTCTATGAAGCGGCTCGGCTCGGGGAACTGCCATGTGCCTTGCTTTTTGCGTTTGAGGCAGTGGGTCAGCGTAAGTTGACGTTTGGCACGGGTAATACCGACGTACATCAGGCGGCGTTCTTCTTCGACATTGTCTTCTTCGATGCTGTCGTTGTGCGGCAGGATGCCCTCTTCGCAACCGACAAGGAAAACGTAGGGGTATTCCAAACCTTTGGAAGCGTGCAGGGTGGAGAGTTTGACGGCATCGACTTCTTCTTCGCTTTTGCCTTCCAAAAGTGTCATCAGGGCGATGGTTTGGGCAAGCTCGATGATGTTTTTGCCGTCTTGCTCGCCTTTGCGTTCCAGCCAGCCTGTCAGGTCGGTAACGTTACGCCATTTGATTTCACCTGCTTTGCCTTCCTCATTGACCAGCAAGTGGTTTTCGTAGTCGATTTCTTTCAGCAGGTTATGGATAAGCTCGCCTGCTTCGCTGGTTTCGGCTTTAGCGCGGTAGCTTTCAATCATATCCATGAAGGCTTGCAGGTGTTGGCGGTTGGTGTTGTTCAGCAAAGCAAGGGCTTCTTCGGTTTGCGCGGCTTCATACAGGCTGCATTCGTGTTCGTGCGCGTAGGTGTTGAGTTTGCCCAACGTTACATCGCCGATACCGCGTTTGGGCGTGGTGACGGCGCGCAGGAAGGCGGGATCGTCGTTGGGATTGGCAAGCAGGCGCAAATAGGACAAAACGTCTTTGATTTCGGCTTTGTCGAAAAAGCTTTGTCCGCCGGAGAGTTGGTAGGGAACACGCGCGCTGCGCAAGGCTTCTTCGAAAATCCGCGCCTGATGGTTGCCGCGGTATAACACGGCGAAATCGGCGTATTGGGTTTTGTCGCCGCCGACCAGCTTCTGCTTGACGATTTGGCTGACAACCCAGTCGGCTTCGTGCTGCTCGCTTTGACAGGCAACGACCTTGACGATTTCGCCTTCGCCGAACTGCGACCAAAGTTTTTTGGTGAACAGCTTGGGGTTATTTTCAATCACTTTGTTGGCGATTTTAAGAATCCGCGCGGTGGAGCGGTAGTTTTGCTCCAGCTTGATGACCTTCATCTGCGGATAGTCTTCCTGCATTTTGCGCAGGTTCTCCATGTTCGCGCCGCGCCAAGCGTAGATGGATTGGTCGTCGTCGCCGACGGCGGTAAACATGCCTTCCGCGCCGGTCAAGAGCTTCATCAGGGTAAATTGGCAGGTGTTGGTGTCCTGACATTCGTCAACCAGCAGATAACGCAGCCGCCGCTGCCATTTGTTGCGCACTTCGCTATTTTGCTGCAACAGCACGGCAGGCAGACGGATTAAGTCGTCGAAGTCCACCGCCTGATAGCTTTGCAGGGTTTCCTGATAACTCGCATAGACGCGCGCTGTTTGTTGTTCCCACGCATTAGAGGCCGTCTGAACTGCCTCTTCAGGCGTTTTTAAATCGTTTTTCCAAAGGGAAATTTGATGTTGCGCTTTGAATATGGCTTCTTTGCCCGTACCACCCAAGAGTTCGCCGATGATTTTAGCGCTGTCGGTAGAGTCGAGGATGGAAAAGTTTTTTTTGTAACTGATTTGATTGGCTTCTTCGCGCAAAATCTTCATACCCAAAGAGTGGAAGGTGCAAATCGTCAGCCCGCGCGTTTGCGACTTGGGCAGCATTTTGGAGACGCGCTCCTGCATTTCCGTGGCGGCTTTATTGGTAAAGGTAATCGCGGCGACGGTATGCGGCAGATAGCCGACATTGACAATCAAATGCTTGATTTTTTGCGTAATCACGCCGGTTTTACCGCTGCCTGCGCCGGCAAGGACGAGCAGGGGGCCGCCTAGATATTTGACTGCGGCTTGCTGTTGGGGGTTGAGTTTCATTGAAGGGGAAGACGGGTAATGTGGGGAGCAATTATACAACAAGGCCGTCTGAAATTTTCAGACGGCCTTGGGCGTTTTTTAGAGTAAACCTTATTCAAAATATTTCAATTTGCCTTGGAAGTCTTCCAGTTTTTCGTAGCCTTTTTGCGCCATGATGGCTTTTAATTCAAGGGAAACCCGTTCAAAAATACCTACGCCTTGCTGGTGTAGCGCCGTGCCGATCTGCACCATGCTTGCGCCGCATAAGATGTGTTCAAACGCATCACGGCCGCTATAAACGCCGCCCGTTCCGATGACTTGGATAGATGGATCCAGTCTTTGATAGAACGCGTGGACATTGGCGAGCGCAGTCGGTTTGATGTATTGGCCGCCTATGCCGCCGAAGCCGTTTTTCGGGCGGATGACGACGGATTCGTCTTCGATATACATGCCGTTGCCGATGGAGTTGACGCAGTTGACGAATTTTAGGGGATAGCGGTTGAACACTTTCGCCGCTTGATCAAAATGGGCTATATCGAAATACGGCGGTAGTTTGATACCCAAGGGCTTGTCGAAGTAGGTAAAGGCATTATCCAAAATCATCTCGGTTGTTTCAAAGTCGTAGGCGATTTGCGGTTTGCCGGCGACGTTTGGACAGGATAGGTTGAGTTCGGTAATGCCGTTAAACCCGCTGTTTTGCACCTTTTCCAACAGGATATGTGTTTCGCCGGGCGACAGGCCGACCAGTGATAGGAAAAATGTCCGTTCCGGCTGAGACTCTTGAAGGGTAAGCAGGTAATCCAGATAGTAATCAATGCCTTGATTCGGCAAACCCATCGAATTGATGCTGCCGATAGGCACGTCCCGATAACGCGGCTCGGGGTTGCCTTGACGCGGGGTAAGCGTTGCGGTCTTGGTAATGAAAGTGCCTGCCGAAGACTGTCTGACTGCTTCCAATTCCTCAACAGTCATACATGACACACCTGCTGCGTTCATCAGGCAGTTGTCAAAAGAAAAACCAGCGATTTGGGTTTCCAATGATACCATCTCCTGCTCCTTTTCTTCGCAAAATCAAATTGTTTGCCAAGCGTAACACGAAGAGATAGCACGATTTTTAACAAACATCAAATGACAGGGAATGTAGGAATATGTTGTTTTATAGAATAAAGTAAAGACGTAAAAAGGTCGTCTGAAAGCAAGGTTTCAACAAAGTTAAAACCTAAATGTTTTTCAGACGACCTCTATCAAGACAAACATGGCTGTCTCAATCAAATAAAGTCAGTCGGCCATTAGTTTCCAACTGACCAAGCTATCAACGTTTTTTGAAGCTTTTCAGAGTACCGTCATTGTTAAATTCAAATTCGTATTCCGCACGATCGGTTTTGAGGAAACCGGTGATCCACTCTTTCTTACCGGTCGATACGAACAAGGAGTAATACACGTGAGGTAAGTCTGTTTCTTTGGCTTCTACTTCTTTGGCTTTTTCGCCGTAGGTTTGAGCGATTTTCGCGATATCGGCAAATTTGATTTCATCCAACGGGAAAACGTTGTCTTTCATATTTCCGTTGCCGGAAATGCGGACAGGTTGAGGCTCGCTCCATTTACCGTCTTCAAATTCGTAGTGGTCGATATTTTCGGGTTTGTTAGGGTCTTGAATTTCCACGGTAATGCGCGGACGTTTGCCGCCGTAGAAATGGATGTTTTGGAAAATATTGAGTGGTTTGCCACCGAATTGCGGCAGTGCTTTCAGCGCATCTTCAGCAGCTTGCAGAGCGGTTGCATCCGCCAAGAAATTGCCTGAAGAAACCACAGGTTTTACCTCAGGTTTTGCTTCTTCAGCAGGTTTTTCAGCATCTTTAGGGGCTTCTGCCGTATTACCTGCAGCAGCTTTTACAGGCTCATCGGAAGCCTGTTTGTTTTTATCACCACAAGCAGTCAAACTCAATGCAGCAGCGGTTACGAGGGCAAGCCATTTCATTTTCATTTATCAATCCTAACTTTGAAAATATGCGACATTGCATATATTTCACATTATAACAAACAAAGAAAAAATGTGTGAAAAATTAATAAGTTTTGTATTATGGCTGATATTTTCGAAGTTAATAATAAGTTTTATTTTGAATCTTTTATATGCCTGTTTTCATACTGGTCTCAGGCAAGAATCCAAGAGTTTGAACACTTTTATGAATAAGAAAGGTCAGCGGATTGGGATTTGAAGTGCAATAACCTTAGCTTATTATCTTGCTAGGTTAGGCTGTCCACTCTTTTAACGCCGCTTCAAAACGTTTCAAGCCTTCGGCCATGTCTTCATCGTTCAGCAGCAGGCTGGGGGCGAAGCGCACGACATTGGCGCCGGCAACCAGTACCATCAAACCGTGTTTCAAAGCGGCGGCGGTAATTTCCGATGCCTTGCCTGCGTATTCGTCTGCCAATACGCAGCCGAGCAGCAGGCCCATGCCGCGGACTTCTTTAAATACGCCGGTTTTCACGCCCAATTCACGCAAGGCCGTCTGAAGTTTTTGGCCTTGTTGCTGAACGTATGCCAATGTTTCGGGCGCATTGATGGTGTCAAACGCACGGCTGCCGACCGCGCACGCCATCGGATTGCCGCCGAAGGTCGAGCCATGCGTTCCGGGGCCGAAGGTTGGGGCGATTTTATCGGTGGTCAGAATCGCGCCAATCGGGAAGCCGCCGCCCAAGGCTTTGGCGGAGCTGAGAATATCGGGTGTTACGCCGTAATGCTCGTAGGCAAACAGTTTGCCCGTATGACCCATGCCGGTTTGTACTTCGTCCAAAATCAGCAAGGCGCCGTGTTTGTCACATAAACGGCGTGCGGCTTGCAGGTATTCTTGAGTGGCAGGCAGAATGCCGCTTTCACCTTGAATCGGCTCGATAATCACGGCGCAGGTTTTGTCGCTGACGGCTGCTTCCAATGCGGCAACATCATTGAAGGGGACGTGGGTAATGCCGGCCGGCAGCGGTGCGTAGTCTTTGCTGTATTTGGGCTGGCCGCCGACGGATACGGTAAACAGGGTGCGGCCGTGGAAGCTGTTGAGGCAGGAGATGATTTCGGTTTTGTGTTCGCCAAAATGATCGCGGCCGTATTTGCGCGCCAGTTTCAGCGCGGCTTCATTGGCTTCTGCGCCGGAGTTGCAGAAAAACACTTTGTCGGCAAAGGTGTTTTCGACCAGTTTTTGGGCCAATTCTTGCGCCGGTTGGGTGGTGTAGATATTAGAAATGTGCCAGAGTTTTTGCGATTGTTCGGCCAAGGCCGCAACCAAATCGGGATGGCAATGACCCAGCGCGTTCACAGCAATACCGCCTGACAGGTCAATGTACTCTCGTCCTTCGGTATCCCAAACCCGGCTGCCGATCGCGCGTTCCGGAATCATGGGGGCGAATGAGAAATTGGGCGTCAGGTAGTTTTGCATGTTCTTTTCCTTTTAATATTGTCAACAATTTCTTCAATTATGCGCTTATTGATTGAGAGATTCAATATGGCAATCAGGCCGTCTGAAAACTGGCTTTCAGACGGCCTGATGTTTATTTATGCTTGATTTCCCAACACTGATGGATTTTCTTGTTGCGGAAATCGTCGGGAACGGATTGTTTGGAAATGTCTTTGACGGCGTATTGTTCCGATACCGAATCGTCCAAGACGAAGCTGCGCAAGTTGTTGGAGAAGTACAAAAGACCGTCTGAAGCGAGCAGGTTCATCGCGCCGTCAATCAACTTTTTGTGGTCGCGCTGGATGTCGAGGATGTCGAGCATCTTTTTGCTGTTGGAGAAGCTGGGCGGATCCATGACGATAAGGTCGAACTGTTTGCCTTCGGCGGTGGCGTTTTGCAGGTATTGGAACACGTCGGCGCGGACGATTTTGTGTTGTTCGGAGTCGATGCCGTTAAGTTCGAAATTGCGTTTTGCCCACTCGAGATAAGTGTTGGATAAATCGACGGTTTCGCTGGATACCGCGCCCCCGGTTGCGGCATAGACGGTAAAGCTGCCTGTGTAGGAAAACAGGTTGAGGAAGCGTTTACCCGCTGCGGTTTCGCCGACTTTTTTGCGCGTGTTGCGGTGGTCGAGGAAAAGGCCGGTATCGAGGTATTTGTCGAGGTTGACCCAAAACTTGCGGCCGTTTTCAGTGATGACGAAATCGTCGCCGGTTTTGCCGGTTTTCTCGTATTGTTGTAAACCTTTTTGACGTTCTCGGCGTTTGAGGTGGATTTGTTCGGGCGCAAAACCGGTCACAAAACCGATGGCTTCCAATACATCGGCAAGCCATGCTTCGTATTCTTCGGGCTGCATCAGCCAGCCGGTATCGTATTCCTGAAGATGGATTTGGTCGCCGTAAACATCGACGGCAAAGGGAAATTGGGGAATATCGCGGTCGTAAATGCGCCAGGCTTCGATATTGTTGCGTTTGGCCCATTTCATAAGATGTTTGATGTTTTTACCTAAGCGGTTGGCAAAGGGGGTAATGTCGGTCATGGTTTCAGACGGCCTGAATAAGTATTGGGAAGGGGTTGGATTTTAACGCACTTGATGCCTTTTTGCTTGACTGTTATCCATAAAATCTATATTATCCGCCATTCGCCTTTTGATACGAAGCCATCGTCATCCAACCTAAACCGCCGTTTCGGGCGCGTTTCTTTTATTGCTTGCATATTTGCAAAGCCTTTTCTGTGCAGGTTGTCGTCGATGTTAACCACAAGCAAGATGCTTGCGACAACCCTGTAACTTCACATTTCCCGTATCGTTACTTTCCTTTGCTTCAGGTCGTCTGAAATTGTTCAGGCGTGCGCGTTGTTGTCTCTTAGGATAGATATGTCTATTAAATTTGCCGATTTGAACCTTGATAAAAACATTTTGTCTGCCGTAAGCAGCGAGGGTTATGAAAGCCCGACCCCGATTCAGGCGCAAGCGATTCCGTTTGCTTTGGACGGCCGCGACATTATGGCTTCGGCACAAACCGGTTCAGGCAAAACCGCAGCCTTCCTGCTGCCGACTTTGCAAAAACTGACCAAGCGCAGCGAAAAACCGGGCAAAGGCCCACGCGCTTTGGTGTTGACTCCGACCCGCGAACTAGCGGCTCAGGTGGAAAAAAACGCGTTGGCGTATGCTAAAAATATGCGTTGGTTCCGTACTGTCAGCATTGTAGGCGGCGCATCTTTCGGCTACCAAACCCGTGCTTTGAGCAAACCGGTTGACCTGATTGTCGCTACTCCGGGTCGTCTGATGGACTTGATGCAGAGCGGCAAAGTTGATTTTGAACGTTTGGAAGTGCTGATTCTGGACGAAGCCGACCGTATGTTGGACATGGGCTTTATCGACGACATCGAAACCATCGTTGAAGCAACGCCGAGCGACCGTCAGACTTTGTTGTTCTCTGCCACTTGGGACGGCGCAGTGGGCAAACTGGCGCGCAAACTGACCAAAGACCCTGAAACCATCGAAGTTGAGCGTGTGGATGATCAAGGCAAAATCGAAGAGCAGCTGCTGTACTGCGACGATATGCGCCACAAAAACCGCCTGCTCGACCACATCTTGCGCGATGCCAATATCGATCAATGTGTGATTTTCACGTCCACCAAAGCCATGACCGAAGTCATCGCGGATGAATTGTATGAAAAAGGTTTTTCCGCCAACTGCCTGCACGGCGATATGCCGCAAGGCTGGCGTAACCGTACGCTGATGGACTTGCGCAAAGGCCGCTGCAAAATTTTGGTTGCCACCGATGTAGCCGCACGTGGTATCGACGTACCAACCATTACCCACGTTATCAACTACGACTTGCCGAAACAGGCTGAAGACTACGTTCACCGCATCGGCCGTACCGGCCGCGCTGGCCGTACCGGTATTGCGATTACTTTTGCCGAAGTGAACGAATACGTCAAAGTACACAAAATTGAAAAATACATCGGCCGCAAATTACCTGAGCTGACCATCGAAGGCATGGAGCCGACACGTAAACGCAAATCTGCCGGTGGCAAACCGAAAGGTAAAGGCGGCTGGGGCGATCGTAAATCCGGCGGCTGGCGTGGTGATAAGAAACCGGCTAAAGAAGGTTTCGGCGGTAAAGCTCACGGCGAAGGCCATAAAAAAGACGGTTTCAAGAAAGATGGCTTTAAGAAAGACGGTTTCAAGAAGTCTGACGGTTTCAAAAAAGGCGGCGAAGGCTTTAAAGGCAAGCGCAAGTCTAACGACAGCTTTGGCGGCAAACATAAAAGAGGTTAATTTTTTCAATCTTAAGGCCGTCTGAAAAAACATAAGGGCGTGTGAAAACACGCCCTTTTTTATGGTTTCAAGTTTCGCATATAAAAAAGCGCGGGATTGATCCCACGCTTTTTCAGACGGCCTCTTACAAAGCAGCCAATACGGCATCGCCCATTTCTGAGCAGGAAACCAGTTTGGTACCTTCTTCGTAAATATCGCCGGTACGCAAGCCTTGTTGCAGTACTTTTTGTACGGCGTTTTCGACTTGTTGCGCGCGTGCTTCGTCGTTCAGGCTGTAGCGCAACAACATAGCGAGGGACAAAACGGTTGCCAGCGGATTGGCTTTGTTTTGACCGGCAATGTCAGGAGCAGAGCCGTGAGACGGTTCGTACAGGCCTTTGCCGTTTTCGTCCAAAGAAGCGGAAGGCAGCATACCGATGGAGCCGGTCAGCATGGAGGCTTCGTCAGAGAGGATATCGCCGAAGATGTTGCCGGTAGCAATCACGTCAAATTGTTTGGGCGCGCGTACCAACTGCATGGCGGCGTTGTCGACGTACATATGGGAAAGCTCGACATCAGGGTATTCTTTGCCGATTTCTTCAAAGATTTCGCGCCACAGTTCGGTGGTTTCCAAAACGTTGGCTTTGCCTACGGAGCAGACTTTTTTGCTGCGTTTTTGGGCGGATTGGAAGGCAACGTGGGCAATACGGCGGATTTCGCTTTCGCTGTATTTCATGGTGTTGTAGCCTTCGCGTTCGCCGTTTTCCAAAACACGGATGCCGCGCGGCTCGCCAAAGTAAATATCGCCGGTCAGTTCGCGTACGATAAGGATGTCGAGGCCGGCTACGATTTCCGGTTTCAGAGTGGAAGCATTGGCCAGCTCTTTATACAAAATGGCAGGGCGCAAATTAGCAAACAGATTCAAGTCTTTACGGATGGCCAACAATCCGCGCTCAGGGCGCAATGGACGGTCGAGATTGTCGTATTGAGGAGAACCGACTGCACCAAGCAGTACCGCATCGGCTTTACGGCAAAGGTTTTGCGTGAATTCTGGATAAGGATGGCCGTATTCGTCATAGGCTTCGCCGCCCAAAGGCGCGTATTCGTAGCTGACATCCAAACCTTGTTCGATAAGTTTGTCGAGTACGCGGACGGTTTCTGCAACGATTTCAGGGCCGATGCCGTCGCCGCGCAAGATAGCGATATGTTTGGTCATTTCGGGTTTCCTTATGGGAAGGTTTTAGGTAAAGGGCAGGTCGTCTGTTTTTCAGACGGCCTTAAATCAATTTGCTCTGAAAACGCTGATTGTACCATTATGGTACTGGTAAAGCTGGGTAGAAATCGCGTAGGCAGAGTCTTCAAATGCCTGCAGGGCAATATTTGCCATCGCCTGCAAAGCCTCTTCATCGGACGGGCTGCAAACGAGCAGGGCGTTGCGTGCCGGGACTGCAAAAACGGGGTTGGCCGGCAGCATAGGATCGTCTTTAAGTACTTCGTCCAAAAGCAAAATCAGGGAAGCATCATAGTCGTTGTCCAAATGGATTTGAGCCAATGACCAACCTTCGGCATGATGAATTTGAACACGTCCATTCATTCGTTGGCGCAGATTATCCATGGCGGTACGATACAAGGCGTCCTCATCTTCAATACCGGCCTCTTTCATATGCTCACGATTGAGCGTATGCATGGATTCTTCCGTATCCACCATATAAAGCAACATGATATCGCCGGCAATCGGTTTGTATACCAGGTAATCGTCAGGTTCGGCTTCGTCCGTATTTGTAATCAGTCTGGCATTTTCCAGATAAATCGTATTTTTAATCGTCGGAAGAATTTGTTGTGCTGAAACACTGGCATCAGCGTCCTGAATCTTATCGATAACTGCTAAATTGGCTGCAACAATCGCCTCCAAGGCCTCGGGATTTTGCAGATAACTTGTGTAATGGTTGCTCAAATATGTGCTGAACGATGCTTCATCGTCTTCGGAAAACTGGACAATGATGGGCGAAGACGCAATATTTTCACCCCAGTCGATTTTCGCCTCAAGATCCAATTCTTCTTGGATGCGACGGGCAAAGTATTCGACAAATTCCTGCCAAGTCATTAATTTAGGTTTGGAGCGGAACAACCTGCTGAAAAAAGACATATTGTGTCCTGAATAAGGGGATAAGGCCGTCTGAAAAATTATAGACGTTCGGTTTCAACACGGATTTTAAAAACGACTTTGCGTATGTTCGGCCTGTCGCCAACCAATGGGGCATGCGCATCATTCGGGAAGAATAGCGTAAATTCACCTGGCTCCAAGGTCAGCCAGGTTTCCGGCTCGCAGTCGAAAAATTCGATATCGCGCTTTTCGTTGTAGCCTAAACCGTTTTTCAGACGGCCTCTGTCTATCCAGCCATATGTTTCGCTGCCATCAATCGGCGTTTGAATATCAATATGTTTTAAGTGCGCTTCAGGCTGGGCTTCTCCCTTAGTCCTCATCGGCTCGCTACCGATAAAAATACGGATATTGGGATTCTCGCATGGTACTTGGCCGTCCGGCAGCTTGGCAAAATTTAGGGTCTGCAACAGATGGAAGGCTTCGGCAAAGTCGGGATGCAAGGCAGCGTAGCGGGTGGCATTGCTTATGGTGTCGGTAATCATGGTGTGGTTAGGTAGAAATTAAACTTCAGGATGTGAAGAATACGTTTTAAGGACGCTTTATTGAGATTATGACAACAAGGCCGTCTGAAAGGGCTTTTTATGGAGTTGTGTTTTGCAGATTCAAAGTGGAAGCATAATGTTCAGCAATAGGAATACGCTTGCGGCTGACTTGGTTTATATCGCTGCCTTCTTCAGCCCATAAAAACGGAAAGAACGTGTAAACGCTGTCGCCATTCAAATCATGGATTTCTTCGCGCCAATTTTCCCAACGCAGGTTTTCGTAAAACAACTGTAAATCGCCGGTCAATGCCCAATTTAAGAAGTCGCCATAACCTTTACCGCAATCTTCCCATTCCAGTGTATCCGGTGGTAGGTAGAAAACATTACCTACTTTGCCATTCAATCCTCCGCCATTAATCGCAAAATAGCCTCCAGCAACATCATCGGCAAACAGATAATAGGGAGCAGGGCCTGCTGGCTCGGATTGTGTACGGTTTAGATTCCAACTTCCCAAACCACGAGGTAGCTTCGCGCTGCTAGAACCAAGTATCCGTAACCAGCCGTCATCGATAAGGATACCGCCGGTTTCATAAACGACAGCACCCATAAACGAACGTATCGTTACTTGGGTT
This sequence comes from Neisseria sp. HMSC078H04, assembly GCF_001838135.1. Classification (NCBI taxonomy): domain Bacteria; kingdom Pseudomonadati; phylum Pseudomonadota; class Betaproteobacteria; order Neisseriales; family Neisseriaceae; genus Neisseria; species Neisseria sp. HMSC078H04. Next base: position 201,869 of record NZ_KV835834.1, read on the forward strand.
TTGACAAGTTCTTCCTTTGCCTTTTCAAGCGTACGTGGCAGAACTTCAACGCTGTTTACCGCTTCTGTAAGCCACTCTTGAATCAATGGCCACGCAGGGTCTTGGGTTTGGATTAATTCGTCGAATGATCTCATGGTCTATCCCAAAACATTCAGTAAAGGCCGTCTGAAACACTTAAATTTTTCAGACGGCCTTTTGTATGTCAACCGTTAAACAGCCAAGGCTGGCTTTGGCGGCGTTTTTCTTCGAAGGCGTGAATTTCGTCAGCGTGTTGCAGGGTCAGGCCGATTTCGTCCAAGCCGTTTAAGAGGCAGTGTTTGCGGTGTTCGGTAATGTCGAATGTGAATGTTTCGCCGCTAGGGGTGGTCAGGGTTTGCTCGGCAAGGTCGATGGAGAGCTGATAGCCTTCGTTGGCTTCAACTTCTTTGAAAAGCTGGTCAACCTGTTCTTCTGTCAAAACTATAGGCAAAAGGCCGTTTTTGTAGCAGTTGTTGAAGAAGATGTCGGCGAAGCTGGGGGCGATGACGGCGCGGAAGCCGTAGTCGTCCAATGCCCAAGGGGCGTGTTCGCGTGAAGAGCCGCAACCGAAGTTTTTACGCGTCAACAGGATTTGTGCGCCTTGATAGCGTGGCTGGTTCAGGGAGAAATCAGGATTCAACGGGCGTTTGCTGTTGTCCATGCCCGGTTCGCCGTGGTCGAGGTAACGCCATTCATCAAAAGCATTGGGGCCGAAGCCGCTGCGTTTGATGGATTTCAGAAATTGTTTGGGGATGATGGCATCGGTGTCGACGTTGCTGCGGTCGAGCGGGGCGACGATGGCGGTAATTTTGGTAAAGGCTTTCATGTCAGATTCTTATAGTAATAATGGGAAATTTTATGGCTATTCGGGTTAGCGTGTGCTGTGCAAACCGATTCGGTTGCCTTCTGTGTCTTCGATAAATGCTGCAAAGCCGTTGGCAATGCGGAATTTTTCTTGTAACAGTTTGCCGCCTGCTGCAACGGCTTTTTCTGCTGTTTCGGCACAATCCGGGCAATTGAAGAAAATGGTTGTACCGCCGTGGCCGGGCTGGGCATTGCTGTCGTGCCAAATCATGCCGGCCGTACCGTGTTGGGTGTAATCGGCTGGGAAAATGATGAAACGGAATCCGTTGCCGCCAACGTCTTGCAGGGGCTTACCGAATACGGATTCGTAAAAGGCTTTGGCGCGATCCAAATCATGAGCGTGAATACCAAACCAGCTTGACGGATTACTCATTGTTTCTTCCTTTGCTTGGAATCGTGAAAATGTCTGAAAAATTAATAATGTATCAGGCCGTCTGAAACGGAGTCAGGAGCTTCAGACGGCCTGATTTACCGAATTATTCGGTAGCGGCTTCGATTTTTTCTCCAACATGGCTCATGCCGCGGCCTACTGCATTGCCGCCTTTTTTAACGGCTTCGCCGGTTTTTTCGGCAACGTGTTCCGCGGTTTCTTTGGTTTTATCGGCTACGCGCTCGGCAGTCTCTTTGGTTTTGTCCCAATTGCGGTTGGTATCGTTTTTTGCGCCGGACCAAGTGCTGGAACAAGCTGACAGGATGAGGGCTGCGGCAGCTAATGCAAACAGTTTTTTCATACTAGATTCCTTTCAAGTTATCAATGATTAAGAAGGTTTTCGGACGTTTTGCGCAATAGGAAAACTTACTTGAGCAAGGTATTGTTTCAGACGGCCTGATCAATAAAGGCCGTCTGAAAATACTTTAAGCCATAGTGCGGATGTCGGTAAAGTGGCCGGTAACCGCGGCTGCAGCTGCCATGGCAGGGCTGACGAGGTGGGTGCGTCCACCGTTGCCTTGACGGCCTTCAAAGTTACGGTTGGAGGTGGAGGCGCAACGTTGTCCCGGGGTCAGGCGGTCGGCATTCATGGCGAGGCACATAGAGCAGCCCGGCTCGCGCCATTCAAAACCGGCTTCGATAAATACTTCGTGCAAGCCTTCTTTTTCTGCCTGCTCTTTAACCAAACCGGAGCCAGGGACAATCAATACGCGTTGTACATTGTCCGCTTTTTTACGGCCTTTGGCGATAGCGGCGGCTTCGCGCAAGTCTTCGATACGGCTGTTGGTGCAAGAGCCGATAAAGACGATATCGACAGGAATTTCGTTTAATGGCGTACCGGCTTCCAAGCCCATGTATTCAAGGGCGCGTTCCATGCCGCTGCGTTTGACCGGATCGGCTTCTTCGGCAGGATTAGGCACTTTGCCGCTGATGTCCAAAACCATTTCAGGCGAGGTGCCCCAAGTTACTTGAGGCTCGATGTCTTCGGCTTTGAAGTGGTATTCTTTATCAAATACGGCACCTTCGTCAGACACCAGCGTGCGCCAGTATTCGACGGCTTTGTCCCATGCTTCACCTTTAGGTGCGAAAGGTTTGCCTTTTACATAGTCGATGGTGGTTTGGTCGACGGCAACCATACCTGAGCGCGCACCGGCTTCGATCGCCATATTACACAGAGTCATGCGGCCTTCCATAGAAAGGCTGCGGATGGCTTCGCCACTAAACTCGATAGCATAGCCCGTACCGCCTGCCGTGCCGATTTGGCCGATGATATAAAGCGCTACGTCTTTAGCGGTAACACCGGGTTTCAGATGGCCTTCAACGGCAATCAGCATGGATTTGGATTTTTTCGCGGTAATACACTGGGTCGCCATGGTGTGCTCGACTTCGGAAGTGCCGATACCGTGCGCCAATGCTCCGAATGCGCCGTGGGTAGAAGTGTGCGAGTCGCCGCAGACAACGGTCATGCCGGGCAGGGTAGCACCTTGCTCCGGGCCCATAACGTGCACAATGCCTTGGCCTTTATCCATAAACGGAAAGTAGGCGAGTGCGCCAAACTCTTTAATGTTTTTGTCCAAAGTATCGACTTGCAGCTTGGAAATCGGGTCTTGGATACCTTTGTCCCAGTCGCCGGTCGGGGTGTTGTGGTCGGCTGTGGAGACCACGCTGTCGATACGCCAGAGTTTGCGGCCGGCCATTTTCAAGCCTTCAAATGCTTGCGGGCTGGTTACTTCGTGAACCAGGTGGCGGTCGATGTAAAGCAGGACAGTGCCGTCTTCTTCTTCGCGGACGACGTGGCTGTTCCAAAGTTTATCGTAAAGGGTTTGTGCGCTCATGATGAGTATTCTTTGCTATTGGTAGGTATGAATGATGGTTTGCGTTTATGGGCGGATTTTAGGCTTTTTATAGGGGCTGCGCAATAGAAATTTGTCCAATTTTTAAAATTTGTTGCAAAGTTTCAAAAACATTTGTCAAAAATTAGACAAATTGTAGAATTGTTGACAAAAAGATTCATCTTATCTGAAAGAATGCTTGTCGAAATGCACTAAAAAGTTCTATCATTCTCACTCAACCCACACTTACCAAGAGGTATAGAGAATGAAATTACCGGTAATGGCTCCTGAGCATCTGACTCAATTACGGGAATTTGAGAAAAAAGTCCTTGCCAATCATGCCAAAATCGAAGCATGGTTCCGTTCGCATTGGAACGAACACCGTCCGCCATTTTATGGTTCGGTTGACATCCGTAATGCCGGTTACAAAATTTCATCTATCGATATGAACCTGTTTCCAGGCGGCTTCAATAATTTGAATCCCAACTTTATCCCGCTGGCGGCGGTTGCCGCGCAAGATGCGGTACAGCGCGCATGTGAAACGGCAAAATCCGTATTGATTATTCCTGAAAACCACACGCGCAACACATTCTATCTGCAAAACGTTTACGCACTCAGCGAGATTTTGCGTTCGGCAGGATACGAAGTGCGCTTGGGCAGCCTGAATCCGGAAGTGACTGAGCCAACCGAGTTTGAAACCGCATTAGGCGACAAAATTTTACTTGAGCCTTTATTGCGTACCCGTGAGCGTGTACATCTCGCAGACGGTTTCTCGCCTTGCGTTGTTTTGTTGAACAATGACTTGTCTGCGGGTGTTCCTAAAATCCTTAAAGACATCAGTCAAACCGTATTGCCTCCCTTGCACGGCGGCTGGACGACTCGCCGTAAAACCGAACATTTCGGCGCGTACAACCAAGTTGCAGCCGACTTTGCCAAGTTAATTGACATCGACGAATGGCAAATCAATCCTTATTTTGAAAAAATCAGTGGTTTGGACTTCCAAGAGCGTGAAGGCGAGGATGCGTTAGCGGAAGCAGTAGAACGTGTGCTGGCGAAAATTCAAGCCAAATACGACGAGTTGGGCATTACCGACCAGCCTTTCGTTATTGTGAAAGCCGACGCAGGTACTTATGGCATGGGCGTAATGAGCGTTAAATCTGCAGATGAAGTACGCGGATTGAACCGTAAAAACCGCAATAAAATGGCGAAAGTCAAAGAAGGTTTGGAAGTCAGCGAAGTCATTGTCCAAGAAGGTATTTATACCTACGAAACCATGGATGGTGCCGTGTGCGAACCCGTTGTGTATATGATGGACCGTTTCGTAATCGGTGGTTTTTTCCGTGTACACGAAGGCCGTGGTGCAGACGAAAACCTCAACGCCGGCGGTATGGTATTTGTGCCACTGTCCAACAGCATTCCCACCGGCAGTGGCGACAATTCCCAAGAAGCGCCCGAAGCCTGCAAGCGCGTATTTGAACAATGGGACTCGCTCGGCATGCCACGCTCCGAAAAAGACTGCGACGTGGACAACGAACACAACCGCCTCTACGTTTACGGCGTAATGGCGCGCCTGTCCTTGCTTGCTGCCGCATTGGAGCTGGAGAAAACCGCGCCTCAAGCCTAATAAAACGTTGATCGATATTGTCAGGCCGTCTGAAAATTAGTTTTCAGACGGCCTTTTCTGTCTGTACAATTCATTCTAACTAAAAAAAACATGATTTATTTTTATGAGCAAACCAGCCAATCCAGTTGAGACAACCGACAATCTGCAAGACCAAACCATGCAGCGCAGCAATACCGACAATGCGCCGCGTTCTGCCATCCACCAAACCTTATATTCCGCCGATACCTTTGTTCAGCATGATTATCTTGCCGGAAAAAACTTGCCCGATATTGCCCGCCCGCAAGAAGGTCAAATCAACTGGCTGCATTTTGTCGGCATCAATGATGTTGCCTTGCTCAAACACGCGCTTGAGCCTTACGGCATCCATGAGCTGGTTATTGAAGATATTCTCAGCCGCAAGCAGCGTCCGAAAATCGAAGACTACGGCAACTATGTATTTACTGCCGCACAGGTATACCACTATACCTCTACGGGCAAGCTCTATTCCGATCAAGTGTATGTAATTATCGGCAAAGATTTTGTGTTGTCTTTCCAACAAAAACCGCTGGGCTTATTCAGCCATCTTCGCCGGCAGATGCACGAGAATCCGCACAATATTTTGAACAAAAATACAGCGTTTCTGGCGTATTGCCTGCTCGACCGTATTGTGGACGACTATTTCATTGTTTTGGAGTCGTACAACAACCGTGTCGAAGTAATAGACAAGTCGCTGTTTAAAAATGAAAACAGCGATATTCTCAGTAAGATTCACCGACTCAAACGCGATGCCGTCCGTCTGCGGCGCACACTTTTGCCATTGCGCGATGTGTTCTACCAACTGGCCGTACGCGGCGATTTTGCCATTTTCAAAGGCGAATCGACCGTCTATCTGCGCGATGTGTACGACCACAATATGCAGCTTATCGAATCGCTTGATGCCTCGCGTGATATGGTGTTGAGCATGATGGACATTTATCTTTCCTTCCAATCCAACCGCATGAACCAGCAAATGCGCGTATTGACGGTTATTACCATCATCTTTATGCCGCTGACCGTCATTACCGGCATCTACGGCATGAACTTCGACAATATGCCCGAGCTGCATTGGCATTACGGCTATTTCATGGTTTTGGGTGTGATGCTGTGCATCATCATCGGACTGCTGATTTTCTTTTCGCGTAGAAAATGGCTGTAAACGGGTAGGCAAGGGGTTGAAAGTCAACGTTTAAAAACGGTAGAATAATTTTGCACACGTGCAGTCTGAAGTTTTCAGACAATTTTAAAATAAATATCAAAAGGAGAATAAACGATGAAACCGGAACGCCAACTACCTTCCCATGAACTGATCATGTCCGAGCTGATGATGCCTTATACGGCAAACTTCAGCGGCAATGTTCACGGCGGCGATCTTCTGCGCCTGCTCGACCAAGTGGCTTATTCCTGCGCCTGCCGTTACAGCGGTACCTATTGCGTTACTCTGTCTGTTGATAAAGTATTGTTTAAAGAGCCTATTCATGTTGGTGAGTTGGTAACCTTTTACGCCAGTATCAACTACACCGGCCGCACTTCTATGGAAGTCGGTATTCGGGTTGAGGCGCAAAATATCCACACCGGCGAAGTGCGTCATACCAACAGCTGCTACTTCACCATGGTTGCCGTTGAAGACGGTAAGCCGGTTCCTGTACCGCCTTTGGAAATCAATACACAGCGCCAACGCTGCCGTTATGAAAGGGCTAAAAAGCGCAAAGAGTTGAGTTTGCAGGCTGCGGACAAAGATTCTGGCTGCAACTAAATTGAATTTATTAAATAATGAAGGCCGTCTGAAATCCTGTTTCAGACGGCCTTCACGCAAAAGCCATAAACCGCTTGTTTTGTGGTAGAATCAACAAGATATTTGCCATACGAAATTACAGATAATCATGACCGACGCAACCATCCGCAACGACCATAAATTTGCACTTGAAACCCTGCCTGTCAGCCTTGAAGACGAAATGCGCAAGAGCTACCTCGATTACGCCATGAGCGTGATTGTGGGGCGAGCCCTGCCGGATGTCCGCGACGGTCTCAAGCCGGTACACCGTCGCGTGTTGTACGCGATGCACGAGTTGAAAAACAACTGGAATTCCGCCTATAAAAAATCGGCGCGTATCGTCGGCGACGTTATCGGTAAATACCACCCCCACGGCGATACAGCCGTTTACGACACCATCGTCCGTATGGCGCAAGACTTCTCCATGCGTTATGTACTGATCGACGGTCAGGGCAACTTCGGTTCCGTTGACGGCTTGGCCGCAGCAGCCATGCGTTATACCGAAATCCGCATGGAAAAAATTTCCCATGAAATGCTGGCAGATATCGAAGAAGAAACCGTCAATTTCGGTCCCAACTATGACGGCAGCGAACATGAGCCGCTGGTGTTGCCGACCCGTTTCCCTGCGCTGCTAGTCAACGGTTCGTCCGGTATTGCCGTCGGTATGGCAACCAATATCCCGCCGCACAATTTGGGCGATACCATCAATGCTTGCCTGCGTTTGTTGGATGAGCCTGAAACTGAAATCGACGAGCTGATCAACATTATCCAAGCACCCGATTTCCCAACCGGCGCAACTATTTATGGCTTGAGCGGCGTGCGCGAAGGCTATAAAACCGGCCGCGGCCGTGTAGTGATGCGCGGTAAAACCCATATTGAGCCTATCGGTAAAAACGGCGAGCGCGAAGCCATCGTTATCGATGAAATCCCATATCAAGTAAACAAAGCCAAGCTGGTTGAGAAAATCGGCGAGTTGGTACGCGAAAAAACGTTGGAAGGCGTATCCGACCTGCGCGACGAGTCCGATAAATCCGGTATGCGTGTCGTGATCGAATTGAAACGCAATGAAAATGCCGAAGTCGTTTTGAACCAACTCTACAAACTGACCCAGCTGCAAGACAGCTTCGGTATCAACATGGTGGCCTTGGTTGACGGCCAGCCGCGCTTGCTGAACCTGAAACAAATCCTGTCCGAATTCCTGCGCCACCGTCGCGAAGTCGTTACCCGTCGTACTTTATTCCGCCTGAAAAAAGCGCGTCATGAAGGCCATATTGCCGAAGGTAAAGCAGTTGCCTTGTCTAATATCGACGAAATTATCCGCCTGATTAAGGAATCTGCCAATGCGCCGGAAGCCAAAGAAAAACTGCTGTCCCGCCCATGGCGCAGCAGCTTGGTTGAAGACATGCTCAGCCGTACGGATTTGGACCTGCACATGATGCGCCCTGAAGGTTTGCCAGAGAATTTGGGTCTGCACAGCCAAGGCTATTACCTGAGCGAATTGCAAGCCGATGCCATTTTGCGCATGAGCCTGCGTAACCTGACCGGCCTCGATCAGGAAGAAATTGTCGGCGAATATAAAAATCTGATGAGCAAAATCATTGATTTCGTGGATATTCTTTCCAAACCAGAGCGCGTTACCCAAATCATCCGCGAAGAATTAGCAGACATTAAAGCCAACTTCGGCGATGAGCGCCGCAGCGAAATCAATCCGTTTGGCGGCGATATTGCCGATGAAGACCTGATTCCGCAACGCGAAATGGTCGTTACCCTGACTCATGGCGGCTACATCAAAACCCAGCCGACCACCGACTATCAGGCGCAACGTCGCGGCGGCCGCGGCAAGCAGGCAGCGGCAACCAAAGACGAAGACTTTATCGAAACTCTGTTTGTTGCCAACACGCATGATTATTTGATGTGCTTCACCAATTTTGGTAAGTGCCATTGGATTAAAGTGTACAAACTGCCGGAAGGCGGCCGCAACAGCCGAGGTCGTCCGATTAACAATGTTATCCAATTGGAAGAAGGCGAAAAAGTCAGCGCCATCTTGGCCGTCCGCGAGTTCCCGGAAGACCAATACGTCTTCTTCGCCACCGCACAAGGCATGGTGAAAAAAGTCCAGTTGTCTGCGTTTAAAAACGTCCGCAGCCAAGGCATCAAAGCCATCGCGCTTAAAGAAGGCGACTACTTGGTCGGTGCAGCGCAAACCGGCGGTGCGGACGACATTATGTTGTTCTCCAACTTGGGCAAAGCCATCCGTTTTAACGAGTATTGGGAAAAATCCGGTAACGATGAAGCAGAAGATGCAGATATTGAAACCGAAAATGAAGATTCAGACGGCCTAGATGATGAAAATGCCGAAAACGCATTGCCAAGCGGCAAACACGGTGTCCGTCCGTCCGGTCGCGGTAGCGGTGGTTTGCGCGGTATGCGTCTGCCGGCCGATGGCAAGATTGTCAGCCTGATTACCTTCGCCCCCGAGGCCGAGCAAAGCGATTTGCAAGTATTGACCGCTACCGCCAACGGCTATGGCAAACGCACCCCGATTGCCGATTACAGCCGTAAAAACAAAGGCGGCCAAGGCAATATCGCTATCAATACCGGTGAGCGCAACGGCGATTTGGTTGCCGCGACTTTGGTCAGCGAAACCGACGACCTGATGCTGATTACCAGCGGCGGCGTCCTGATTCGTACCAAAGTTGAGCAAATCCGCGAGACCGGCCGTGCTGCCGCAGGTGTCCGCCTGATTAATCTGGATGAAGGCGAAACCTTAGTCAGCTTGGAACGCGTGGCCGAAGAGGCTGAAGATGAAGCTGCTCTGGAAAGCGATGCAGCTGAAAACCAAGTGGTAGAAGCTGAAGATACTCCGTCTCAAGAATCTTAAACGTCAATGAACAAGGCCGTCTGAAAAGTTTTCAGACGGCCTGCTTATTCCAAAAGAAAATCCCGTGAGCGCAACCGAACCGTTCGATTTACCTCTTTTTCTGAAAAATCTGCCTAACCTGCCTGGCGTGTACCGTTTTTTTGACGAAGACAACAATGTTTTGTATGTCGGCAAAGCGGTCAATCTCAAGCGGCGCGTTTCCAGCTATTTCCAAAAAAACGATCATTCGCCGCGCATCGCATTGATGGTAAAACAGGTTCACCACATCGAAACCACCATCACACGTTCCGAAGCTGAAGCGCTGATTCTTGAAAACAACTTCATCAAAGCCTTGTCGCCGAAATACAATATCCTTTTCCGCGATGACAAAAGCTATCCTTATTTGATGCTCAGCGGCCATCAATATCCGCAAATGGCGTATTACCGGGGCACGCTGAAAAAGCCAAATCAATATTTCGGCCCGTATCCCAACAGCAACGCCGTGCGTGACAGCATTCAAGTATTGCAAAAAGTCTTTATGCTACGTACCTGCGAAGACAGTGTATTCGAGCACCGCGACCGTCCTTGCCTGCTTTACCAAATCAAACGCTGCACCGCGCCTTGTGTCGGCCACATCAGCGAAGAAGATTATCGCGACAGCGTGCGTGAAGCCGCGACTTTCCTTAATGGCAAAACCGACGAATTGACGCGCACCTTGCAACACAAAATGCAAACTGCCGCCGCTAATCTGCAATTTGAAGAAGCCGCCCGTTACCGCGATCAAATTCAAGCACTCGGCATCATGCAGAGCAACCAGTTCATCGACAGCAAAAATCCGAACAATCCCAACGATATCGACCTGCTCGCGCTTGCCGTTTCAGACGGCCTGGTCTGCGTACACTGGGTCAGCATACGCGGCGGACGGCATGTCGGCGATAAAAGCTTTTTCCCTGACACCAAAAACGATCCCGAGCCAAACGGGCAAGATTACGCCGAAGCCTTCGTCGCCCAACACTATCTGGGCAAAAGCAAACCCGACATCATCATCAGCAACTTTCCCGTTCCCGATGCGCTGAAAGAGGCCTTGGAAGGCGAACACGGCAAGCAGATACAATTTGTCACCAAGACCATAGGCGAACGCAAAGTCTGGTTGAAAATGGCGGAACAAAACGCACAAATGGCGATTGCCCAACGCCGCCTGCAACAAAGCAGCCAGCAGCACCGTATTGATGAACTGGCCAAAATCCTCGGCATGGATTCAGACGGCCTCAACCGCCTTGAGTGTTTCGATATCAGCCACACGCAAGGCGAGGCTACTATTGCGTCCTGCGTTGTGTACGATGAGCAAAACATCCAGCCTTCGCAATACCGCCGCTACAACATCACGACCGCCAAGCCTGGCGACGACTACGCCGCTATGCGCGAAGTCCTGACGCGCCGTTACGGCAAAATGCAGGAAGCCGAAGCCAACGGCGAAAGCGTCAAATGGCCGGATGTCGTGTTGATTGACGGCGGCAAAGGGCAAATCGGCGTAGCCGTATCAGTATGGGAAGAACTCGGGCTGCACATTCCTTTGGTCGGTATCGCCAAAGGCCCTGAGCGCAAAGCCGGTATGGAAGAACTCATACTGCCTTTTACCGGCGAAGTCTTCCGCCTGCCACCCAATAGCCCGGCCTTGCATTTATTGCAAACCGTACGCGATGAATCGCACCGCTTTGCGATTACAGGCCATCGCAAAAAACGCGACAAAGTACGCGTTACTTCCTCACTCAGCGAAATCCCCGGTATCGGCAGCAAACGCCGTCAAGCATTGCTTACTCGATTCGGTGGTCTGCGCGGCGTGATTGCGGCCAGCCGCGAGGACTTGGAAAAAGTGGAAGGCATCAGCAAAGCCTTGGCGGAAACCATTTATGAGCATCTGCACTGATTGGCTTGAACAGCAAAAAGGAACAATATGAAACCTGTCATCATCAAGAATATCGAGATCGGCAAAGGCCTGCCTAAAATTGCCGTGCCGCTGGTGGCCGCCAATACGCAGGAATTGGAGCAGGCTTTGCGCGTATTGAAAGAGACGGCTTTTGACATTATTGAATTTCGTGCGGATTTTTTCCAAGAGGCGCTTGATGCCGATTTTATTGCCGAACAATTAGGCATTGTCCGACAGGCTTTTCCTGACAAGCCTTTACTGTTTACGTTTAGAAGGGCGCAAGAGGGTGGCAATGCGCCTTGTTCTGACGACTATTATTTTGAATTATTGGAAAAAATCATCCGTTCCAAACAAGCTGATATTATCGACATCGAGCTTTTTGCCGAGGAAAGCGGCGTAAAACAAGCCATAGCTTTGGCGCATGAGTATCAAACTGCCGCCTTGCTTTGCAATCACGATTTCCAAGCCACGCCGTCTTTGGCAGACATTACAAGCCGTCTGAAAACAATGGCCGAGTGGGGCGCGGATATCTGCAAAATTGCCGTAATGCCGCAATCGCCGCAAGATGTATTGACCTTATTACAGGCAACATATGATGTTTCACAAAGTATAAACTGCCCGATTATTACTATGTCTATGAATAAAATCGGAGCCATCAGCCGCTTGGCTGGCTCGACTTTCGGCTCGGCCATTACCTTTGGTGCGGCACAAAAAACGTCGGCCCCCGGTCAAATTGATGCCAATGAATTGAGGAAAATCTTGGCAATTTTGGGATAGTTTAATTATTAATATTCAAGGCCGTCTGAAAAATATTTTTCAGACGGCCTGATTTTTTTAAATTTATTTCTTTTAATTTTAAATAAAATAGGTAACAATAGGCTTCCTATTTTAATAACCAGAGGAGAAATAAAATGACTACTACTAAAGAAAACCTGGCGAATCCAGGTCCAGTAGGCCTGTGTGGCTTTGCATTGACAACTTGGTTGCTTAGTCTGATTAACGGCGGCTTTTTTACTGCTCAAGAGGGTGTCGGCTTAGTTTTGGGCATGGCTCTCGCCTTTGGTGGTATCGCCCAAGTTATTGCCGGTATGTTTGAGTTCAAGAAAGGCAATACGTTTGGTTTTACCGCTTTTATCAGCTATGGCGCCTTCTGGTGGACATGGGCTTTGTTTACCATCTTTTTTAAAGGTGAAACAGCCCCGGCATTTATCGGCTGGTATCTTTGCGCATGGGGTATGTTTTCGCTGATGATGTTTGTGGCTACCTTGACCAAGCCTAAAGTATTGAGCGGTATTTTCTTTTGCTTGACACTGACTTTCTTTGCACTGGGTATTGGCGATGGCATGGAAAATCATAGCATCGTCCATATCGGCGGTTGCTTAGGCTTGGTAACTGCACTTGGTGCGTTCTACTTGGCAGCGGCAGAGGTCATCAACGAATCTTTCGGCCGTACTGTTTTGCCGGTTGGCGAACGTAAATAAGGTTGTTTAAACAAAATGCCGTCTGAACGGTGGAAATGAAATCAAAGATTTCGGCCACAATGTTCAGACGGCATTTTTATTTGTCTTCAAATAAATCGACATCAAATAAATCCGGCTCTTTGATGCGCTCCCGACAATCAAGCTTGATGTCTTCAGTAACCCGGCAGCAGCACGGCAAAATTTCTCCGGGCGCGACAAAAGCGAGTGGAAAATTATCATAAGAGACTTTCCCATCCAAGATTTTTACCCGGCATGAACCGCAATAACCGCTGCGACATTGGTATTCAACTTCGTGTCCAGTGCGCTCCAAGCCCTCCAATAAGGTTTCGCCTTGTTGGAGTTGGAAGGTTTTGTCGTGTGTGCTAATGAGTGCCATGTGTGTTTTAGGGCATAGAGGCCGTCTGAACAATGTTTCAGACGGCCTTAAATATATAAATTCAAATAATCAAGCCTTTTTCCCACAAGGCCAAAACGACATGAAGCTGGCTGTTATATTTTTTTTCATTACCCACAATTTCGCGCCAGAAAACGGATTTTTTCTGATTTGCCCATTCGGGATCATTTTTTAAAAGGCTGACCGCTGCAACGGCATATTCTCCGTTTTTGGAATGTTTGGTTTTGACTTTTTCCGGGTTGATTCCTTTAACCAACCCCGCACGACACAATCCCAAAAATGCATTCTTTGGGCATCCTTTTTTTCTAATTGACTCCTTGATGGGAAATGATGCCGCAATCTCTGTCCAAGCTTGTTCCATATCTTCATATTTAGAATATGATTCAGCTGCTTTTACCGCAATGTCGCCATAAATCTTCATTTTTGGTTATACCTTGAGGATTGAAAAGAGATTTTCAGACGGCCGGTTACGCCCAAAGGCCGTCTGAAACGCGGTTTACAGCTCGAAATCGCCCAAATCGTCCGCGCTGACTTCCGAATCAATCTGACCGATTAAGTAAGAAGAAATTTCCACTTCCTGCGGCGCAACCTGTACATTGTCAGAAGACAGCCATGCGTTGATCCAAGGAATCGGATTTTGGGTCGCACCTTCAAATCCGGCAGGAAGGCCAACCGCCTGCATACGCAGATTGGTAATGTATTCAACGTATTGAGCCAGAATTTCCTTGTTCAGGCCAATCATTGAGCCGTCTTTAAACAGATAGGCCGCCCATTCTTTTTCCTGCTCGGCTGCTTTTTTGAAGAGGTTGAAACACTCGTCCTGCAATTCATTCGCAATTTCAGCCATTTCAGGATCATCGGCACCGGCACGCATCAGGTTGAGCATATGCTGGGTGCTGGTCAGGTGCAGGGCTTCGTCGCGGGCAATCAGCTTGATGATTTTAGCGTTGCCTTCCATCAATTCACGCTCGGCAAAGGCGAACGAGCAGGCGAATGAAACGTAGAAGCGGATGGCTTCCAATACATTGACGCACATCAGGCAGAGATAGAGCTTTTTCTTCAACTCGCGCAAAGACACGGTAACGAGCTTGCCACCGATATTGTGCGAACCTTCGCCCAACAGATTGTAATACTGGGTGTATTCAATCAAATCATCGTAATAGCAGGCAATGTCTTCGGCACGAGCGATGATGTATTTGTTTTGCACAATATCATCGAATACGACTGACGGATCATTCACGATATTACGGATGATATGAGTATAGCTGCGCGAGTGGATGGTTTCGCTGAAGCTCCACGTTTCAATCCACGTTTCCAGCTCAGGAATAGACACCAAAGGTAAGAACGCAACATTCGGGCTGCGGCCTTGGATCGAATCGAGTAGGGTTTGGTATTTCAGATTGCTGATGAAAATATGTTTTTCGTGTTCGGGCAGATTGGCGTAGTCAATACGGTCGCGCGATACGTCGATTTCTTCGGGACGCCAGAAGAAAGACAATTGTTTTTCGATCAGTTTTTCAAATACTTCGTATTTCTGCTGGTCATAACGGGCGACATTTACCGGTTGACCAAAAAACATCGGCTCTTTCAGCGCGTCGTTTTTGGTTTTGGAAAAAGTGCTGTATGACATAGTTAAGTGTTCGCAGGACATGGCTGTTTCTCTTAGGGATAGAATTTACAAATTTAAAGAGTACGTATTTATATAAATCAACAACATATATTCACAAACATATTTCCTAATGAAGTTAATTCACACACACCTTTTTTCAACTCTACTTTTTTTTCTTCTAAACAATCCTCAATATCTAAAATAGAAATATTCAAATCTAAAGCAATTTCATTTTTAGAATAATTTTTTTCTAATAAACTTTGAATTTTTAATCTTAAATCTGTAAGTGGATTACATATGCTTAAAGACTCAAGTAAACTAGTAGAATAAAAATCTTCATATTGCTTATCATCTAGAAAACATCTATCAAAATCAATACGTACCAAACCTAATTGGATTAAATTATCTATAGATATTGCCGTTTTTTCAATGTCTTGCTCTCCAAATGCAAGGCAAACAATTAAATTAAAAAAAATTAATGCATCGTCATTATTTTTTTTAATATAATATTTGCTAATTGCTATACTTTTTAAGTCTTTCATTAATTGAAGAAGTTTTGCATCATGGGATGATAAAGACTTAACTTTTTCAACAAAGCTATTGTGGATCTTTCCATTATTTCTAGCATCAAAGGAGGTAGATACTAATTTTGCAAATATTTCCCTAAGCTCTTCTTCTTCAAGGTAATATTGAGATGCCTCGATTGCAGGTCCTAAAATACTATATTTAGGTTCTTGAATTTCTTCTTGAGGAATTTTTTCTAAATTTTTATTAAGTCTATCACTGAAATCAGCTAACTCTTTTTTCCTTTTTAATTGTTGTTTTTCCATCCATAAATCAATAGGTCCAAATACTTGTTTCCACACTAGATTTAATGTATGAGCTGGTGCCTCAGCTCCCTTTGTCAATAATGTTGTAGCACCTGCAGTTAAAATAGTTATAGCTGTTGTATCCATAATACTCATATTAAATTTTCTTACAAATCTTCAACAATCTTTAATATGCTCAAATCTTACAAGCCCCACCTGCGCAGCCATCATCTTGAATATCGGTCTGCGTATCGTCCGCGCCGTCTCGGGTGTTATGGTAGTACAGGGTTTTGACGCCGTATTTATAGGCGGTCAGCAGATCTTTCAGCATTTGTTTCATGGAAACTTTGCTGCCTTCAAATTTGTTCGGGTCGTAGGCGGTATTGGCGGAAATCGATTGATCGACGAATTTTTGCATTACGCCGACGAGTTTCAGGTAGCCTTCGTTGCCGGGAAGCTGCCACAGGGTTTCGTAGGCGTCTTTCAGGGTTTCAAACTCCGGTACGACTTGTTTCAGGATGCCGTCTTTCGATGCTTTAACCGTTACCAATCCGCGTGGAGGCTCGATGCCGTTGGTGGCGTTGGCGATTTGCGAGCTGGTTTCAGACGGCATGAGTGCGGTCAGGGTAGAGTTGCGCAGACCGTATTTGACGATGTCGGCGCGCAGGCTTTCCCAGTCGTAGTGCAAAGGCTCGTTGCACACGGCATCCAAGTCTTTTTTGTAGGTGTCGATGGGCAGTTTGCCTTGCGAATAAACGGTTTGGTTGAAGAGCGGGCATGCGCCGTATTCTTTGGCAAGGTTTACCGATGCTTTGAGCAGGTAATACTGCATGGCTTCAAAGGTGCGGTGGGTCAGGCCGAGGGCGGAGTCGTTGCTGTAACGTACGCCGTTTTTCGCCAAATAGTAGGCGTAGTTGATGACGCCGATGCCGAGTGTGCGGCGGTTCATGGTTGCGGTGCGCGCTGCTGCAACCGGATAGTCTTGATAATCCAACAGGGCATCAAGTGCGCGTACGGTCAAATCGGCAAGCTCTTCCAGTTCGTCCAAGTTGTTCAATGCGCCCAAGTTGAAGGCGGACAAGGTACATAGGGCGATTTCGCCGTTCGGATCGTTGATGTTGTCCAAAGGTTTGGTCGGCAGGGCGATTTCCATGCACAAGTTGGACTGATGAACAGGCGCAACACGCGGATCAAACGGGCTGTGCGTGTTGCAGTGGTCAACGTTTTGGATGTAGATACGACCGGTACCGGCGCGCTCCTGCATCAGGGTAGAGAACAATTCTGTTGCCGGCAAAGTACGTTTGCGGATGTTTGGATCTTGCTCGTATTGAGTGTAGAGGCGCTCGAATTCGTCTTGATCGGCGAAGAAGGCATCATACAAACCCGGAACTTCATTCGGCGAGAACAGGGTAATGTTGCCGCCTTTGATCAAGCGGGTGTACAGCAGGCGATTGATTTGTACGCCGTAGTCCAGTTGGCGGATACGGTTGTCTTCTACGCCGCGGTTGTTTTTCAATACCAACAGGCTTTCGGCTTCGATGTGCCACAATGGGTAGAACAAGGTTGCAGCACCGCCGCGTACGCCGCCTTGCGAGCAGGATTTAACGGCCGCTTGGAACATTTTGAAGAATGGGATACAGCCGGTGTGTTGCGCTTCGCCGCCACGGATTTCACTGCCCAAGCCGCGGATACGGCCGGCATTGATGCCGATGCCTGCTCGTTGGGAAACGTATTTCACAATCGCGCTGGTGGTGGCGTTGATGGAGTCAAGGCTATCGTCGCATTCAATCAATACGCAGCTTGAGAATTGGCGCGTAGGCGTGCGCACGCCGCTCATAATCGGGGTCGGCAGCGATACTTTAAATGTGGAAACGGCATCGTAAAAGCGTTTGACGTAATCCAAACGGGTCTCTTTCGGATATTTGCTGAAGAGACACATGGCCACCAAAATGTATAAGAACTGAGGCGTTTCATAAATTTGGCGGGTAACGCGGTTTTGAACCAGATATTTGCCTTCCAGCTGTTTTACGGCAGCATAAGAGAAGGTCATATCACGGCTGTGGTCGATATAGGCATTCAGCTCGTCGAATTCTTCGCGGCTGTAATCTGCGATGATGTGGCGGTCGTATTTGCCTGCTTCGGTCAGTTTTTTAACGTGATCGTAGAGGTGAGGTGGTTCGAATTCGCCATAAGCGATTTTGCGCAGATGGAAAATGGCGAGGCGGGCAGCCAGATATTGATAATCAGGCGTATCTTGTGAGATCAGGTCGGCCGCGGCCTTGATGATGGTTTCATGGATGTCGTCGGTACGGATACCGTTGTAAAACTGAATATGTGATTTGAGCTCGACTTGCGATACGGAGACGTTTTGTAAGCCTTCCGCCGCCCAAGTAACAACGCGGTGGATTTTGTCTAAATTGATATCTTCCAAGCGTCCGTCGCGTTTGGTTACTTTAATATTCGTTGCTGCATTCATTGTTCAGTCTTCCCATTAAAAAACACAAGATACGGTATGTGATTGCTTTGAACGGCACAATATAATGTATTTTTCTTTGTTTAACTAGACTTGACAATGCGCTTTTTTCGGGGTGTGGATTAGAGGATGGGAGGTTTAAACTAGATTTTATGTGGCTTTGTGGCGATTTGGCATTATTTTGCGTTTGCATCACATTTGGCTAGACATTGGCTAGAGGCTTATGAAATAAAGAAATTTATATTCAGGTTTCGTCTAAATGGAAGGTGTGTTAAATTTTGCAAAGCAAGTAGTATGATGTAGTAATTAACCACATTTTTGTCATGTAAAAAATGGGCGTTTTGCCGGTGCCCTGGCGAAACATATAATGGAAAAACTATTTAGGAGGCGAATCATGTTAATGTTGAAAAATTTAGGTTCCGCACTGGCGGCAGTTGCCGTATTGGGTTTGGGTGCTTATTCTGCCGAGGTGGCAGCCAAGCCGCATGGCCCTCATGTGAATAAACACCAGCCAGCGAAGAAAAACAAATTGCATCCTGCTTGCAAGAGATACCTTGAGCGTCGTGCCGCTTGGTATCGCTATAAGGGCAACAAGGCCGAGTTGAGGGAAAACCATAAAGCGGCAAAAGCGTTCCGCGGTTTGCCTTATGCCGAGCAAAAAATCCAATGCCAAGCCGCTTATCAGGCATTTGATGATTTTGATCACGGCAAATTCCGCCGCCGTTAATCGTCTGATTTAAACAAAGGCCGTCTGAATGTTTCAGACGGCCTTTGATATTTATTTCTCAACAATGATTTTGTTTTCGGCTTGAGGCTCGTATTGGGTGGATTCATCACCGTAATACAACACGCCCAGCTTGATGGGGATGCGGCCTTGCGATTTGCGGTGGGCATTGGAGTCGCGCAGGGAGTAGGCGCAACCGCAATATTCTTGTTGGTAGAAATGCTCGCGCTTGCTGATTTCAATCATGCGTGCGCTGCCGCCGCCTTTGCGCCAGTTGAAATCCCAATAAACCAAGTCATCGTACGGCTCTGCAGCGCGATGGCCGCAGCCGTTGATCTGTTTCATGTCTTTCCAGCGTGAAATGCCCAGTGAGCTGGTGAAAACATGAAAGCCGTTTTCATGGGCATATTGTGCCGCTTTTTCAAAACGCATATCGAAACACATGGTGCAGCGGATACCGCGTTCGGGTTCAAATTCCATGCCTTTGGCTTTGACAAACCATTCTTTGCGGTCGTTTTCGTAGTCGTCGTCTTTATCGACAAAAGGGATGCCGAATTTGTCCGCAAAGCGCATGTTTTCTTCTTTGCGCAACATATATTCTTTGTGCGGATGGATATTGGGGTTGTAAAAATAAATGGTGTAGTCGATGCCGCTGGCAAGCATGGCTTCCATCACTTCGCCGGAACATGGGGCGCAGCAGGAATGCAGCAGGACTTTTTTATGGCCGCCGGGCGGAACGAGAATAGGGCGGTCAATATCGGTAACGATAGGTGTGGTTTTTTCGGTCATGGTTGTATTCTATTTTTGATATTTTTTTCAGACGGCCTTTATCTCTGAGGCCGTCTGAAGGGGTTGAAATCTATTTGTCTATTTTAACAGAGCAATACTTTATGGAACAGATTGTTTCTGTGTTTCTTTTTCGTTTAACGGTTTGAAATCTTTAGCGTCCGGCAGCGGTTCGGCAAAGATGGCGTCGGGATTGTGGTGCGCTGCAAATTCTGTCAGCAGGTTGCGGTAGTCCAACGATTGCTTCATCAGTTCGGCAGCGCTGGTACGCAGGTTGTCCACATCTTCCGGCGGCAGATAAAAACTGGTCGGAATGTTCAATACTTTTTCCCTCAACTCGGAAGGAGGGAGGTCTTTGAGGTTGAGGCTGACGAAGGAGAAGCTGATGCCGTCGGTTTGTTTGTCTTTATTCCACTGATCGACGAAGGCACGGAAACGGCGCAGGGATTCTTGCGAGTTTTGGTCAATGGGGATATTGACGATAGAGGAGACGACATCGCGGAAACCGGGAACGGCCGCGGTTTTGTCCAAATTGCTGCTGACTTGGTTTTGCGCATTGACGTTGATGACGACGATATGGCGGATGTTGTTTTGCAGGATTTTGTTTGTTAGGATTTTTTCTGGGTACATTTCCGTCATATCCAAAAGGCTGCGCATACCCAGATTGTCGGTCAGGCCGCCGTCTATCAGGTGGATGTAGGGTCGGTTTTTCCCGTCTGCGTATTTTTGGAAGCGCTCGTAAAATTCTTTTATGGTGCGGCTTTGTTGTCTGCCTGTTTCGCTGTCGTCTGCATCTTCGATTTTGATCGGTGGCGTGTAGTTGCAGCGTCCGCCGTTGTTGTTTAGGGTAATCGGTGCAAATACCATAGGCACGGAGCTTGAAGCTGCGACGGCGCGGGCAAGTCGCAAGTCGCCCAAGTCGATACACATCGGGTCGAAATATTCCTGCGTGAAATTGAAACGCTCGCCTATGCCCATATCGGTGGCGGAAATGATGGCAAACGGGCCCTTGGCATTTTTTTCCAAATCGCGGAAAGTGGTTTTGCCGAAAAGGTAGTTTTCAAACTGCTCCTGCAACAGATCGCCGCGTCCGTATTCAGGCGAGGCCAGTCGGGGCAGGTTGGACATGGAGAATGCCTGTTTGACGACTTGGCGTTGGAAGTTTTGGTGTAGGAAACGTTTATAAAACAAAGGAATGGTTTCTTCGCCCTTGAGTGCAAAATAAGCTGCCAAAACCGAGCCGCCAGATACGCCGACCACCACATCGACATTCGACATCAGAGATTGTTTTTTGCCGCCGATGGTAATCTGTTGCTTATGAAGCTGTTCCAACACGCCATAACCTAAGGCTGCCGCGCGCGTACCGCCGCCGGAGAACATCAATACAATAAGCGTATCGTCTTCGTTGTTGCGCTGAAGTTGGCTGGTTTCAAAGCGGTAGCCACGTTGCAGGTTGACCGTATCAATACCGGCAAGAGGCTGATATTTCACCAGCGAGCATGCGGATAATAAGGCTGCGGAGAGCAGGGAAAGGGCAGATTTAAAAGGGAATTTTGGCATAAACACAGGAAAGTCAATTGTTCATTCAAAACGGATTATAAAGGTTTTCAGACGGCCTTTATAGAAGGCGGACTTTCAGACGGCCTTTTGCATCGATTTTCCGTTATAATCGACACAATCTTTATCTTTCCAAACCCTTATGGCGCAACCAAACCGCATCAACCACGAACCTATCTTTCTGCTTGCCTCCGCCCCGTGGCGCGAGAGCAGCTTGTGGGTGGAGGCTTTCAGCCGCCGTTATGGGCGGGTAGCTTTGTTGGCCAGAAGCGCGCGCAAACGGCAGAGCGAATTGCGCGGCGTGTTGGTGCCGTTTGTGCCGGTGAGCGCGTCTTGGTATGGTTCTCAAGAGTTGAAGACCCTGCATCGCGCCGAATGGATAGGCGGTTGGCCGCAGCCGCAGGGCAGGGCTTTGTTCAGCGGATTGTATGTGAACGAGTTGATGCTGAAATTGACCGTCCGCGAAGACCCGTTGCCCGAGCTTTACGATGTTTTGGCGGAAACCATGAAAACCATCTGTTGCGAGGCCAACCACATTGCCGCTTTGCGCCGTTTTGAATGGTCTCTGCTGACACGCTTGGGCTTTGCCCCCGATTTGTTCCATGACGGCAACGGAAATGAAATCAACGGTGAAGAAACTTATTGGCTCACGCCGGAAGAGGCTGTGGTTCCCCTGTCCGAGGCCGACCGTTTCCATGCGCTCAATAAGGGCGTGGCCGTATTGGGCGCGACGTTAATCGATTTGAGGGAAGGCAGCTTCGTTCATCAGGAAAGTCTGGGGCAGGCTTTGAAAGTAACGCGGCTTTTGATTGACAACCTTCTCCCCGAGGGCATCAAGTCTCGGCAGGTTTTGCAGCAGTTGCAGCAGTTTGGCTTGGGCAGTTGAATTTTTTTCAGACGGCCTTTGATAGGTAATGACTCAGGCCGTCTGAAACCTTAATGAAAGGACATTATTATGTTGTTAGGCGTAAACATCGACCATATTGCCACCGTCCGCAATGCGCGCGGTACGATTTATCCCAGCCCTGTCGAAGCGGCGCTGATTGCGGAAACCCACGGCGCAGATTTGATTACCATGCACTTGCGTGAAGACCGCCGCCATATTAAAGATGCGGACGTGTTCGCCGTTAAAAACGCCATCCGTACACGCCTGAATTTGGAAATGGCGTTGACGGAAGAAATGCTGGAAAACGCGCTCAACGTCATGCCGGAAGATGTGTGCATCGTGCCTGAAAAACGCCAAGAAGTAACCACAGAAGGCGGTTTGGACGTATTGGCGCAACAGGATAAAGTGGCCGAGTTCACCAAAATCTTGACCGATGCAGGCATCCGCGTGTCCTTGTTTATCGATGCCGACAACGCGCAAATCCAAGCCGCTTATGATGTCGGCGCGCCCGTTATCGAGTTGCATACCGGTGCGTATGCCGATGCACACGGCCACGCCGAGCAGATGAAACAATTCGAGCGCATTCAAAACGGTGCGCATTACGCCAGCGATTTGGGCTTGATCGTCAACGCCGGACACGGCCTGACCATTCACAACGTAACGCCGATTGCTCAAATTCTCGCCATCCGCGAGTTGAACATCGGGCATTCGCTGATTTCCCAAGCACTCTTCCTCGGCTTGCCAGAAGCTGTCCGCCAAATGAAGGAAGTCATGTTCAGAGCCAGAATGCTGCCTTAACGGCATCAGCCATACAGGCTAAAGCGGTTTGCTTTGGCCGGTATCCACACTTTCAGACGGCCTGACTATTTAAATAAGGAGCAGACCCATGATTTACGGAATAGGTACAGACATTGTTTCCCTCAAACGTATTATCCGTTTGAACAAAAAATTCGGACTGGCATTTGCGCAACGCATTCTCAGCCCGGAAGAGCTGTTGGAGTTTCCACAGGCAGGCAAACCAGTCAACTATCTTGCCAAACGCTTTGCCGCCAAAGAGGCTTTTGCCAAAGCCGTCGGTACGGGCATACGCGGCGTGGTGTCTTTCCGCAATATCGGTGTCGGGCATGACGCATTGGGCAAGCCTGAATTGTTTTTTGCACCGGCTTTGACCAAATGGCTGGAAGAACAGGGGATCCGAAGCTGTCATCTGAGCATGAGCGATGAAGAGGATACCGTCATGGCTTTTGTCATTGCGGAAAAATAAGGCCGGATTTAAGTATTCTGAAATAGAGCATCCTTTTCAGACGGCCTGAAGGGTTAGGTATTTGTTGAAAGTCGGGTGTATGGGCCCGACATCGTTTTTTTACGCATAAATCGGCAGGTGTCGCCGCCTGCCGCATATAAGAATAATCTCATGATGACTGAAGACACACGTCCATTGGTGCAAGTGGTTGCCGGAATTTTGCTAGACAAAAACGGCCGCTACCTGCTCAGTTCCCGCCCGGAGGGCAAGCCGTATGCCGGTTATTGGGAATTTGCCGGCGGTAAGGTGGAAGCCGGCGAAAGCGATTTTCAAGCTTTGCAACGCGAGTTTGAAGAAGAACTCGGCATCCGTATCCTTGCCGCTACGCCGTGGCTGACCAAAGTCCATTCCTACGAACACGCACATGTACGCCTGCATTTTTTATGGGTAGAAGCCGACCAATGGACAGGCGAAATCCAATCGAGGGAAGGGCAGAAATGGGCATGGCAAAAGGCAGGGGATTTTACCGTTGCGCCGATGTTGCCTGCCAATAGCGCATTATTACGCTCCCTATCCATTCCGCGCCAGCTTCAAGGCCGTCTGAAAAGCGGCTTGAGCGGCCAAAACAGCATGGGCGAATATCATGTTGTGCCGTATATGTCGGCTCAGCATCAAACCGTATCTGCCGTATTGTTGGAATTTGCCGATTGGCAACAAGGCAAGCCGATAGAATCGCCCAATGTGTGGCCAATCATTGAAAATGTCGAACAATGGCAGCAGGTGCAAAATGCCGATGCCGTCGTATGGAAAGTAGCGAATGAAGCGGCAGCCAAGCAAGTTGTCGATATTTTGGCGCAAGGCGTGGCGATGCCGCTGATTGCAGCTGCTCCGGAAAGTATGGTTTCCATTTATCGCGAACAGTGGCGGAGCATGGGTGCGCATGCCGTTTTGACCGATAATGACATTGAGGCCGTCTGAAATGAGTAAAAATCAAAAACTATTGATTGCCGCTGTTTTACTGATTGTGTTTGCGGCGGCCAAACTGCTGCTCTTGGATTGGTGGCAGCGGCAACAGATAAAAGCAAATGTAGTTGAATGTAGTCTGACGCAAGGCTGCGTCCTGCCTGACGGTTCAAAAGTGCGTGTGACCTCTATCAATACACACGAGCCGTTTGATATTGTGGTGGAGAATGTGCCGAAGAATACGGGTGCGGTCAGTATCAGTTTCAGTATGAAAAACATGGACATGGGCTTCAACCGCTATAACCTGACGCAACAATCGCCGCAAAGTTGGCAGGCTGCGCAAATCCGCTTACCGTTTTGCGTCGAAGGCCGCCATGATTACACTGCCGACATTACCATTGGCAAACAGACTTTTCAGACGGCATTTAGTGCAGAGTAGTCATCATGCAAAGGCCGTCTGAAAATTTAAAGGCTAAAATATTAAAATTTTTCAGAAGGTATATTTAAAAGTTCCTTATAAATGAATCAATTATAAATTATTTTTAGATGGATTGTTTACAATTATTTTGACTATAAGCCAAAAGCACAAAACGGACAGAAGCTAAGCCACACAAGGGTTTGATGTGGTACAGCCTGTCCGTTTTTTATATTTGTTGTAAAAAAATCGTTTATTAATAACTGAATTTTTTATAATTTTTTTGAAAAAAGTGTTTGACAAGACCGGTTTTATTTTTTAAATTTGTTTCCATAAATAAAAACTACATCGCACTACAAAGGAACATCATCATGAATCTGTATCAAACCACTCTCTCTTGTTATAGATTTTCTCCCGTCTCTGCCGCTCCCGTCGCCGCCAGCTTATTGGCAGTCCCGACGGTCTGAAGGCTCTCAACCCGAATCCAGTTTCCGCATTCCTACGAACGCTTCGGGTTTTAAAATATCTGTATCTCCAATCGAATTCATATTTTGATTAATAAAAATTAAAAAACGCACACCTTAGCTTCAGCCTTATTGTATTTATTGGTTTTGATAACTATTTGTATTTATTGATTTTAAATTTTTTAGATGGTTGATGATTGAAATTTTACAGGCCGTCTGAAAACAGTTTTTAGAACGATTGTTTCTTTTTAAACGGTTTGTTTCAAGTTGTGAAAAAACCGAGCCGTCCGATTAATACTGAAAAAAGTCTATAAAGGAGAAATATGATGAGTCAACACTCTGCCGGAGCGCGTTTCCGTCAAGCCGTGAAAGAATCGAATCCACTAGCCGTCGTCGGTTGCGTCAATGCTTACTTTGCACGATTGGCCACCCAAAGCGGTTTCAAAGCAATCTATCTGTCTGGCGGTGGCGTGGCAGCCTGCTCTTGCGGTATCCCTGATTTGGGCATCACCACAATGGAAGATGTGCTGATCGACGCGCGACGCATCACGGACAACGTGGATACGCCTTTGCTGGTGGACATCGATGTGGGTTGGGGTGGTGCATTCAATATTGCCCGCACTATTCGCAACTTTGAACGCGCTGGTGTTGCAGCGGTTCACATCGAAGATCAGGTAGCGCAAAAACGCTGCGGCCACCGTCCGAACAAAGCCATCGTTTCTAAAGATGAAATGGTCGACCGTATCAAAGCTGCCGTAGATGCGCGTGTTGATGAGAACTTTGTGATTATGGCGCGTACCGATGCGCTGGCGGTAGAAGGTTTGGATGCCGCTATCGAACGCGCTCAGGCTTGTGTCGAAGCCGGTGCGGACATGATTTTCCCTGAAGCCATGACCGATTTGAAAATGTACCGCCAATTTGCGGACGCAGTGAAAGTACCTGTATTGGCCAACATTACCGAGTTTGGTTCCACTCCGCTTTATACCCAAAGCGAGCTGGCTGAAAACGGCGTGTCACTGGTGCTGTATCCGCTGTCATCGTTCCGCGCAGCAAGTAAAGCCGCTCTGAATGTTTATGAAGCGATTATGCGTGATGGCACTCAGGCCGCAGTGGTTGACACAATGCAAACCCGTGCCGAGCTGTACGAGCATCTGAACTATCATGCCTTCGAGCAAAAACTGGATAAATTGTTTCAAAAATAAGTAACCGCTTTCAGACGGCCTTTCAACAAATCCGCATCGGCCGTCTGAAAAATAAAACCCATAAAAATACAAAGGAGAAATACCATGACTGAAACTACTCAAACCCCGACTTTCAAACCTAAAAAATCCGTTGCGCTTTCTGGCGTTGCGGCCGGTAATACCGAATTGTGTACCGTTGGCCGTACCGGTAACGATTTGAGCTATCGAGGTTACGACATCTTGGATTTGGCACAAAAATGCGAGTTTGAAGAAGTCGCCCACCTGCTGATTCACGGCCATCTGCCCAACAAATTCGAGCTGGCTGCTTATAAAACCAAGCTCAAATCCATGCGCGGCCTGCCTATCCGTGTGATCAAAGTTTTGGAAAGCCTGCCTGCACATACCCATCCGATGGACGTGATGCGTACCGGCGTATCCATGCTGGGCTGCGTTCATCCTGAACGTGAAAGCCATCCGGAGAGTGAAGCGCGCGACATCGCCGACAAACTGATCGCCAGCCTCGGCAGCATCCTGCTGTACTGGTATCAATATTCGCACAACGGCAAACGCATTGAAGTTGAAAGCGACGAAGAGACCATCGGCGGTCATTTCCTGCACCTGTTGCACGGCAAACGCCCAAGCGAATCACACATCAAAGCCATGCACGTTTCGCTGATTCTGTATGCGGAACACGAGTTCAACGCCTCCACCTTCACCGCCCGCGTGATTGCCGGTACAGGGTCGGACATGTATTCCTGCATCACCGGCGCCATCGGTGCGCTTAAAGGCCCGAAACACGGCGGAGCGAACGAAGTCGCCTACGACATCCAAAAACGCTACCGCAATGCCGACGAAGCTGAAGCCGACATCCGCGAACGCATCGGCCGCAAAGAAATCGTGATCGGTTTCGGTCATCCGGTGTACACCATCTCCGACCCTCGCAACGTTGTCATTAAAGAAGTGGCACGCGGTTTGAGCAAAGAAACCGGCGATATGCGCCTCTTTGACATTGCCGAACGCTTGGAAAGCGTGATGTGGGAAGAGAAAAAAATGTTCCCGAATCTGGACTGGTTCTCTGCCGTTTCCTACCAAAAATTGGGCGTACCGACCGCTATGTTTACACCGCTGTTCGTGATTTCCCGTACAACCGGTTGGAGCGCACACGTTCTCGAGCAACGCAAAGACGGCAAAATCATCCGTCCGAGCGCAAACTACACAGGCCCCGAAGATTTGGCATTCGTGGAGATTGAAAACCGCTAATACGCGTAACAGCAGGGTGGGCCGCCAGCCCACCCCATCTCAAAATGCCGTTTGAAAACAATGAATAAATGATGTTTTCGTTTTTCGACGGCCTAGTGCAGTATGCGAGAGAGAGAGCCGGCCGTTTGGAAAACATGCTGCTCTGCTGTCGTCATTCCCATGCAGGCAGAAATTCAAAAGTTGAAATGTTCTGCTGTAAAGAGTGCTGAAAGATTTAAGTTTGGATTTCCGTCTATACGGGAATGATGGTAGCGGAGCAGCAATTTTTTTTCATACCGCGAATAGATTTCAGACAACAAGCAATAAAACAGAATTTATGGTTTCAGACGGCCTTAAGGTCCGAATCAACAGGCCGTCTGAAACCCCAAAACCAAAAAAAGAATAGATTTAGGAGAACCGACATGACTGCCAACCAACGCTACCGCAAAGCTTTACCCGGTACGGATTTGGAATATTACGACGCGCGTCAGGCGTGTGAAGACATCAAACCAGGCTCTTACGACAAGCTGCCGTACACAAGCCGTATCTTGGCTGAGAACTTGGTCAACCGCGCAGACAAAGTCGACCTGCCTACACTGCAAAGCTGGCTGGGTCAGCTGATTGAGGGAAAACAGGAAATCGACTTCCCCTGGTATCCGGCGCGCGTGGTGTGTCACGATATTCTGGGTCAGACAGCGTTGGTGGATTTGGCAGGTCTGCGCGATGCGATTGCCGAAAAAGGCGGCGATCCTTCCAAAGTGAATCCTGTGGTGCAAACCCAGCTCATCGTTGATCACTCTCTGGCCGTTGAATGCGGCGGTTACGATCCTGATGCCTTCCGCAAAAACCGCGAAATCGAAGACAGACGTAACGAAGACCGTTTCCACTTCATCAACTGGACAAAAACCGCATTTGAAAATGTGGACGTGATTCCGGCGGGCAACGGCATTATGCACCAAATCAACTTGGAAAAAATGTCGCCGGTTGTCCAAGTCAAAAACGGTGTAGCGTTCCCCGACACCTGCGTCGGTACAGACTCACATACGCCGCACGTCGATTCATTGGGCGTGATTTCCGTAGGCGTGGGCGGTTTGGAAGCCGAAACCGTGATGCTGGGCCGTGCATCCATGATGCGTCTGCCTGATATTGTCGGCGTTGAGCTGACCGGCAAACGCCAGCCGGGCATTACTGCCACAGACATCGTGTTGGCACTGACCGAATTCTTGCGTAAAGAGCGCGTGGTTGGCGCATTTGTTGAATTTTTCGGCGAGGGCGCAAGAAGCCTGTCCATCGGCGACCGTGCCACTATTTCCAATATGACTCCTGAGTTCGGCGCGACTGCCGCGATGTTCGCTATTGATGAGCAAACCATTGATTATTTGAAACTGACCGGTCGCGATGATGAGCAGGTGAAATTGGTGGAAACCTACGCCAAAACCGCAGGTTTGTGGGCAGATGCCTTGAAAACCGCCGTTTATCCGCGCGTATTGAAATTTGATTTGAGCAGCGTAACGCGCAACATGGCAGGTCCAAGTAATCCGCATGCCCGTTTTGCGACCGCCGATTTGGCCAGCAAAGGCTTGGCTAAATCTTATGAAGAGCCTTCAGACGGCCAAATGCCTGACGGAGCAGTGATTATTGCCGCGATTACTTCGTGTACCAATACTTCCAATCCGCGTAACGTTGTCGCCGCCGCGCTGTTGGCACGCAATGCCAACCGTCTTGGCTTGAAACGCAAACCTTGGGTGAAATCTTCATTTGCCCCGGGTTCCAAAGTAGCCGAAATCTATTTGAAAGAAGCAGGCCTGCTGCCTGAAATGGAAAAACTAGGCTTCGGTATCGTTGCCTTCGCATGTACCACCTGTAACGGCATGAGCGGCGCGCTGGATCCAAAAATCCAGAAAGAAATCATCGACCGCGATTTGTACGCTACCGCCGTATTGTCCGGTAATCGCAACTTTGACGGCCGTATCCATCCGTATGCGAAACAGGCTTTCCTTGCTTCGCCTCCGTTGGTCGTTGCCTACGCGTTGGCAGGCAGCATCCGTTTCGATATTGAAAACGACGTACTCGGCGTTGCAGACGGCCGCGAAATCCGCCTGAAAGATATCTGGCCGACCGACGAAGAAATCGATGCCATTGTTGCCGAATATGTGAAACCGCAACAATTCCGCGATGTTTATATTCCGATGTTCGACACCGGGACAGCGCAAAAAGCACCAAGCCCGCTGTACGACTGGCGTCCAATGTCCACCTACATCCGCCGTCCGCCCTATTGGGAAGGCGCATTGGCAGGGGAACGCACGTTGAGCGGTATGCGTCCGCTGGCGATTTTGCCCGACAACATCACCACCGACCACCTCTCGCCGTCCAATGCGATTTTGGCCAGCAGTGCCGCAGGCGAATATTTGGCGAAAATGGGTTTGCCTGAAGAAGACTTCAACTCTTACGCAACCCACCGTGGCGACCACTTGACTGCCCAACGCGCAACCTTCGCTAATCCGAAACTGTTTAACGAAATGGTGAGAAACGAAGACGGCAGCGTACGCCAAGGTTCGCTGGCACGCGTTGAACCAGAAGGCCAAACCATGCGTATGTGGGAAGCCATCGAAACCTATATGAACCGCAAACAGCCGCTCATCATCATTGCCGGTGCGGACTACGGTCAAGGCTCAAGCCGCGACTGGGCTGCAAAAGGCGTACGCCTAGCCGGCGTGGAAGCGATTGTTGCCGAAGGCTTCGAGCGTATCCACCGCACCAACTTGATCGGTATGGGCGTGTTGCCGCTGCAGTTCAAACCGGGTACCAACCGCCACACCCTGCAACTGGACGGTACGGAAACCTACGACGTTGTCGGCGAACGCACACCGCGCTGCGACCTGACCCTTGTGATTCACCGTAAAAACGGCGAAACCGTCGAAGTTCCGGTTACCTGCCGCCTCGATACTGCAGAAGAAGTGTTGGTATATGAAGCCGGTGGCGTGTTGCAACGTTTCGCACAAGACTTCTTAGAAGGAAATGCAGCGTAAGGTAAATCGGGCATAGTTAAAATGTCTGGGCTACGCTCAAAAAGGTTTTCAGACGGCCTCGAATGTTTGAGAGGCCGTCTGAAAAAAACATACTAGAAATACAAAGGAGAACTCAAAATGCCGCAAATTAAAATTCCAGCCGTTTACTACCGCGGCGGTACATCTAAAGGCATTTTCTTCAAACGCACCGATCTGCCGGCCGCTGCGCAGGAAGCAGGCGAGGCACGCGACAAAATCCTCTTGCGCGTACTCGGCAGCCCCGACCCTTACGGCAAACAGATTGACGGTTTGGGCAATGCCAGTTCGTCCACCAGCAAAGCCGTGATTTTGGACAAATCCGAACGCGCTGATCACGATGTCGATTACTTGTTCGGACAAGTTTCCATCGACAAACCTTTTGTCGATTGGAGCGGCAACTGTGGCAATCTGACCGCCGCCGTGGGTGCATTTGCCATCGAACAAGGCTTGGTCGATAAATCCAAAATCCCTTCAGACGGACTATGTACCGTCAAAATCTGGCAGAAAAACATCGGCAAAACCATTATTGCCCATGTACCGATGCAAAACGGCGCAGTTTTGGAAACAGGCGATTTTGAGCTCGACGGCGTAACGTTCCCGGCAGCCGAAGTACAAATCGAATTTCTTGATCCGGCCGACGGCGAAGGCAGTATGTTCCCAACCGGCAATTTGGTTGATGAAATTGATGTGCCGAATATAGGCCGTCTGAAAGCCACGCTTATCAATGCCGGTATTCCAACCGTTTTCCTGAATGCCGCAGATTTGGGCTACACAGGCAAAGAGTTGCAAGACGACATCAACAACGATGCTGCGGCTTTGGAAAAATTTGAAACCATCCGCGCGTATGGTGCGCTGAAAATGGGCTTGATCAGCGATGTATCCGAAGCCGCCACCCGCGCCCATACTCCGAAAGTCGCTTTTGTCGCCCCTGCGGCCGATTACACCGCTTCAAGCGGTAAAACCGTCAAAGCTGCCGACATCGACTTATTGGTACGCGCGCTGAGCATGGGCAAATTGCACCACGCCATGATGGGTACCGCTTCAGTCGCCATCGCTACCGCTGCCGCCGTGCCCGGTACGCTGGTCAACCTTGCAGCCGGAGGCGGAGCGCGTAAAGAAGTCCGTTTCGGTCATCCGTCAGGCACACTGCGTGTCGGTGCCGCCGCCGAATGTCAGAACGGACAATGGACGGCCACCAAAGCGGTCATGAGCCGTAGCGCACGCGTGATTATGGAAGGACAAGTCCGAGTGCCGGAAGATTGCTTTTAAGTTTTCAGACGGCCACGCCATTAAACAAGGCCGTCTGAAAACCCAATAAGCAGATTTTAGTCGGGTAGCGATACCTGCAATGGAGATTATGGTTGGGCATAAAGCCTGACTAAACACCAAACCAAAGGCAATCTGGAAAGCTCTCAAATGTTCTTGCTCTTTTCAGACGGCCTGAAGCCAAAAAAACAATCAAAAATTCAAAGGAGAAACACCATGTCCAACCAACTCATTCTTGTTCTGAACTGCGGCAGCTCTTCACTTAAAGGTGCCGTTATCGACCGTAAAAACGGTAAAGTTCTCTTAAGCTGTCTCGGCGAACGTTTGGGTACGCCCGAAGCAGTCATTACGTTCAGCAAAGACGGCAAAAAATGCCAAACAGCTTTGACCGGCCGTAACGATCATGCTGGTGCAGTAGGTATGCTGTTGAAAGAGCTTGAAAAACACGGCCTGCACGACCGCATTAAAGCCATCGGCCACCGCATCGCCCACGGCGGCGAAAAATACAGCGAATCTGTTTTGATCGATCAAGCAGTAATGGACGAACTCAATACCTGCATTCCGCTCGCTCCGCTGCATAATCCTGCCAATATCAACGGCATTTTGGCTGCGCAAGAGCATTTCCCGGGCCTGCCCAATGTCGGCGTGATGGATACTTCGTTCCACCAAACCATGCCGGAGCGCGCCTACACTTATGCCGTTCCGCGCGAATTGCGTAAAAAATACGCTTTCCGCCGCTACGGTTTCCACGGTACCAGTATGCGTTACGTTGCCCCTGAAGCCGCACGTATCTTGGGCAAACCTCTGGAAGACATCCGCATGATTATTGCCCACTTAGGCAACGGCGCATCCATTACCGCCATCAAAAACGGCAAATCCGTTGACACCAGTATGGGCTTCACGCCGATCGAAGGCTTGGTAATGGGTACACGTTGCGGCGACATCGACCCGGGCGTATACAGCTATCTGACTTCACAAACCGGTTTGGATGTTGCCCAAGTTGATGAAATGCTGAACAAAAAATCAGGTTTGCTCGGTATTTCCGAACTCTCCAACGACTGTCGTTCTTTGGAAATCGCGGCGGACGAAGGTCACGAAGGTGCGCGTTTGGCCCTGGAAGTCATGACTTACCGCCTTGCCAAATACATTGCTTCGATGGCTGTGGCTTGTGGCGGCGTTGACGCACTCGTGTTTACCGGCGGTATTGGCGAAAACTCGCGTAACATCCGTGCCAAAACCGTTTCCTATCTTGATTTCTTGGGTCTGCACATCGACACCAAAGCCAATATGGAAAAACGCTACGGCAATTCAGGCATTATCAGCCCGACTGATTCTTCGCCGGCTGTGTTGGTCGTTCCAACCAATGAAGAGCTGATGATTGCCCACGATACGGCTCAATTGGCCGGCTTTATGGAAGAAGCAGGCTAGGGCGAAGATTTTCCTAGACCATAAACAATAAAAAGTGCGGATTCATCATCCGCACTTTTTTTAATTTCAACTCAATCAAGCCACTTGGGTTTGATGCTCGTCGCCGTTGCGCTCACGAACTGCGCCCAAACGGTAAACGGTTTCGCCTTGTTCGCTCAAGAATGCCTGTACCGCATCGGCATCTTCTTTGGCAATGATAACGACCATGCCGATACCGCAGTTGAAGGTACGGTACATTTCTTGGGTTTCCACATTGCCTGCTTTTTGCAGCCATTGGAACAGTTTAGGCAATTCCCACGCTTTGGCATCGATTTGTGCAACGGTATTTTCAGGCAAAACGCGAGGTACGTTTTCGGTAATGCCGCCGCCGGTAATATGGGCCATGCCTTTAATGGTGAATTTTTCCAAAGCGGCAAGGATAGGTTTCACATACAGGCGGGTAGGGGCGATGATGGCTTCGCGCAAGGTTTTGCCGTTGTCAAATTCCGTATCCAAATCAGGATTGTCGCGCTCGATGATTTTGCGTACCAAAGAGTAGCCGTTGGAGTGTGCGCCGTTGGAAGCCAAGCCCAAAACAACGTCTCCGGACTGAATGCTGCGGCCGTTAATCACGCGTTCTTTTTCAACCACGCCGACGGCAAAACCTGCCAAGTCGTATTCTCCTTCGGGATACATGCCCGGCATTTCGGCAGTTTCACCGCCAATCAAAGCGCAACCGGATTCTTCGCAGCCTTGGGCAATGCCTTTAATCACATCAGTCGCGCGGGCAACGTCCAGCTTGCCGCAAGCGAAATAGTCCAAGAAAAACAAAGGTTCTGCACCTTGGACCAAAATGTCGTTGACGCTCATTGCAACCAAATCGATGCCGACAGTATCGTGTTTGTCCCAGTCGAATGCCAGTTTCAGCTTGGTGCCGACACCGTCCGTACCGGAAACCAATACCGGATTTTTGTATTTTTTGCCGATTTCGACCAAAGCGCCGAAACCGCCCAAATCACCCAACACTTCAGGGCGCATAGTACGCTTGGCAAAAGGTTTAATGTTTTCGACCAGTTGATCGCCTGCGTCGATATCCACGCCTGCGTCACGATAGCTCAAAGAAGTGCTCATTGGATTTCCTTATTCGGGTATGGGTAGATTGTCGGAGCGTATTTTATCTTAAATTAGAGGATTCAGGCTGAATTTTTTGGCATTATTGTCAACAATTTTTATTTTATCTTAAATAGCCGTCGCGCTTTCAGACGGCCTTTGCGAATCTGTTATACTGCTTATTGATTTTGAAAACCTTAAACATCAATTGGGAAATACCTTTTTATGTATCAAAAGAAAGCGCGCGGCGCAAAACCGTGGATTATTATGGCTTGCGTTATCGCAGCCTTTATTTGGCTTTTATATGCCTTAGGCGATGTTTTGACGCCGTTTATCGTGGCCGCCGTTTTGGCCTATGTTTTGAATCCCTTGGTCGAGTGGCTGCAATTGAAGCGTATCCGCCGCGCGCCGGCCTCCATGATTATTATGGCACTGGCTTTGCTGATATTGCTGTCGTTGGTGCTGATTATCGTACCTATGTTGTTGAACCAGTTTAACAATCTGGCTGAACGCCTGCCGCAAATCGTAGGCTTTGTTCAAAACAAACTGCTGCCGTGGCTCAACAGCGTCAGTGGGGATTATATTCAAATCGATCAAGAATCAATCATCGCATGGTTGCAGTCGCATACTGATGAGTTGAGCAATACGCTCAAAGAATGGATTCCGACCTTGATGCGTCAGAGCGGTAACGTCATCAGCGGTGTCAGCAATTTGGTGTTGCTGCCTTTGCTGCTGTATTACTTCTTGTTGGACTGGAAACGTTGGTCTTCCGGAATCAGCAAATTGGTTCCACGCCGTTTTATCGAGACCTACACGCGTATCAGCGGCAATATGGATGAAGTTTTGGGCGAGTTTCTGCGTGGCCAGCTGATGGTTATGATGATTATGGGCTTGGTCTATGGCTTGGGCTTGATGCTGGTCGGTTTGGATTCCGGCTTTGCCATCGGTATGATTGCCGGTATTTTGGTATTTATTCCGTATTTGGGTGCATTTACCGGCCTTTTGCTGGCAACAGTTGCCGCGCTTTTGCAATATGGCTCATGGCAGGGGTTGTTGATGGTTTGGGCTGTATTCGGTGTCGGACAATTCTTGGAAAGCTTTTTCATTACGCCTAAAATCGTCGGCGACCGCATCGGTTTGTCTCCGTTCTGGGTGATTTTCTCGTTGATGGCTTTCGGACAGCTGATGGGTTTTGTCGGTATGCTTGCCGGCCTGCCACTTGCAGCCGTCACGTTGGTTTTATTGCGTGAAGGCGCATCTGCTTATTTCGGCAGCCGTTTCTACAAACATAAATAAATCAATAATATTAAGGCCGTCTGAAATCCAAGTTTCAGACGGCCATTGATAACAAAGGAAGTCTATATGTTAGCCATTATCGGCGGCAGCGGTTTGACCAAACTGCCGGAACTCGAAATTACTGAACGAAAAATTGTACGCACTCCATACGGCTTAACCAGCAGCCCTATTTTGTTCGGCAGGTTGGGGCGCTTGGATATTGTTTTCCTTGCCCGACACGGCTTCAGCCATACCATCGCGCCGCATGAAATCAACTACCGCGCTAATATCTGGGCGTTACATTCTTTAGGCGTCGAAAACATCATTGCCATTTCTTCAGTTGTCGGTATCAACCCCGATTTTGAAAACGGCAGTTTGGTGTTGCCGGACGATTTGATCGACTATACCTATGGCCGCAAAGATACTTTTTTTGAAGGCCAAGAATGTCCGGTTGTCCATACCGATTTTTTCAACCCTTATTGCGATGAATTGCGACAAGAATTGTTAAATATCACGAAAGCACACAATGTGCCGATTTACGATTCTGCCGTTTATGGCTGCCTGCAAGGTCCGCGCCGTCCAACTCGCGCAGAAATCGCCCGTTATCGACGTGACGGCGTAGATGTACTCGGTATGACCGGCATGCCCGAAGCCGTTTTGGCCAGAGAGTTGAAAATGGCCTATGCCCACTTTTGCAGCGTCAGTAGCATTGATTGCTTTGATAGCGGAGTAGGGACTGTGGGCTGTAATGAACAGACTTCTATGGCGATGACGAAAATCCGACAATTATTGAATGGTTTGTAATTGATCATGCCGTCTGAAATGATGTTTTCAGATGGCATTGTTTTATTTAAGAAGCCGTTTCACGCGCCCAATGGGGCAGGGAGGCTTTTTGTTTGCGGAACGAGGCAAGTTTCATACCCTGACATTTTTCAAAAATCAATTCAACCCCACTTTGCAACTGCAAAATCAAATTGGTATGCGTTTCCGTTTTAATAAAATCGATATTGCGTTGCACCAAGCGTTGAATGACAGCGTATACATCAAGGCAGCCATTTGCAAAAAACCATGGATTCAACTTTACCCAACGGCCGCCGCTTAATGCAGCATCAGGCTGAAAATCAGCGCGAATCTGTGTCAAACGATTGTCGGAGAAATGCAGTTCGATATCGCCATAAAGCCAAATATTCCAGCCTTTTTGTACCAACAAGCCTTTAGGAACGCAATCAGGCGCAGGAAACATCTGCAAAATAGACTCTGCTGATTGTCCGATTTCCAGATAATCAAACCGGCCGGTATACAAAAAATCATAAATATCAATGGCAATAGGAAAGTGGTAGCGCATGGCAACAACCATAGAAAAGCAATTAACCAAGCTATCTTAAACTTAAAATATAATGAAATCAATTCTTATTACTATTTATTCAATATAAGAAAGGCCGTCTGTTGTTCAGACGGCCTTGTAGCCTTTGGCTTAAACCCATATTTTGGTTTACTCAGCCTTTAAATCAGCCACGCATTGCTTATCGCGTGCCTCAAAAGCTTCCGCGCCACCCAAGAGCTTGAGTTGCTCCTCTGGGCTGATTTTGCCGAAGTTTCGGATTTGTTCGTCAGAGAGTTTGCTTAAGGGCTGATCCCACATACAGACACAATAGTCTTGAGCCAATTTCTCGTTTTGCGCATCCAAACCTTTTGCCTTCAAATCAGTTTGCCATTTTTCAGCAAAAGGAATGTTTTTTACGCAAGACTCCACCACATTTTGTTTCATCTGCGGCTTGTTCATGGCGCATTGTGAGAGCAGGGCAGTCAGAGCCAGCAAAGACAAAATAATCCATGCCCAAATGCGAATGGTGCGGATTTTTGCCTTGGCTTTCTTTCTAGCTGCCAGTTGCTCTTCAGACGGCCTTTCCGTTTGTTGCTCAGTCATGCAGGCTTTCCATGCGGATCATGGTGATCGGAGCATCCACGCAACTCAGTGCTTCAATCGCTGCGATAGCACGTTTGACGTTGTGTTCCACTGTGGTATGGGTCAGAATCACAATTTCGGCAGTACTTTGATTAATCACACCTTTTTGAATCAGAGCCTCGATAGAAACATTTTCTTTGGCCAAGAGGGCGGCAATTTGACCCAAAGTGCCCGGTTCGTCAGTTGCTTGAACGCGCAGATAGTAGCTGCTGGTGATTTCATCCATAGGCAGAATATTTTGCGCTTGAACTTGTGAAGGTTGGAATGCCAAGTGAGGAACACGATGGTCAGTTTCCGCTTCAATTAGGCGGGCAATATCAATGATGTCGGCAACCACGGCAGAAGCAGTCGGCAATGCACCGGCTCCTGCACCGTAATACAAGGTTTCACCAACCATATCGGCATTGACACGGACAGCATTCATCACGCCGTTAACGTTAGCCAGTAAACGGCTTTCAGGAATCAGAGTAGGGTGTACGCGCAACTCGATGCCTTTGTCGGTTTTACGGGTAATACCCAACAACTTGATACGATAGCCAAGTTCTTCAGCGTATTTGATATCGCGGCTGTCGAGTTTGCTGATGCCTTCCAAATAGCAGGCAGAAAAGTTCATCGGCGTACCAAATGCCAATGCGCTCATAATCGTAATTTTATGGCCGGCATCATGACCTTCGATATCAAAAGTAGGGTCAGCTTCTGCATAGCCCAAAGCCTGAGCTTCTTTCAAGACGTCTGCAAACGCGCTGCCTTTTTCACGCATTTCAGTAAGAATGAAGTTGCTGGTACCATTAATAATACCGGCAATACTGCGGATTTGGTTCGCAGCCAAGCCTTCACGCAAAGCCTTGATAATAGGGATACCGCCGGCAACAGCAGCTTCAAACTGTACCATGACATTTTTTTCTTCTGCCAAAGGAAAAATTTCATTGCCGTATTCAGCCAGCAGTTTTTTATTGGCAGTAACAATGTGTTTACCGTTTTCAATCGCTTTCAATACCGCATCTTTGGCAATACCGGTGCCTCCAAACAATTCAACAACAACATCAACATCTTGATGTTGAACCAGCTCAAACGGATCTTTGATAAAAGCAGCATTCGGGCAAATTTGTTTGGCTTTTTCTTCGCTCAAATCACAAACAGCAGAAATACGGACTTCACGTCCCAAGCGGCGGCTGATTTCCGCAGCGTTGTCCTGCAATACAGTGGCTGTACCGCCACCGACTGTACCCAAACCTAAAAGACCGATATTTACTGGCTTCATTGTGTCTCCTTTTGAGCCGATACTTTAAAATAATCACGAAAAACCAAGGCTTGTTATAATCGCTTGCAATCGTAAATTCAGAGCAAAGCATCAATGCACAAGGTCAAACGTTGAATCCTACCTGATATTGCTTGATTTTGCACCTTTTTTTGCAAGTTTCCCAAGGCCGTCTGAAAAATCGTTCTACCATAAAAACAGGAATTGCCATGAAAATCACAGAAAACCATATCGATGAAGCCACATCATTTTTTTCATCCTCACAAGGCATATTGCAAATCGGTGAACAAGCATACTCAGAACCCATTTGCTGGCAAGATGGCAAAGTGAGCATCATTCCTCAAACAACCATCGAAGAATTAAACGAACAAATTTTTATATCAGCAATTGAAACAGCAGAAAACCGTCCAGAAGTCATTATTATAGGTACAGGAGAAAAACAAAAATTTCTGCATCCCAAAGTTGCTGCAGCCTTATCAGCCTACGGAATCGGCCTCGAATGCATGAATACAGCCTCAGCTTGCCGAACTTTAGTTTTGCTGCAAGGCGAAGGACGAAGCGCATGGGCTTGGTTGTGGCCATAATTTGCAGAAAAGACTATTGCATCATGCTAGCTTAGGTTCGCATAATTTATATTATGTTAAATTCATAATACTAGTATTTTAGCCTGCCAACTCCTGTTTCTCTTATTAAAGAAGAACTTCTACGTTCACAATGAGATTCCTGCCTCCAGATTTAAAAAAATCACATCTTGCAACTAGCGGAACACTTTTTCTAAGTATGTCTAGTACAAGGTACTTCTTCTCAAGGAATATGAAGGTACTTGGTATCGTACTAAGGCTCCCTGCTCCCTACTCGACTTCATTACTCGATAATTAAGGTGACAACTGGCGCAATTAGCCTGTTAGCTACCTTTAAGAGGTTCAAACACATCGCCTTCAGATGGCTTTG
>NZ_KV835834.1:241816-248935 GCF_001838135.1 Neisseria sp. HMSC078H04
GGTTCAAACACATCGCCTTCAGATGGCTTTGCACACTTACTTTGTTCTGCCCCAAATAGACTGCCCGGGCATAGCGGAATTTACGGTGCAGTGTCAGAAATAACTCACATAATCGAAATAGCGGCTCAATAATCTCTACCGCTTCCCC
Source organism: Neisseria sp. HMSC078H04 (assembly GCF_001838135.1). Taxonomy (NCBI): domain Bacteria; kingdom Pseudomonadati; phylum Pseudomonadota; class Betaproteobacteria; order Neisseriales; family Neisseriaceae; genus Neisseria; species Neisseria sp. HMSC078H04. Next base: position 241,965 of record NZ_KV835834.1, read on the forward strand.
TCCCTATTCTATTGATCAAATCTCAAAAAACATTTCCATATTATTAAAAACAAGTTAGAATTTCATAAAATTATAAATAATAATCAAACTTATTTGTATTATTTTAGTCAGAGTGTAATCGCATCTATTCGGTCTGTCTCATTCAGACGGCCTTACCAATCAAGTTATATGGATTCATTCTATGCAACCGATCAAAGTCACCACCCTCTCCGCCTGCATCGCCGCCATTGGTTTCGTCCCTGCCGTTTATGCTGCAGATAATTCGACAGTTATTCTCGATACCATAACTGTCAAAGGAACTCGAAATAAGGATGAAATCGGTAAAAACCGCGTTTATACCCGCGAAATCGTCAATCTTTACAAGAGCAAAAACGAAGTCGAAACCTTCAAAGGCAACACCGTATCCGACCTTTTAAGCGGTATGTCCGGCGTGTACAGCGGCGACGCGCGCAACAGCGGCGCGCTGGATCCGAATATACGTGGTGTGCAAGGTCAAGGACGGATTCCCGTTACCATCGACGGCACGGAGCAGGCGATTACCGTCTGGCGCGGCTACGCGGGCGCAAACAACCGCAACTACGTCGACCCCAACATCATCAGTAGCGTTTCTATCGAAAAAGGCCCCTCGTTCAGCCGTGATATGAAAAGCGGCATAGGCGGCTCCGTCGCCCTGAAAACCATCGATGCCGACGATATTGTCCCCGAAGGGCAGAAATACGGCTTTGAAGTGAAGGCGGAGGCTTCCAACAATTCCATCAAAAGGCGTGAGAATGCTTATGAACATTCAGTCGATTATCGAACCTTGCCTGTTCCCGCAGTAGCGACGGGTGGTATTTGGCGTTCGTTTTTTGACGATACCGACCGAATCGACCAGCGTTTCAACGGACGCAATAAATTTGGGGAGGATAAAGCCTACCGCATTGCCGCCGCCACCAAGCAGGACAATTTCGATGCCATGCTTGCCTATGCCTACCGCAGTAAAGGCAATTATTTTTCCGGCAAAAAAGGCGCGGAACGCTACGGTTATATCGGTCCTTGGACACAAGAAACTTTAGACGAATTGAAACGTCGTAAAGAAGAAGCCGCTGCCAAGGGTGAGAAATTTTTCGGCAGTGAAAACATGCTGGGCGCACCCGATATTTCAAAAATCGGACTTTTTTATCATCCGGGCGGGGAAGTCAGCAATACCTCGCTCGAAACCAAATCATGGGTAGGTAAAACCACCTTCCGTCTGCCGAACCGCCAAACGCTCAAATTCGGCCTGCGCCATACCGATTCCACGTTCGGCGAAATTATGCCTTCGCGCATTATCGGCCCCATCAGTTGGGATGCGTCCGTCCTCAACAAAATTGCCGAATGGCCGCAGGCATGGGTAAAACAGCGTTCCTACAATATCGACTATTCGTGGAAGCCCGAGGGCAGCCGTTGGATAGATTTCGATGCCACGCTTTGGACAACGCGCACCAAATCCAAAACCAATACCGCAGGTGGCTCACCCGGCGATACCGTTTATGAGGACAACAAATTTCAAATAGCATGGGATGAGTACGACAGATGGCAAAAAGCTACGCCTGAAGAGCGTCAAGAATTGCTGAATGCAGGTTTTGAAGTCCCAAAACCGCCCAAACCCGAAACGCCCAATACAAACGGCAGGTTCAACACTATTGAAGGCAACGCCTATTACGCCCGTAACAACCGTACAGGCTTTCAATTCTCCAACCGTATGAAATTGAGCGACAAACTGTCGTTGACTTTGATGGGCGATTTTCAAAATGAAAAACTGACATCGCGCAATGATTTTTCAGACGAGCTGGAGCGGGGAGGATACGACAAATATCGGGAAGAACTCGAAAACAGCACCATCAGGGCAAATTATGAATTGAACCAATACGGTGTACCTCGCAACGGCAAGCGGCGTGAATACAATCTGGGCTTTAATTTTCGCTACGAACCCTTCCGCTGGCTGACTTTGACGGCAGGTGGGCGATATACCAATTTCCAACTTCAGGATAAAAGCAGACGTTTGGAAAGCGGCACGAATAAGACCGGCGATCCGTTAGAAATGAACAGGGGAATAAAATATTCGATCGGCAGGGTTGCCACGCCGCAAGAATACGCGGATTACAAGGCAATTGACGATGCTTTGGCGAATGGCAGTCTTGATTATGGAGTTTTATATGAAACAGAGGAATACGCAGAACAAAGAAAAAAACATGCACAAATTAGCCTGACTTCGTTTCAAGTCAATTCGCAATATATTCCGACTTTGACAGATGATCGCGAAAAATGGGTCAATCCTAATGAAAAGGTGGATTTCTATTGGTTGAAAGACGATAAAGGCCGTCTGAATATGCAGGATCATCCCCTTACCAATGGCAGCATTCCTGATTTGCACACCAAAGTCGCCAATCCTGTATATGACCCGTCTATTCCAGACAGTCCGCAATTTGTACCTAAATACTACGCAGCCAGTGCAAGTGTTTACACAACGCCAATGACCGAAGCCGAAAGACAGAGGGCAATGAAGCAGAAGGGCAGCGGTTGGGTACCTGCATTTTCTGCCACCATCAATTTTACTGATTACAGCCGCGCCTATTTGCGCTATACCGAAACCCTGCGCTACCCCAGCATTTTTGAAGGGACTTACGGCTTTTCTACCGCCGCCGGCTCATTCAACCGCATGGGCTATGGCTGGCGGCCCGAACACGCCAAAAACTGGGAAGTGGGCTATATTCATGATTTGACGGGGCTGTTACCGAAAATGAAAAAAGCGGATTTCCGCGTCAATTACTTCCATAACAAGACCGAAAACGTTATCGATAGGGACAGCAATCTCGAATTCGAACAATTCGACAGACAAATCCGCAGTGGTGCCGAGCTGTCCACCCGCTTCGATACCGGACGCGTCTTCGGCAGCCTGAACGTATTCCGCAGCCTGAAAAACAAAATGTGCGACGAAAATTTCACTTGGACATCCGCAACAGAGGGCATGGTTGATTCAAGCTATTTTGTGAAAAACGGTAAGACTATGAATCGTCCTGTCTGCAACCACGGCGGCTTGACCGATTCGGGCTATCTGGCAAGCGCGCTTCAACCACGCTGGTCAATTGATGCCGAATTGGGCAGCCGTTTCCTTGCCAACAAACTGGAAACAGGCGTGCGCCTCCATTACCACAGCCGCGTCTATGAAAACCGCAACGATGCTTGGCAGCCATTCTACGATGTGCGCAATAAATATCAGAATGACAATATGAAGCCCCAGCATAACGATATGCGCTGGCAGCCTGTTGCGGTATGGGATGCCTACCTGCGTTATAAAATCGGCAAGAACCTGACTGCCGAGCTTGTGGGCAGCAATCTGACCAACCGCTACTACCTCGACCCGATGAGCCGTTCTTACCTGCCTGCACCGGGCAGAACCATCAGGATAGGGATTACGGGCAAGTTCTAAAATAGTTTCTAAATACAATTATCAAAACTCTGATATTAGTGAAGTGTAAATTTTCAGAAATGATAATAATTCATGTTTCTATTTCCTAAAAATAGGAATATACTTACCTTACTTTTCCAAGAGGGCGGATTTGTAAGTTTGATTCAGATTCTTCTTGAGAAAGTTCGTTGATTTTGTAAAACTTTATTTTGGAGTGAATTATGAAACTCGTAAAAACCGTTGCGGTATTGAGTGTTGCGTTTGCCGCTTCTTCTGTGTTTGCACTGCCTAAAGGTTTTCAAGCCAACCCGACTGGTGCGACGACCAAATCGATTCAAGTCGAAAGGGTAAAGCATATTGGTGTTACTCTTGAAAACGAAGGTGAGCATAAAGGTAAAGCTTCCATTTTTGTTAGTGATAACAAGGCTGTCTCAGGAACTCCAGAGAAAGGTATTGCCAATAACAAGCCTGTCTCTTTTGCTAAAATCGATGCGACAGCGAACAAATATTTTGTTAAAACGTTTGCTCACGGTATTTTGGGTAAAGACAAAAACGGCGTTACGGTCGCGAATCTGTACCGTATGAAAGGTATTGTTTGGGACAATATTCCAAGAATGCCCGACCATTCCCATTTAGGCCGTTTATCTTATTCTAAAGTCGGTAATATGGATGTTTACTTCGGCGACTGGTCTGCCGTTCCTTCCGGTGCGGCTGTCGGTACCAAAGGCACGAATTACACCGCCTTCTACAGCGGCACGGGTCGAACCACCAATCTGCCGACTACGGGTACTGCCACTTATACGGTTAAGGGTATCAACCAATATCATACGCAAAATACAGCCCTCTTAAACGGTACGTTGAAAGCTGATTTCGGTAAGCGAACGCTGAACGGAGAAATGGAACGCGCAGGTTTGAATGTCGCCATCAACAATGCCACGATTAATACGGCTCAGGCTTCCTTCTCCGGTACAGCTACGGCAAACAAAGTGGCCGGTACGACCCACGGTCATTTCTTCGGCAATCAAGGCGCAGCGATTGCGGGCGTGGCTGATTTTGGTCGAAACCATGCCTATAACACTGCCTTTGGCGGTACGAAAATCGGCAAATAATGAATCATAATGCGATAAGGCGGACGGTTTTTGTCGTTTCCCATTCCGTCCGCCTATAAAACACAAATCATCCGACACACAATGCACATCGTACAGGGCCGTTCGGAAATATCGGGCTTCGCAATGCGTTTAAGCCGGTATTTTTCGAACGGCCCGTGAGTTTGAAGGCGTGCTGTTTCGATGGGCTTGAGAAGCTCATTTTCAGACGACCCGTCATTCAAATAAAAAAATGCTCTGCCCGGTAAAGATGAAATGTCAGTTTTTCTTTGAAAAGGTCGTCTGAAAAACAAAGCCGCCCGATACACAGGAAAGAATTTTATGAAACGCCTTTTGCTCCTTCCCTTTTTTATCAGCCTGCTGCCCCACGCGTTTGCCGACGACAGGGAAGACCGCTTCATGCAGCTCAAACAGGGAACGGAACTCCGCCGCGCTCAGCAGGAAAGGAACGAAGCGGACAATACGGCGATCGAATTCGGCGCGGGAGAAGTGCAGGACGGCGAAGATTTGGCGTTGTCGCTGATGAAGGCGGTCAACGCGCAAAACGAAGAGGAAACGGCTCGGCTGTTAGACATTTACCGCCGTCAGGATGATTACGACCCCGATATAGTGCTGTTTGCCGAGGCCAATCAGGCGGTGTCCCGCGACGATTTGGAGGCCGCGCTGGCGAAATACCGCGAGCTTTACCGCAAAAATCCCGAATTTCTGCGCGGCCGCCTGGATTTGGCGCGGCTGCTGTTTATAGACAAACAAAACAAAGAATCGGCGGCATTGTTCGACGGCATCGATATTCCCGAAGTGCCCGCCGTCAATGAGAAAATCAAAGTGTTTGCCGACGCTTTGAAGAAACGCGATGCGTGGAGCGGCTCGGTTTCGTTCGGCGCGGGTTACGACACCAACTTAAACCAGTCGTCGGGCACGACGGTTGTCCGCAATCAGACAAGCTGCGGTTTCGATTCGAACGGGCAGCCGATTCTGGACGATGCCGGAATGCTGTCCTGCCGCAACGAACAGCTTGACGCCTACGCGCCCGATGCGTTGAAAAACCGGATGTGGGTATATGAAGCCAACTTAAGCAGACGCATTTCGCTCAACGGCCACCACGGCCTGCAACTGGGCGGCTACGCATGGGGCCGGCTCTATCCCGGCAACAAAGAATACGGCGAACACAATATCAACGTCAGCCCCGCTTACAGTTTTCAGAGCAAAGACCATTCCTTCAGTATCGGCCCGCAGGTGCAATACGAATGGTCGGGCGGGAAACTGCGCGACAGCAGCGCCGGCATCAGCACGGCATACAGCCGCACCTTTTCCGACCAAGCCTCGCTGGGCGTGCAGCTCGACCACAAATACGACCGCTACCGCGGTGAATTAAAACATTTCAACGGCCCGCAGACGCTTCTGTTCACCACCGCCATCTACGCCCTGCCGAAAGACTGGCTGGTATTCGGCGGCTACGACTACCTGCGCAAAAACAGCCGCGAAAAAGTGGATTCCTACCGCCGGCACGGCCTGCGCGCGGGCGTCAATAAACGTTTCGAATCCGGCATCGACGCCACCCTTCAGGCAATCTGGCGCAAAACAGCCTATCAGGATTACCATGCCTGGCTGGAAACCCGCCGCCGTGATTTCGAACGCACCTACCAGTTGGACATCAAATTCGATCGCCCTTTCCTCCGCGGCTTCGTACCCATCCTCACCGTAAAACACACTGACAACAAAAGCTCGTCCTGGCTAAATCGCTATAAACGGAATGAATTTCTAATTAAAATAGAGCATAGGTTTTGAAATTAAAGGTCAGCCAGATGATCTCTTGTAAGATTATTATCTTATATTCATAATGTGATTAACTCGCAAATTTCTTACAGTTTAACTTATCAACTTGCTAAAAAAATTTGCAAATAGGCCGTCTGAACTTAATGTTTCAGACGGCCTTTGCAGTATAAATTAGCTATCCCCTACACTTTCTTGTTTCACAAGAGTTTGATGGTACTTGGTATTCTTATATCTCTCCTACTCCACTACACAATAAATTAGGAAGTAGAGGTAAGGTAAAATTAAATAGCCAAGTTTCTCTTAAAACCTATTGATTTTATACTAAAAATTGGAGTACTATGAGCACACTCTCTAGAGTATCACTAATTCTCATTTGACATATAGGAACAATAAGCGGAATTTGTAGAAGAATAGGAAAAAAGAAAATAATTTATATTATGTTAAATTCATAGTGCTAGTATTTTAGCCTGTTAACTCCTGTTTCTCCTAGTCGTACAATAACTTTTACAAAAAGCTTACCTGAAATTTTTCAGATGACCTTTTTACGCTTTTCTTTTCATATCCAAATAAAGTAAGATTCAGTCAACGGATATCAATCTTCATCTCACCATCCAATCTCTGGAGTAAAGCACCCCATGGCCGTCAATAAAATCGCCCGT
>NZ_KV835835.1:0-202 GCF_001838135.1 Neisseria sp. HMSC078H04
AGGTTGCCGTCTTTATCGGTCATTTCTCTTGGAATGCCGATTTGGTCGCAGTGGAAGTAGAGGATTTGTTGGCCGCTTTCTCCGTCTTCGTTGGTCCGGTTATGTACCTGTGCCAAGGGTTCGTAGCTGTCGGGGTCGGTGTAGATATAGGTATACCTGCCGTCCGGTTTGACTTCCTGCAAGAGGTGGCTGCCGTCCCAAA
>NZ_KV835836.1:0-708 GCF_001838135.1 Neisseria sp. HMSC078H04
CGCTGGGCCATACCTTCGCCTACGCCTACGACAAAGCCCGCCGTCTGACCGTCCTCACCAATGAAAACGGCGAAACCTACCGTCTCGATTACGACCAAACCGACAACCTGATCCAAGAAACCGGTTGGGACGGCAAAATCACCGCCTACGGCTACGATGCCGCCGGACAACTGGTTCAACAGACCGAATACGGTCAAAGCACCGATAAAGGTCGTCTGAAAGACCGACCCGAGACGTGGCACATCCATCATTTCAAACGCAACATTCTCGGCCAACTGATCGAAAAACAAAGCCGCAAAGTCTCCGGCCGCAACGGACAAAGCAAAGACGAAGGCATCAGCCGCACCCGTTTCGAATATGACCCCATTACCGGCAACCTGACCAAAGCCCGCAACCATCACAGCAGCGTCGAACTCGCCTACGACGAACTCGACCGCCTCATCGGCGAAACTACCGTCCACAACGGCCAAAGCGCCACCGTAGGCTACCGATACGACCCGCTGGGCAACCGCATCCGCACCATCCTGCCCGACGGTCGCCATATCGATTACCTCTACTACGGCAGCGGGCACCTGCACCAAATTAGCCTCGACGGCGAAGTCGTCAGCGACATCGAACGCGACAAACTGCACCGAGAAATCCAAAGGACGCAGGGCAGCATCAGCAGCCTGTACGACTACGACCCCATGGGTCGTCTGAAAAGCCAGC
>NZ_KV835837.1:0-212 GCF_001838135.1 Neisseria sp. HMSC078H04
CAAATTCCTTGGAATGGTTGATGCGGTAATGGATGAAACCGCTCACGTCCAACTTGTCGTAGCTGCTCAGGCTATCCGTGTAAACAATGCTGTCCGGCATGATTTTCTTTTTGATGACAGGGAATAACGTTTCAGACTTGGCATTATCCACCACAACGGTATAGACCCGTCCGTTGCGTTTCAGAATGCCGAAGACAACCACTTTTCCTGCC
>NZ_KV835838.1:0-520 GCF_001838135.1 Neisseria sp. HMSC078H04
CCCGCCTCAGGCTCGTAATACCGCATCAGGTTGTAGTGCAGTCCGGTCTCTTCATCGAAGTATTGGTTCTGTAATCTGAACGGCTGATGCGCATCCTTGTAAACCCGCTCGTCCTTTTTCAGACGACCCCAGGCGGTATATTCGCCGTACCATAAGAGATTGCCGTGGATGTCGGTCATCTCGCGCGGGATACCGATTTGGTCGTTGTGGAAATAGGCGAGGTATTGTTTGCCGTCTTTGGCGTTGTCAAAGACTTGGGCTAAGGGGTCGTAGCTGTCTTGGTCGGTGTAGATATAGGTGTAGCAGCCTTTGTAGGTGTACTCCTGAAGTAATCGCGTTCCGTCCCAGACGAAATGGGTGCGTTTGGGGTCGGTACTCGTCCAGGCAAGTTTGTCTTGGCGTTCTTTGGAAAGCCTTCGTCCGAACGGGTCATAGGCGTATGTCCAAATCTCGGTGTTGCCGGCGGGCTTTTTGATTTCGGCGCGGATGAGTTGGTTTTCTAAATCGTATTGGTAATATT
>NZ_KV835839.1:0-432 GCF_001838135.1 Neisseria sp. HMSC078H04
ACCAGTGTCACCTTTGTCGCCTTTAGCGCCGGTTGCACCAGTGTCACCTTTTTCGCCAGTAGCACCGTCTTTAAGGATGGTAGTAGTGGTATTACCGTTACCGTCTTTGATGGTTACAGTGTGAGTACCGTTGCCGTTGTCTTTAACGTCGGCTTCAGCGTTCTTACCGTCTTTAACGATAGTGGTAGTGGTATTACCTTCGCCATCAGTGATGGTTACAGTGTGAGTACCATCGCCGTTGTCTTTAACGTCGGCTTTAGCATTCTTACCATCTACACCGTCTTTACCGTCTTTAACGATGGTAGTAGTGACTGTACCGGTCTCAAGATCAGTAATAGTGATTGTATGGGTACCGTCACCATTATCTACAACTTCACCTGTAATGCTGCCACCTTTTTCACCAGTGTCACCTTTGTCGCCTTTGTCGCCTTT
>NZ_KV835840.1:0-291 GCF_001838135.1 Neisseria sp. HMSC078H04
TTCAACACACAGCCGCCCGAAGGCGGCTGGATCAGGCGGTTGACGATGACGACGACGAGGGCGGGTTTCAACACACAGCCGCCCGAAGGCGGCTGGGTAATGCTAAGATTATCAAATTGATATGTAGGGACGTTTCAACACACAGCCGCCCGAAGGCGGCTGGGTGCAACTGCTGAAACGCCTCCCAATTCTTTAATGTTTCAACACACAGCCGCCCGAAGGCGGCTGGTCGACATAGCGAATATGTGATGAACGAAATCAAAGTTTCAACACACAGCCGCCCGAAGGCGG
>NZ_KV835840.1:391-746 GCF_001838135.1 Neisseria sp. HMSC078H04
AACACACAGCCGCCCGAAGGCGGCTGGGTGTACGAATCGACCCGAAGCCGAAAAGCTATCTGGTTTCAACACACAGCCGCCCGAAGGCGGCTGGCATTCAGCCAAGAGCGTTACGACAAATTGGTTGAGTTTCAACACACAGCCGCCCGAAGGCGGCTGGGTGTATAAAAGCAACTGAACGGCCTTTTTTACCACGTTTCAACACACAGCCGCCCGAAGGCGGCTGGCATGTACGAGAAACCGCGTCTTGGTTGACTCATGTTTCAACACACAGCCGCCCGAAGGCGGCTGGGCAAGACCGTGCTGATTGGCGACGTTTGCCGCATGTTTCAACACACAGCCGCCCGAAGGCGGC
>NZ_KV835840.1:846-1071 GCF_001838135.1 Neisseria sp. HMSC078H04
TTCAACACACAGCCGCCCGAAGGCGGCTGGGCCATCGTTCGCTGTTGAGGCTAAGTCCCATGCGCGTTTCAACACACAGCCGCCCGAAGGCGGCTGGCAAACATGGTAACTCTCGCTACATAATTCCAATGTTTCAACACACAGCCGCCCGAAGGCGGCTGGACAATCGTGCAAAATGGCATATAACGGATGGCCTGTTTCAACACACAGCCGCCCGAAGGCGGC
>NZ_KV835841.1:0-294 GCF_001838135.1 Neisseria sp. HMSC078H04
AGCCGCCTTCGGGCGGCTGTGTGTTGAAACATTTTTATAAAACGGGAGGGCGCGTGAGATTACCCCCAGCCGCCTTCGGGCGGCTGTGTGTTGAAACTGACGTTATTGAGCCTAGTAAAGACAAGCTTGGAGCCAGCCGCCTTCGGGCGGCTGTGTGTTGAAACTGCTGTCCGGTAAATGCCTAATTCGTGTTGCGTTCCAGCCGCCTTCGGGCGGCTGTGTGTTGAAACTTGCTCCGTTTAGTTTGGTAGGCCGTCTGAAATTCCAGCCGCCTTCGGGCGGCTGTGTGTTGAA
>NZ_KV835841.1:394-618 GCF_001838135.1 Neisseria sp. HMSC078H04
AGCCGCCTTCGGGCGGCTGTGTGTTGAAACTTCGGGCGTGTTGATTTGGATGGCTTTATTGGTCCAGCCGCCTTCGGGCGGCTGTGTGTTGAAACTTTGCGACCCATTCGACAAAACCAATCGCCAACACCAGCCGCCTTCGGGCGGCTGTGTGTTGAAACGTCTTCATTGCCGGATTGATGGCGAGGATGAGGACCAGCCGCCTTCGGGCGGCTGTGTGTTGA
>NZ_KV835841.1:718-1007 GCF_001838135.1 Neisseria sp. HMSC078H04
CCGCCTTCGGGCGGCTGTGTGTTGAAACCCTCCGCCCTGACCGCCGACATCACGCACACAACCCAGCCGCCTTCGGGCGGCTGTGTGTTGAAACGTGTGCAGCTAAGGCTTACGGCTGCCGTGTTTGACCAGCCGCCTTCGGGCGGCTGTGTGTTGAAACGGATTGGCCCTACATACCGGAGCATTAATTTGGCCAGCCGCCTTCGGGCGGCTGTGTGTTGAAACTGCCGATGACAGGCGGAAGTCCTGCTGTTGGCAGCCCAGCCGCCTTCGGGCGGCTGTGTGTTGA
>NZ_KV835841.1:1107-1331 GCF_001838135.1 Neisseria sp. HMSC078H04
CCGCCTTCGGGCGGCTGTGTGTTGAAACAAAGACATCTCCGAATTAACGTTGGTGTCTGTTTTCCAGCCGCCTTCGGGCGGCTGTGTGTTGAAACTATCGATAATGGTTCAGGCACCGTTATTAGTGCGCCCAGCCGCCTTCGGGCGGCTGTGTGTTGAAACTGCCTGTTTTGAATAAAAAAGACAATAATCCGCCCAGCCGCCTTCGGGCGGCTGTGTGTTGA
>NZ_KV835841.1:1431-1787 GCF_001838135.1 Neisseria sp. HMSC078H04
CCGCCTTCGGGCGGCTGTGTGTTGAAACGGTCGGTAGGACATTATCAGTACAAATGGCTGACCCAGCCGCCTTCGGGCGGCTGTGTGTTGAAACGGCCGACGTGGTCGGCTCGGAATTTGAGCTTTGCCAGCCGCCTTCGGGCGGCTGTGTGTTGAAACTAATTCACCGATTCGTTCATTGAATGGTAAACTCTCCAGCCGCCTTCGGGCGGCTGTGTGTTGAAACTGTCATGCGCCGGTGTGAATTTAAGGGTGTTACTCCAGCCGCCTTCGGGCGGCTGTGTGTTGAAACGGTCATTAACGGTCGATATGAGCGGCTTATGCCAACCAGCCGCCTTCGGGCGGCTGTGTGTTGA
>NZ_KV835842.1:0-1819 GCF_001838135.1 Neisseria sp. HMSC078H04
GTCGTCTGAAAGCGGGGCGGCGTCTTTTTTGGGGACGGGCTGTCCGCCCAGCTGCGCCATCAGTTTGGCAGCGAGGGAGGCGTCGTCGCCGAATTCGCGCTGCTCGACCAGTTCGTTGCCGGCGTTGTAGCGGTAGCCGGTCAGTTTATGGTCGAAGCCGAGCGGTAGCGCGCACCGTTTTCATTGGTGAGGCCGACTAGGCAGCGGGCTTTGTCGTAATGGTAGCCGAAGGTATGGCCCAGCGCATTGGTGCGCCAGGTCGGCAGGCCATCCTGGCCGTATTCGTAGGAAGTGGTATGGCCTTCGCCGTCGGTATGGGTGGTCAGACGACCTCGAAAAAGGATTGAGGTTGTCTGAAAAATAGAAACCGCGTGCGTGCGTACCGCACACACCCTACGTCGGTATTGGAGGTTTCATGCGGGCTACTGCTTTCTTGGTTTCCTCTTTCAGACGACCCCAGCCGGTATAGTCACCAAACCAAACCAGATTGCCGTCCTTATCGGTCATCTCTCTCGGGATACCGATTTGGTCGCAGTGGAAGTAGTAGGTTTTCGCCGTCTGCGGTTGTCCAATTGCGTACCTGTGCCAAAGGTTCGTAGCTGTCGAGATCGGTGTAGAGATAGGTATATCTGACGTCCGGGTGGACTTCCTGCAAGAGGTGGCTGCCGTCCCAAACGAAACGGGTTTGGTTTTCGAGGCCGTCTGAAAAGCGGAAACCGTGTGCGTACCGCACGCACCCTACGTCGGGATTGGAGGTTTCATGGAGACTACGGCTTGCTTTGTATGCGCGCCTTTGAATGTGCAGGCTACTTTTGAACTGTTTTGTGGCATTGAAAAGCAGTCTACACTTTTTCAGGTAGCCCTAGGGGGCTGCGTGGGTAGCACAATTGACCACCCTGCGTCGGGACTAAGGTCGTTTGAAAATGTATTTCAGAAGCTCTTGCCTTAAGGCATTGAATTTAGCGAAATGTGTATATTTGAGATTTGCTTATTGCACAATTTTTCCATATTCGTAGTCAGCTATTTCTTTGAAACTTAGATATTCAAGATAATCTAAGACAATTTCGAGATTGGTAGTTATAGGTATGTTGATAGCTATAAAAGTAGACGAGAATTTTTCATAATCGCATCCCATTTTTTGTATAGCGTTAATACAGTCCTCAATCTCTTTTCCATCAAAAAAAATTATTCTTATTGTACTGTTCCCTGAAGATTTTATTGTTTTCTTATAATGTAATACTCCATCGATATCTACAACAGATACAGTATCATCAAAAGAAACATCTTTGCTGTAAAAAGGAATATTATTTATTTTAAATAAATTGTTTCCTAAATCAACTCCCCAAATGCTTTCTTCACTAACAGGGGGGTAGTTATCTTCGATAATTAACTTAAAAAAAATTTTCTTCATATTAATTCCTTATTTATTACTTTTTTCTATATTACAAGTACGACAAAGTACTTGTCCATTTTCGACAGTTCCAGAACCACCTTTAGATTTAGGGATAATATGATCTACATGTGCTTCATTTTTAGGGGGGGTAACACCAGATTGATGTTGTTTAGGCTCAATAACTTCTTGCCCACATTTACCGCATTTCATTTTTCCTCCATTATCGGCAGCATTTTGTTGTCGTACTGCTCTTTTCCCCGCTGGAGTAAAGTTTTTGCCAGGGCGAGTTCCTTGTTTGCTTAGCATTTTGATAAATAATTTTATGAGTTGTGCCATTAACCCTAATGGGTCAACCCACCCTTTTACATTCGGTGCAAAAGCATATAAATTCTCCCCACCTTCCAACCCAATCGGATCCTGATTCAC
>NZ_KV835843.1:0-1470 GCF_001838135.1 Neisseria sp. HMSC078H04
TGGTGTAACCGGCGGGGTCGGTGATGCTGATGGCGATTTGGTAGAGGCCGTCTGAAAGTTGGTTTTCAGACGACCTTCATGCTGACTAGTGATGAGATTGTTAAAGAGCAAATGGTTCAGACGACCTCAAAGAAGATAGTGAGGTCGTCTGAAAAGCGAAAACCGCGTGCGTGCGTTCCGCACACACCCTACGTCAGGACTGAAGGTTTTGTTCGGGCTACAGCATTTTTAGGAAATATATCTGGTTGCTGGCTATGGCTTGCTAACATAGAAAAAGTTCATCCAACACTTCTTTGATTTATATTAATCCCAATAACTGTCTAAATTGTTCAATTCCTTCCACTCTGCCAAAGAATAAAGAAAAGGCAAAGAAAAGTTTTCCAATATTTTGTCTTTTAAATTTTCTGACACCATAAATGCTCCTGAATAATTATGATTGGAAGACAATAAAATATCCTTATCCGAATTAGTGTATGCTTCAAGCGAAAAATCTTCTTCATTTAATCCTAAATCTGGGTAAACAATTTCATTCTCAATTTCCCAGCTAACTATTCTTATCAAATAATAGGTTTCATCTGTCAATAGCTCGCCTTTTGTATTGACAATCACTACCTTGCTCATGCCAAAATTATGTTCAAACCCGTATTTTTTAATAAATTCCAAAAAACGCTCTGACATAATAAAGAAGTCACTATATGGCAGAAAATCAAAAGTAACACTCCTTGCTTTTTTTAAGCAGACATAAACTTTTTCAGGCATTTTCGGGATTTCTTGTCCCTTTACAAACCAACTCCACGGAAAGTCAAAATCAGGATGCGTTTTCTTAGGGTTAAACTTCTCTGATATACCCACAGCTCCACTACTTACTCGTGGCAACCCCATTTTTTCTGCTTTATCCATGCTTTGTAGGGCATATCCCCATACTAGTAATTTTTTCATAATATCCTCCTAATCTAATCGTTTGGGCGAGTTGGTAGATCCGCACCCTCCAACGGATAAAGACTTACTTAAGCGTTTTTTCAACCTTTTTTGTAAATTCTGTACACGTTTTCGCGCTTGTGCTGCTGTAATCTTTCCTTGTTGAAATTCGCCTCTTATTTTTTGCAACTCGCGACTTACACTATCACTGTAGTTATTATGCGATCCTCGATGGAAAAATTCTCTAAGTGAACTTCGAGCATCTGCTTCAGTTGAAGGCATATACAGACCATTAGTCCAACTATCTCTGCCTAATCCTTTGCCTTTCATGCCAATACTGTTAAAAAATGCTTTGTTTTCTTTCCAAACCGCCTGTGGAATTAAATGGTGTGTCTGCCAAGAAGAAGCTGGACGGAACACTCCCTGAGATTCCATACTCTTACGCAAGCGATAGCCACTCTCCCCCAATGGGTCAATCCATTCTTGAGTATTTGGAGCAAACTGATACAGGTTATCCCCGCCCAACAACCCAATCGGGTCCTGATTCACAAA
>NZ_KV835843.1:1570-3779 GCF_001838135.1 Neisseria sp. HMSC078H04
ATCAGGTTGTAATGCAGTCCGGTCTCTTCATCATAATACTGGTTTTGCAGTCGGAACGGCTGATGTGCATCCTTATAAACGCGTTCATCCTTTTTCAGACGACCCCAGGCGGTGTATTTGCCGTACCACAGAAGATTGCCGTGGATATCGGTCATCTCGCGCGGTATGCCGATTTGGTCGTTGTGGAAATAGGCGAGGTATTGTTTGCCATCTTTGGCGTTGTCAAAGATTTGCGCCAGCGGTTCGTAGCTGTCTTGGTCGGTGTAGATATAGGTATAGCTGCCTTTGTAGGTGTACTCCTGCAACAAGCTGCTGCCTTCCCAGACGAAGTGGGTGCGTTTCGGATCGGTACTCGTCCAGGCGAGTTTGTCTTGGCGCTCTTTGGAAAGGCGGCGTCCGAACGGGTCGTAGGCGTATGTCCAGATTTCGGTGTTGCCGACGGGCTTTTTGATTTCGGCGCGGACGAGTTGGTTTTCTAAATCGTATTGGTAATATTGGTTTTCGCCATTAGGCAACTGGCGGTAGATCAGGTTGTTAAAGAACAAATGGTTCAGACGACCTCAAAGAAGATATTGAGGCCGTCTGAAAACCTTGCGTTGGATTCAATGCTTTATCTAGATGGCGATTATCATGTTTTTTATTTAAGCATAGTTTAATTTAAAAACAACAAGCTTCCCCTCAGGATATTTACCTTCCCATCCACAAGGCCAAAACCCTTTAAAATAAGCATCTTCTATCATATTCCAAATAGGATGATTTTTCTTATATTTGTTGTTTAAATAACAATTAAATAAATCGGCATCTATATCACTAAATAAACTATCTTTTAATCCCTCCTCTAAGTGCAAGGAATTTAATTTTTTTTCAATTGCAGGAACAGCATATTCATCCCAAAAATTGTCATCTTCATCTGTAGATAGCTTTAAAATTAGTGAGTTTGATTCACGCAAATCCGCCCAAACAGTCTCTAAATCATACTGCTGATATGCATATCTTTGTGCTACTGAAATATCTTGAATAATTTTCCATCGGCTGTTTTGAAAATTACCTGATACTTCTAATAAATTATTTTTTATAAATTCTAATATTATATTCATGATGTTACTCCTTATTATGTTAAGTAATTAATCCAATCTTGTTTTGTTGTCGGTTTATATAAAGACATACTTCCTGACTTAAGTGCCTTATGAATTTTGGATTGTAATGATTGAATTTTTCTAGCCTTTTCTCTATCACATTTAGAATTTTTATCAATATTATCTACTATTCCCATAATTGCTTGGTTATATCCTCTATGATAGCCCTTATGTTTAGAACGGGTAGTCCCTTTAGATAGAGATTCCGGTAACATAATTCCGTTACCTTTTCCATTAAGTTTAAATAATCCTTGTTTTTCTAGGCGTTGTAACAGTGGAGAATTATTAAACACCTCTACCGGAATTTTATGATGCGCTTGACGACCAGACCACCGAGTAGATTTAGTAATTGCTTCTCCCAACAGCTGAGAATTATTTTTAAGCCCCCAAACATCAACCCACTCCTGCACATTCGGAGCAAACTGATATAAATTATCCCCACCCAACAACCCAATCGGGTCCTGATTCACAAACCGACCTGCCTCAGGCTCGTAATAGCGCATCAGGTTGTAATGCAGTCCGGTCTCTTCATCGAAGTATTGGTTTTGCAATCTGAACGGCTGGTACGCATTCCGATAGACCCGCTCATCCTTTTTCAGGCGACCCCAGGCGGTGTATTCGCCGTACCACAGAAGATTGCCGTGGATGTCGGTCATTTCCCTCGGTATGCCGATTTGGTCGTTGTGGAAATAAGCGAGGTATTGCTCTTCGTCTTGGTTATTGTGGAAGACTTGGGCTAAAGGTTCGTAGCTGTCTTGGTCGGTGTAGAGATAGGTGTAGCTGCCTTTGTAGGTATACTCTTGTAATAGGCGGCTGCCGTCCCAGACGAAGTGGGTGCGTTTGGGGTCGGTACTCGTCCAAGCTAGTTTGTCTTGGCGTTCTTTGGAAAGGCGTCTTCCGAACGGGTCGTAGGCGTATGTCCAAATCTCAGTATTGCCGGCTGACTTTTTGATTTCGGCGCGGACGAGTTGGTTTTCGAGATCGTATTGGTAATATTGGTTTTCGCCGTTGGGCAGCTGGCGGTAAATCAAATTACCCAAGGCGTCGTAGGTGTATTCGATGCCGTTGTATTC
>NZ_KV835844.1:0-895 GCF_001838135.1 Neisseria sp. HMSC078H04
GTGAATCAGGATCCGATTGGGTTGGAAGGTGGAGATAACCTGTATACACTTATGCCAAATGCCATAGAGTGGATTGATCCTTTAGGGCTTGCACCAAAAGCAGGAGATATAAAAGCATTACAAACAGGAGGCAATGGTACTGTTGTATCAGTAAAAAGCAAGGCCGATGCAGATGCGTTATTAAAAGCAGCATTTCCAGATGCTCAAAAAGTGAGAGGCATCGGCCCAGAAGATGCCAGTGACGCACGAAGGTTAAATAAAAGAATTGCTTTCAAAAAGGCTGATGGAAAAGTACATTACCATAAAGATTATGCTATGGATAAAGCAACAGGACGTTGTAAAGGACATGATGATCCACAAGGAACAGGACATGGAAAGTACCCGCATATAAATATTAGACGTCCGGATGGGAAACAAGTGCGTATTGATATTATAGGAAAATAGATATGTTAAATTTAACTAATTTACAAACAAAAGGATATGATGAACTTATTGAAATTGATGGAGAGGTTGTTTATCAAGTATTTGCTATTAAGAAAAATAATGGAACTTATAGCACATATTACTATACGGTACCAAAAAATAAATTGGATCAGGCTGAAGATTATGAGATAGAAGAATTTAATGAATTTAATGAACTTGAATTAGCTATAAAACATATTCAATCAAAAGGAGCTAATCTATCAAGATTTAATATATTTAAAGGTAACAAGCCTCTTTAAGACCTTTTTTAGACCATAGGTTGGATCGAGCCCCAACAAAACATCAAGGTCGTCTAAAATCAATTCTCAGACGACCTTCTCTATGATTTTTATCCAAAAAATACTGACGAAGGTATGCTTGGGAAAATAGTCGGTTAGCCATCACCAATGAAAACGGTGCGCGCTACCGCTTT
>NZ_KV835845.1:0-2818 GCF_001838135.1 Neisseria sp. HMSC078H04
TCGTCGCGTTCGCTGTCGCTGCGTTGTCCGTCAGCGTCGATGCGGTAGACGAGTTCACGGTTTTCGTCGAAACCGTACACTTCCGTCCGCCCCAATGCGTCGGTAACGACGGTATGGTCTTTGCGGTAGGCGAACGTCCATTCTTCACCGAGGTTGTTGCTGCTTTTAAGCACTTTGCCGTCGGCGTCGTAACGGTCGTATTCGTAGCGGGACACCAGTCCGTCGGGTTGGCTGTGTTCGACCATGATGTGGTTTCGGTAGGCGAAACCGCGCAGTTTTTTGCCGTCTCGTCCGTAAACAGCGGTCAAATCACCGTAGCCGTTGTAGTCGTAGCAATTTGGTAGAGGTCGTCTGAAAGTTGGTTTTCAGACGACCTCTATGTTAACTGCCAATGAGATTGTTAAAGAACAAATGGTTCAGACGACCTCAAAGAAGATAGTGAGGTCGTCTGAAAAACAGAAACCGCGTGCGTACGTACCGCACACACTCTACGTCAGAACTGAAAGTTTTGTCTGGGCTACGACTTACTAAACGGTTTTAGGCTATTTAGGCTTGCATCTATTTATCTATATTTCTTAATATCCTGTAAGGTAATTATATTATTTCTTAAATCATCTAAAAATAACAATTGAATTTCATATTCACGTTTTAAATTTTCCTCCTCTATTTTGCCATCTTCAGAGTATGGGAAATTCGCTAAAGCATCTTTCCAGTTAATTACGTTTTCAGCACATGCAGCAAAGTAATAACTATCAGATGATTTTTGTTGTATACCTAGTAACATATTTCGAATCGAAGCTAATAACTCTATAGTTCCTTGTGTTTCTACCATATCATTTAATGGATCATCATCCCAATTTATATCTTCTATAGCTTTTTGAGAGATTCCAATATTTATTTGGGAGAAATCATACCAACCAGCTTTAATGATAGCATCACAGAGTTGGTAGTTCACATTTGAATTAGTTATTTTAGTCATATTTTCTTTTATTTTTTTCTCAATGATCAGTGCATTACAGCACCAAGCTGCAAATTTACATTTCTTTTGTAGATCCATTTGATCTAAAAGAGATTGTACTTTTTCAATATGTAATTCTATATTCATAATTCATCCTTTCATTAATCATATACACCACCAGCACCGTCAACACTTGGTTTACATCTTGAACAAGGTGCATTTCTTTGTTTGCTGCCCCAAGAAATTCCTTTTCGAGTAACTTTTGTGTCATCTGGTATATTTCGCATGATTGATATTTTTTACAACATATTTTGATAAGGCGAATGTTCCGCTGTGGTATTCTTTGTTTTGGGCTTCCTGAACGCATCCGATTTTGTTGTAGACGTAATGGAGCGTGCCACTTCTTTTGTCATTATTTTGAATCAGTTTGCCTGCTTTGTCGTAAGCGTAGTAGCGGTTAATTACGGCACAGCAAAGGTCGTCTGAAAGTTGGTTTTCAGACGACCTCTATGTTAACTGCCAATGAGATTGTTAAAGAACAAATGGTTCAGACGACCTCAAAGAAGATAGTGAGGTCGTCTGAAAAACAGGAACCGCGTGCGTACGTACCGCACGTACCCTACGTCAAGACTGAAGGTTTTGTGTAGGCTATGGCTTGCTGCATCAAAATAGAAATTTCATACAAACTACAGCTTGTTTAAGAAGTTCGGAGTTAAATTATTATGGGAAATACTCAATAGATGTATAAATATCCTGCTGAATAATCAAAAGACCTCTCACTAAAATCGATTATGTCTTCAGATTTAAAACTCCAACCACAAGGCATATATCCATCATTAATGATTTTAAGAAGATTCAAATTTAAGTCAACTTTTATATTTTCATCCACCTTATTAATTGAATATTCTAAAAAAGCTCCCAACGCAATGCTATATAATGCAATATATGTATCATCTGTTTTTAATTTACTTTCTTTTATTTTTTCTTTTAGAATAGATTCATGTGAATGAAAAAATTTTGCGATATATTGCCCAAATTCATTTACCATAGCCCCTTTACCAGTTGCATTTTGAAATAAGTTGAATAAATAGTTATTAGAAGCCCTTTGTACTCCTTCCCATAACTCATCATTAGCAATCCATTTTTTTGCATCTTTTAAGGTTACTATTTTTTTACAAGAAAATGGATAAGGTTGTTTTCTTTGCTCTTCTGGAAAATCTCCTACTTTCCTTAGCCAATTATCAAAATAAAGGTTACCTTGAAATTCGTTAAGAATAGAAGTTATTGTTTCTTTATTCATTTTTTTTGACCTAATGTACGAGGAATATTGGGGACTAAATCATCTTCTTTTATACCATGTTTAGCTTGACTTCGCTTAGCAGAAGACAATGCTTTGCATTGTTCTTTAGGAGAAAGAGAAGTGGCAGCTAATGCATTTTTTAACATTTTGTTGTATTGCCCTACAGTTGGCCGAGTAATACCGGCTAAATATTTTTTGCCACTTTTACGCTTAACTCCTGTTTTACGGAATTGATCCCAAAACCTTTCCATCACGTAATGGATTTGATAATGATCTGAACCAATGTCTCGTAGGGCATTTCCTAATAATTTTATGGCCGCTGCATCTCCACGTGGAATAATAGAATCAAAGGCATTATCTTGATTAAGATGATGTGATTGTTTCCCATCTCGAATCTTACGAAGACGGTCATGCTTACCCATTTTAACTTTTAATCCTAATGGATCAATCCAAGTTAATGAGTTTAACGAAAACTGATACAGGTTACTACCACCTGTCAACCCAATCGGGTCCTGATTCACAAACCGCCCCGCCTCAGGCTCGTAATACCGCATCAGGTT
>NZ_KV835846.1:0-22042 GCF_001838135.1 Neisseria sp. HMSC078H04
AAACTGACCAAAGACGGTTTGAACAACGCCGGTAACAAAGTGACCAACGTAGCCGATGGCGACCTCAACGCCAACAGCAAAGATGCCGTCAACGGCAGCCAACTGTTTGCGACCAACCAAAACGTAGCCAACAACGCCGCCAATATCGCCAAAGGCATCAACTTCGGCGGTACCACCGGCAGCAACAACTACGCATTGGGCGACACCATCAATGTCAAAGGCGACAGCAACATCATCAGCGAAACCGTAGCCGGTGGTGCACAGCTGAAACTGGCCGATGTATTGAATGTCGGTCAAGCGGCTCCGGTGAAAATTGATGGCGATAAAGGCGAAGTCAGCGGCTTGAGCAATACGACTTTGGGCGGCAGCGACTTTGCTCAAGGCAAACGTGCGGCGACTGAAGAGCAGCTGAATGCAGCCCAAGATCAGTTGGTGAATGTATTGGGTGGTAATGCGGCCAATAATGGCGGCAACATCAGCATGACCGATATTGGCGGTACTGGTGAGAACAACATCCACGATGCAATCAAAGCCGTTAATGCAACTGCCAATCTGCCTTTGACTTTTGGCGGCGATAGCGGCAAAGACGTTGAACGCAAACCAGGTACGAAGCTGAATATTGTTGGCGGTCAAACCGATGCAGCCAAACTTTCAGACGGCAATATCGGCGTTGTAGCGAATGGTTCTGATAAGTTGGAAGTCAAATTGGCTAAAGACTTGGCAGTTGACAGCGTGAAAGCCGGCGATACCACAGTCAATACTGACGGCGTGAAAGTTGGCGATGTCAATCTGACTAAAGCCGGTTTGAACAACGGTGGCAACAAGATTACCAATGTTGCAGCCGGTACCGATGATACTGATGCGGTGAATGTTGCTCAGTTGAACAAAGCTGCGGCTGCGGCTAAGACTGAAGTCGTTCAAGGCGATAACATTGTTGTTACTCAGGATGTCGGCACCAATGGCCAAACCATTTACAAAGTAGCTACTGATAAAAACCTGAAAGTCGACAGCGTTACCGCAGGCGATACCGTTATGAATAATGACGGTGTGAAAGTTGGCGATGATGTTGCATTGAACAAAGACGGCTTGAAAGCAGGCGATGTCAACTTGACCAAAGCTGGCTTGAACAATGGCGGCAACAAGATTACCAACGTTGCGGCCGGTACGGATGACACCGATGCAGTCAATGTTTCTCAACTGAAACAAGCTGCGGCGGCATCTAAAACTGAAGTCGTTCAAGGTAAGAACATCGTTGTGACTGAAAAAACAGGTGACAAAGGTCAGACTGTTTATGAAATTGCTACCGATAAAGACTTGGATGTTGACAGCGTGAAAGCCGGCGATACTACTGTCAATAATGATGGTGTGAAAGTTGGTGATAACGTTGCGTTGAACAAAGACGGCTTGAAAGCAGGAGATGTGAACCTGACTAAAGACGGCTTGGACAATGCAGGCAATAAAGTAACCAACGTAGCGGATGGCGACCTCAACGCTAACAGCAAAGATGCCGTCAACGGCAGCCAGTTGTACGCAACCAACCAAAACGTAGCCAACAACGCTGCGACGATTGCCAAAGGCATCAACTTCGGCGGTACGACCGGTAGCAACAACTATGCGTTGGGCAATACCATCAACGTTAAAGGCGACAGCAACATCATCAGCGAAACCGTAGCCGGTGGCGCTCAACTGAAGTTGGCTGACGAGATTAGCGTGAAGACAGTGAATGCCGATACCTTCAAAGCAGGCGATACTGTGATGAACAATGACGGCGTGAAAGTTAGCGATAAAGTTGCATTGAACAAAGACGGTCTGACCGCAGGCAATACCGTGGTCAACAACGATGGCGTAACCATCGCTGCACCGACTGAAAGCAATCCGAACAACCAAGTCAAATTGTCTCCTGTCGGTCTGAACAACGGCGGCCAACGCATTACCAACGTGGCTCCGGGTAAAGACGGTACAGACGCGGCAAACGTGAACCAGTTGATTGGCTTGGGCAACGAATTGCAAAACAACATCAACCAAGTAGGTAAGAAAGCCTACGCAGGTGTGGCTGGTGCGATTGCCCAAGGCTCGATTCCGCAAGTAACCCGTCCGGGTGCGACCGGTATCGGTGTTGGCAGCGGCTACTACGGTGGTCAGTCTGCCATGGCCATCGGCGTATCTGCGATGAGCGACGGCGGCAACTGGATTGTCAAAGGCAACTTCTCGGCCAATACCGACGGTCATGTCGGTGTCGGTGCCGGTGCGCTGTATCAGTGGTAAGTTGGCAATGACAGGCAACTAGATTTGCTGCCTGAATAGGGAGGCCGTCTGAAATTTTAGGTTTCAGACGGCCTTTTTTTCTGAAAACACTTGAATTTAGGCTATCTGAAACGATATGCTTCATCTATTTACCGCATGACTCTGAAAGAGAACAAATGAGCAAAACCATCCATTATTTGAAAGACTACGCCGCGCCAGCGTACCGTATTCTGAAAACCGACCTGCATTTCGATATTTTAGAACCGCAAACCATCGTCAAATCCAGTCTGACCGTTCAACCTGAAAGAGCAGGGGAGCCATTGGTATTGGATGGTTCGGCAAAACTGCTGTCTGTGAAAGTAAACGGTCAGGCCGTAGATTATGTGTTGGAAGACGAAAAATTGACGATTGCAGGCGTGCCGTCTGAAAACTTCACGCTGGAAGTAGAAACCGAAATTTTGCCGGCTGAGAACAAATCTCTGATGGGTCTGTATGCTTCCGGCGGCAACCTGTTTACCCAATGCGAACCGGAAGGTTTCCGCAAAATTACCTTCTACATCGACCGTCCGGATGTCATGTCTAAATTTACCACCACGATCGTTGCAGACAAAAAACGCTATCCGGTGTTGCTGTCTAACGGCAATAAAATCGATGGCGGCGAGTTTTCAGACGGCCGTCATTGGGTGAAATGGGAAGACCCGTTTGCCAAACCGAGCTATCTCTTTGCTTTGGTGGCAGGCGATTTGGCGGTAACGGAAGATTATTTTACGACCATGAGCGGCCGTAAGGTCAAAATCGAGTTCTACACCACGGAGACAGACAAACCTAAAGTTGGTTTTGCAGTGGAATCGTTGAAAAATGCGATGAAATGGGACGAGACACGTTTTGGCTTGGAATACGACTTGGATATTTTCATGGTCGTTGCCGTGGGCGATTTCAATATGGGCGCTATGGAAAACAAAGGTTTGAATATTTTCAACACCAAGTTTGTGCTGGCCAACAGCCGTACCGCGACCGATACTGACTTTGAAGGCATCGAATCTGTTGTCGGCCACGAATATTTCCACAACTGGACGGGCAACCGCGTGACCTGCCGCGATTGGTTCCAATTGTCGCTGAAAGAAGGTTTGACCGTTTTCCGCGATCAAGAGTTTTCTGGCGACCGAGCCAGCCGCGTGGTGCGCCGTATTGACAATGTCCGCATGCTGCGCTTGTTCCAATTCCCAGAAGATGCGGGCCCGACTGCGCATCCTGTCCGCCCGGCCAGCTATGAAGAGATGAACAACTTCTACACCATGACCGTCTATGAAAAAGGTGCAGAAGTAGTGCGTATGTATCACACCTTGCTCGGAGAAGAGGGCTTCCAAAAAGGCATGAAGTTGTATTTCCAACGCCACGACGGTCAGGCTGTGACTTGTGATGATTTCCGTGCCGCAATGGCAGACGCAAACGGCATCAATCTTGATCAGTTCGCTTTGTGGTATAGCCAAGCCGGTACGCCGGTTTTAGATGCTCAAGGCCGTCTGAAAGATGGAGCGTTTGAATTGACCATCAAACAAACCATTCCGGCTACGCCCGATATGGCGGACAAGCAGCCGATGATGATTCCTGTCAAAACCGGTTTGTTGAATGAAAAAGGCGAAGCGGTTGAGTTTGAATATCAAGCCAAACGGGTGAAAGAGGCGGTTTTGGTATTGACTGAAGCCGAGCAGACTTTTGTGTTGGGCGGCGTCAATGAGCCGGTTATCCCGTCTCTGCTGCGAGATTTCTCTGCACCGGTTACCCTGAACTATCCGTACAGCGAGCAAGAGTTGGCCACTTTGCTGGCGGCAGATGAAAATGAGTTTGCACGTTGGGAGGCTGCTCAAACCCTGTATCATCGCGCCATTAACGCCAACCGTCAGGCATTGGCGGAAGGCCGTCCTTTACCGGAACACAAAGCATTGATGGATGCTTTGGCTTTGGTGGTTTCCGGTGACTTTGATCCGGCATTCCGTGCCATTTTGCTGCAAATGCCGTCTGAAACCGATGTATGGGCGGAAGAAGAAAATATTGACCCGATTCAGGTTCATCAAGCGCGTGAAGCCTTGCTCAATGCCGTTGCTGTCAAGTTCCTGCCTCAATGGCGCGAGCTGAACCGTCAAGCTGCCGATCAAGAAAATCAAGCAGATGCTGCTGTTCGTTATGAATACAGCCCGGAATTGGCCGGCTGGCGTACTTTGCGCAATGCTTGCAGGACATTTGTCCTTCGTGCTGACGCTGCGCATATCGAACACGTTGCGGAGAATTACGAAGCAATGGCGCAAAACATGACCCACGAATGGGGTATCTTATCCGCAATCAACAGCAATGAAAGCGAAATCCGTGATCGTTTGTTGACGAAATTTGCCGATAAATTCGCCGATGATGCCTTAGTAATGGACAAATACTTTGCCCTGATTGCTTCAAGCCGTCGCAAAGATACTTTACAGCAAGTTCAGACGGCCTTGAGTCATCCTAAGTTCAGTATTGAAAATCCAAATAAAGCCCGTTCTTTATTGATGAGCTTCAGTCGCAATATTCCGCACTTCCATGCAGAAGACGGCAGCGGCTACCGCTTTATAGCCGATAAAGTGATGGAAATCGACCGCTTTAATCCGCAAGTTGCCGCTCGATTAGTACAAGCCTTCAATATCTGCAATAAATTGGAAGTTAACCGTAAAGCTGTCATGACCACAGAATTGCAACGCATCCATGCACAAGAAGATTTGTCCAAAGATGTGGGCGAGATTGTCGGTAAGATTTTGAATGAAAAATAAAGCTTGTTTGTTGACATTATTGTAATTTGGCAATAGGGATAGATAGACTAAAGGCCGTCTGAAACCAATTGGTTTCAGACGGCCTTTTTTGTATGTTAACGCTTAAATTAATTTTCGTTGAGGGTAGGGAATAAGAATAAAAAAAGAGCCTGCATAAAACAGGCTCTTTTTCATACTAATCCGAAGATTAGAATTTGTGACGCAGGCCAACCAAACCAGAGATGGTTTCAACTTTGTGAGGACCAGACTCAGCACCACGCAACCAGCCGGCAGAAACCAGAGCAGTAGTGCGTTTAGAGAAGTCGTAGTCAGCACCAACGATAACTTGGTCGTATTGAGTGCCTTTCAGTTTTTCGCCGTCAACTTTAGCTTTGAAGCCGTGAGCGTAAGAAACGCGAGGAGTTACGTTACCAGCGCGGTAAGCGGCAGTAGCAGCAACTTCGATAGTTTCAGTAGGACGGCTATCCAAGGCAGCAGCAGTACCAAATACTACGTTAGAAGCGTTAGTAGTGGCAGAATTTACAACGCCGTTAGATTGTGCTTCAGCGTAGTCACCCAAAGTTTCCCAGTTTTTAGCGTATTGACCGGCTACAGACACGAACAGGTTGTTAGCATCGTAACCACCTACCAAGCGGTGTACGTGACCGTCTTTTTCAGAAACGGCGTTTTTACGGAAACCACCAGCGTATTGACCGAAGAAACCAGAGTTTTCGTAGTTCAGGCCAGCGTAGTAAGTGTCACGGGTAGCGTCGTTGTGAGTGTATTTGTCAGAAGGGTTAGCGTTGTCGCGTGGAGTGTATTGTACGCTTGCGCTGAAGCCTGAGAATACAGGGGTGTCGTAACGTACAGATACTGCACGCTCGTCAACACGAGTGAATACAGACATGTTCAAAGCGCCGTTGCTGCTTTCCCATTGGTCAAGATTGTCGCTAGTGTTTTTAACAGTAGAGTCCAGTTTACCAGCACGAACTTTACCGAAGCCACCTTCCAAACCGATGAAAGATTCGCGAGAAGCCCACTCTTTGTCGCCACCGGCGATAGAAGTAGACTGTTCAACTTGCCAGATAGCATTCAGGTTGTTACCCAAGTGTTCGTGGCCTTTGAAGCCGATGCGTGAACCGAAGTCAGCGATTTCAGTAGCAGTTTTAGAGCTTTTCTCGTGACCCAGTTTAGCAGCAGTTTGTTCACCCAATTTTACTTTGGATACTTCAACGCCAGCTTTAATTTGACCGTACAGAGTTACGTCAGCCATAGCTGCAACAGGCAGAGCCGCCAGAGTCAGGGCAATCAGTGATTTTTTCATTGCTGTTTTCCTTTTTTAAGTGTGAAGAAGCGAGCATTCGTTCTTCTTATTACGATATCGTTCTGTTTCAACGATTCCATGACCATAATATAAAGGTTATGGCCTAGGAAAACAAATTTTCCTCTTGTTTTGAGTGATTTTTGCGGGGAAACGTTGTTTTTTACAGACAGGGTGGAAGTGGAAGACTGCCTTTTATTTTGTAATGTGTTTTTCTAAAAGGGAATTTTAGGATGGCTATAAAATATGGGGGATATAAAATTGGGTTGTGAATATTGTTTATTGTGTTTTCAGACGGCCTTGGTAATTGGAATTTATCGTGTATTGGGTTTGCAAATATATAAAAAACCTGCCTGATTGCTCGGGCAGGTTTTATTTGATTGAAAGACAGATTAGTTTTTGTCTTGGTCAACCAGTTTGTTTTTGGCAATCCAAGGCATCATAGAACGCAGTTGAGCGCCGACTTTTTCAATTTGGTGATCAGCGGTCAGACGGCGACGGGCTGTCATGCTGGCGTAGTTGACGGCACCTTCTTGGATGAACATTTTAGCGTATTCGCCGGTTTGGATGCGTTTGAGGGCGTTGCGCATGGCTTCGCGGGATTTGTCATTGATGACTTCGACGCCGGTTACGTATTCGCCGTACTCTGCATTGTTGGAAATGGAGTAGTTCATGTTGGCGATGCCGCCTTCGTAAATCAGGTCAACAATGAGCTTCATTTCGTGCAGGCATTCGAAGTAGGCCATTTCTGGGGCGTAGCCTGCTTCGGTCAGGGTTTCGAAGCCGGTTTTGATCAATTCGACCACGCCGCCGCACAATACGGCTTGTTCGCCGAACAGGTCGGTTTCGGTTTCTTCGCGGAAGTTGGTTTCGATTACGCCGCCTTTGGTGCCGCCGTTGGCTGCTGCGTAAGACAGGGCGATGTCGCGTGCTTTGCCGCTTTTATCTTGGTAAACGGCGATCAGGGAAGGTACGCCACCGCCTTTCAGGAATTCGCTGCGTACGGTGTGGCCTGGGCCTTTAGGGGCAACCATGATAACGTCGAGGTCGGCACGGGGTACGATTTGGTTGTAGTGTACGTTGAAGCCGTGGGCAAATGCCAATACTGCGCCTTCTTTCAAGTTTGGCTCGATTTCGTTTTTGTATACGATAGGTTGGTTTTCGTCAGGCAACAGAATCATCACAACGTCGGCTGCTTTGGTTGCTTCGGCAACGGTGCGTACGTCGTGGCCGGCTGCTTCGGCTTTTTTCCAAGAGCCGCCTTGGCGCAGACCGATGACGACATTTACGCCGGAATCTTTCAGGTTTGCTGCGTGTGCGTGACCTTGTGAACCGTAACCGATGATGGCAACGGTTTTGCCTTTGATTAGAGAAAGGTCAGCGTCTTTATCGTAATAAACTTGCATTTTATTTCCTTAGTGTAAGAGGGTTCCGGATAATCCGGGTTGAGTTAAAAGTAATAGGGGTTAAGCGGGGACTTGGTTCATCAAGACAATTTCCAATGCTTCGGTTTTTCCTTCGATGGATTTGACGAAGTTTTGGAAATGTTCGCTGGCATTGTGTTCGTCAATAGCTGCTTGGGATTTCCAGCTTTCTACGAATACGAAACGGTTGGGTTTGCCGATTTCTTGGTGCAGGTCGTAGCTGATGTTGCCTTCTTCTGCACGGCTGGCTTTGACCAATTCTTTAAACTGGGCAGCCAGAGCCTCGGTGTATTCGGGTTTGACGGTAACTAATGCAACGATTTGGATGCTTGACATGTTTGTCTCCTACTGTTTTTCAGATGGCCTTTGTAGAAAGCAAAAGGCCGTCTGAACGATACAGCGTTAAATTTTCAAAATACGCTCGCCGCGGCCGATGCCGGCTGCGCCTGTGCGGACGGTTTCCAAAATTTGAGCACGGCCGACTGTTTCGAGGAAAGAGTCGAGTTTTTCGGTAGAGCCTGTGATTTCGATGGTATAGCTGCGGTCTGTTACATCAATAACGCTGCCACGGTAGATTTCGGTCAATCGCAGGAATTCGTCGCGGTCTTTGCCGACGGCGCGGACTTTTACCAACATCAACTCACGTTCGACAAAACGGCTTTCGTTCAAGTCAACCACTTTGACAACTTCAATCAGTTTGTTGAGTTGTTTGGTGATTTGCTCGATGACGTGCTCATCGCCATGGGTAACAATGGTCATACGGGACAAGGTTTTGTCTTCGGTTGGTGCAACAGCCAGGGAGTCGATGTTGTAATCGCGTGCGGAGAACAAACCTACCACACGGCTCATCGCACCTGATTCGTTTTCCATCAGAATAGATAAGATATGTCGCATTTTTCTCTCCTTACGCTGACAATGTTTCGCGCATATGCGGCGGCAGAACCATCTCGTCCAAGCCTTTGCCGTTGCCGACCATAGGCAGTACGTTTTGTTTCTTGTCTGTCAAGAAATCGAGGAATACCAGGCGGTCTTTTTGGTTTAATGCTTCCAGCAAAGCGCCTTCGACATCGGATTTCTTGTCCACACGGATGCCGATATGGCCGTAGGCTTCAGCCAGTTTGACAAAATCAGGCAATGAATCGAAATAGGTCTCCGATTCACGGTTGCCGTAATAAAGTTCTTGCCATTGGCGGACCATGCCGAGGTAGCCGTTGTTCAGGGTAACGACGTTAACCGGAACGCGGTATTGGAAACAGGTGGACAGCTCTTGGATGTTCATCTGAATCGAGCCTTCGCCGGTGATACAGAATACATCTTGATCAGGAGCAGCCAGTTTCGCACCGATGGCATATGGCAAACCGACGCCCATTGTGCCTAAGCCGCCGGAATTGAGCCATTGGCGTGGACGCTCAAATGGGTAATATTGAGCGGTAAACATTTGATGTTGACCGACATCGGAAGTAATGATGGCAGAATTATTGGTGATTTCGGCCAGTTTTTGAATGACGTATTGCGGTTTGATGATTTCGCTTTCATTATCAAACCACAGGCAGTTGCGCGAACGCCACTCTTCAATGCTTTTCCACCATTTATCCAATGAGTCGGCTGTAGGTGCAGATTCTTGCTTGCCCCACAATTGAATCATTTCGGACAATACGTTTTTCACGTCGCCGACAATCGGGATATCCACTTTGACACGTTTGGCAATGCTGGACGGGTCAACGTCGATATGAATAATTTTTTTGGCTTTTTCAAAGAATTTGGACGGTACGGAAATCACGCGGTCATCGAAGCGCGCACCGATTGCCAGTACAACGTCTGCATTCTGCATGGCGAGGTTGGCTTCGTAAGTGCCGTGCATACCCAGCATGCCCAAGAATTGGCGGTCGCTGGAAGGGTATGCACCCAAGCCCATCAATGTACCGGTACAAGGAGCGCCGATCATGCGGACGAATTTAGTCATTTCTTCAGAGGCATTGCCCAAAACCACGCCGCCGCCGAAGTAAACAATAGGGCGTTTGGCGGAAGCCAGCATTTGTACGGCTTTTTTGATTTGACCGATGTGGCCTTGTACAACCGGTTGGTAAGAGCGGATGAAGATGTCTTCTTGCGGGTAGCTGAACTTAGCCATTGCTTGGGTGACATCTTTGGGAACATCGACAACAACGGGACCAGGACGGCCGCTTGCGGCGATTTGGAAAGCTTTTTTGATGGTGTCTGCCAACTCAGCGATATTGGTCACCAAGAAATTGTGTTTGACACAAGGGCGGGTAATGCCGACTGTATCCACTTCTTGGAATGCGTCTGTCCCGATAAGGGAGTTGCCCACTTGGCCGCTGATGACTACCAACGGAATGGAGTCGCTGTAAGCAGTGGCGATGCCGGTCAGCGCATTGGTCGCGCCTGGGCCGGAAGTTACCAAGGCAACGCCGACTTTGCCGCTGACACGGGCATAGGCATCTGCCGCATGTACGGCTGCCTGCTCGTGGCGAACCAGGATGTGCTTGAATTTATTGAGTTGGAAAAGGGCATCGTAGATTTCGATAACCGCGCCGCCCGGATAGCCGAATACATACTCGACACCTTCGGCTTTGAGACTTTGCACGATGATTTGTGCGCCTGATAATTGCATATTGACCTCTTTTATATGGTTTCAAACCAATAGGAACAATCCGCCTCACCACAGCACCTGTAATGCAATTCCACCAAGCAGCGATTTAGGGTACGCGCACTGAGGGAATACGATGACAGTCAGACTATCCAAGCAATTGGAAAGAAACACAGAGTTTGTGAAAAAGAGTAGAAACGATAACGCAATCCGACTGTACAAGCAAGACAAAATCTTTCATCTTTTAACGTTTAAGGAGTGAAAATAGATTATCGTTTGATTTTAAAGAAATAAAAAAACAGTTTTATTGATCTTGGTGTGGATGGATTGTTGACAGTTTGAGTAAGGAGAAGGTTTTTGCAAGTGAAGAATAGCAAAAAACCTCTTGACTGAATCAAGAGGTTTTTTAAATTTGGTGCCCAGGGTCGGACTCGAACCGACACACCTTGCGGCGGGGGATTTTGAGTCCCCTGCGTCTACCAATTTCGCCACCTGGGCTAGCGAAGAAGTCGTCATTATAGCGAGTTCTTGAATCTTGTAAAGCAGTATTTGAAAAAAAATTGGATTATTTTTATATTTGCTTGATTTTTAATGAATTAAACTTTTTGCGTTTGAAGGCTATCTAAATGGAAGGCAGATTTTTAAAACAAAAAAAGCAGTATTTATCTGCAAAAAGGGCTACATTTAATGTGTCAAACGCGTTAATATGAAGATGTTTTGTTTTTATATCGGCCGGGCGGTTGTTTGGCCTCACTTATTTGAAACGGTTTTGGAGAAAATTTATGCTTTCCGTTACACGAACTTTCTTACTCAGTGCTTTTGCGTTGGCTGCTCTGGCTGCTTGTCAGCCTAAAGAGGAGGCCAAAGAGGCTTCTTCGACACCTGCCGCTTCTGCTGCGCCTGCTGCTTCCGGTGAGTCTGCGCCCAAAGTGCAAGCGCGTGGTACCGATATGCGCAAAGAAGATATTGGTGGTGACTTCACATTGACCGATGGCGACGGCAAACCTTTCAGCCTGAGCGACTTGAAAGGTAAAGTGGTTATCCTGTCTTTCGGTTATACCCACTGTCCTGACGTATGCCCGACCGAGTTGCTGACTTACAGCGATACTTTGAAACAATTGGGCGATCAGGCTAAAGATGTGAAAGTAGTATTTGTCAGCATCGACCCTGAGCGCGATACGCCTGAAGTAATCGGCAAATACGCTAAACAGTTCAACCCTGATTTTATCGGCCTGACGGCTACCGGCGATCAAAGCCTGCCTGTCATCAAACAGCAATACCGTGTGGTATCGGCTAAAGTGAACCAAAAAGAAGACAGTGAAAACTATTTGGTTGACCACTCTTCAGGCGCATATTTGATTGATAAAAACGGCGAAGTGGCGATTTTCTCGCCTTATGGCAGCGAGCCGGAAACGATTGCGGCTGATGTGAAAACTTTATTGTAAAACCGTAGTTGAGGCCGTCTGAAATGGATTGTTGATTTCAGACGGCCTTCTTGTTTTTGATACGGCAAAGGAGAAGAAAAAAATGACCGACACACTTTTAACGATTGCTTTATCCAAGGGGCGAATTTTTGAGGAAACCCTGCCGCTGTTGGCCGCCGCCGGTATTGTGCCTGCGGAAGAGCCGGAAAAATCGCGCAAGCTGATTATTGGTACGAATCATGACAACATCCGTTTGGTGATTGTGCGCGCGACCGACGTGCCGACTTATGTGCAATATGGTGCGGCGGATTTCGGTATTGCCGGTAAGGACGTGCTGATTGAGCATGGCGGAGATGGCCTGTATCAACCCTTAGATTTACACATCGCCTCATGCCGCATGATGGTTGCGGTGAAAAAAGGTTTCGATTACGCCGCTGCGTCCAAACCCGGCAGCCGCTTGCGGATTGCCACTAAATATCCCGACATCGCCGCCGAACACTTTGCCGATAAGGGTGTGCATGTGGACATCATCAAACTGTACGGCTCGATGGAGCTTGCGCCTTTGGTCGGTTTGAGCGACGCGATTGTCGATTTGGTTTCCAGCGGCAATACATTGAAGGCCAATGGTTTGGAAGCTGTGGAACATGTGGCTGATATTTCCAGCCGCTTGGTGGTCAATAAAGCGGCCTTGAAAACCAAATATGCGCTGTTGAATCCGATTATTCAGGCATTTGAAAATGCTGCTAAGGCCGTCTGAAAAGTTTTTGGCAAAACCTGTCTGCCAACCCAGTTTGAAAGCCCTGTCATGATGCAAAGCAAACCGACACTCGATACGATTCTTTCCCATCGTTCCATCCGCAGGTTTACTTCCGAACCGATTGCCGCTGAAATCCTCGATACGCTGGTTCGCGCCGGACAGCAGGCTTCGACTTCCAACAATCTGCAATGTGTTTCCATCATCCGCGTATCCGATCTTGCGCTGAGGCAGGGGATACATGAAGCGGCAGGAAGCGCACCTTATATTGTCCATTGTGCGGAATTTTTACTGTTTTGCATCGATTTTTCCAAACACAAGGCAATGTTTCCCGATGCGCAAATTGATTGGGCGGAAGTAACACTGATTGGTGCGGTTGATGCGGGCATTATGGCGCAAAACGTATTGCTTGCCGCCGAATCGCTTGGGCTGGGCGGCGTGTATATCGGCGCGCTGCGCAATGATGCGCAAAAAGTATCGGACGTGTTGAACCTGCCGGATTATTGCGTGCCTTTGGTGGGATTGTGTCTCGGTTATCCCGATCAAGACCCGCCGCTCAAGCCGCGCCTGCCTAAGGAAATGGTGTATGCCGAAAACGCCTGTTCGAGCCTGAATGCCGAGGCGGTTGAAGCCTATAATCAGGCAGTAGCGGATTATTATGAGTTGCGCAAGGGCAGTCCGATACCTTGGAAGGAATCGCTGGCCAAAACCTTGGGTAATCCTGTGCGGCCGCATATGTTGGCGTTTTTGCAGAAAAAAGGTTTTTTGAAAAAATAATGTTCAGACGGCCTATGTGTGGCTGAGGCCGTCTGAAAACAATAGGAACGAAACAAGGAAGAGATCAAACCATGAAGAAACTCGACACCCAATCCCCTGATTTTCAAGCTGAACTCAAAGCATTACTCGCTTTTGAAACTGCGCAAAACCCTGAAATCGACCGTATTGTTGCCGACATCTGCGCCGATGTTCAAAAACGCGGCGATGCAGCGCTGATTGAATATACCAACCGTTTTGACGGTACATCTGCTCAAACCATCGACGACTTAATCCTGACGCAAGACGATTTGCAGTCTGCGTTTGAGCGTTTGCCTGAAAACGTTCAGACGGCCTTAAAAACGGCCGCGAGACGGGTGGAAAGCTACCATAAACACCAAAAAATGGAGTCGTGGACGTACGAAGACGAAGACGGCACGCTTTTGGGCCAACAGATTACGCCGCTTGACCGTGTCGGCATTTATGTTCCGGGCGGTAAAGCCGCTTATCCGAGTTCCGTCATCATGAACGCCATGCCTGCCCACGTTGCCGGCGTGAAAGAAATCATCATGGTCGTTCCTACTCCGAAAGGCGAGCGCAACGATATCGTGTTGGCGGCTGCTTTTGTGGCCGGTGTAACCAAAGTGTTTACGGTCGGCGGCGCGCAGGCAGTTGCGGCTTTGGCTTATGGTACGGAATCTGTGCCTCAAGTCGATAAGATTACCGGCCCGGGCAATGCTTTTGTCGCTGCGGCCAAACGACGCGTGTTCGGCGTGGTCGGTATCGATATGGTGGCAGGGCCGTCTGAAATTTTGGTGATTGCCGATGGTACGACGCCTGCCGATTGGGTGGCCATGGATTTGTTCAGTCAGGCGGAACACGATGAAATTGCACAAGCGATTTTGATCGGCACTTCTCAAGCGTATTTGGACGAAGTTCAGGCGGCCATGAACCGCTTGATTGAAACCATGCCTCGCCGTGCGATTATTGAAGCTTCATTGGGCAACCGCGGCGCAATGATTTTGGCTAAAGACTTGGACGAGGCCTGCGAAATCGCCAACTATATTTCTCCAGAGCACTTGGAACTGTCGGTTGAGAATCCGCAAGAGTGGGCGAAAAAAATCCGCCACGCCGGCGCTATTTTCATGGGACGCTATACCAGTGAAAGCCTTGGCGACTATTGCGCAGGCCCCAACCACGTTTTGCCGACCAGCCGCACGGCGCGTTTCTCTTCTCCTTTGGGAACATATGATTTCCAAAAACGCTCCAGTCTGATTCAGGTTTCAGAACAAGGCGCTCAGAAGTTGGGTAAAACCGCCAGCGTGTTGGCGCATGGCGAAAGCTTGACCGCGCACGCTAGAGCGGCTGAGTTCCGTTTGAAAGACTGAGTGAAACGTTGAAGTCGTAAGAAATCCAAAAGGGCATCTAAACAGATGCCCTTTTTATTGTGATGAAGATTTTAGCTGAGAAGGTATCAGGCCGTCTGAAAACAGGTTTAACGGTTTTTCAGCCAGTCATTACGCATTTGTGCGGCTTCTTCAAAATAGCGGTAAAGCTCGGTTTTGTTGCCGTCTGAAAGGAGCTGTTCCAATTTGGATAATTGTTCTTTCAAATCGCTGGTCAGTTTGAGCAGGGCAGGGCGGTTGGCCAGGCAGATGTCTGTCCAGACGGCAGGGTGGCTGGAGGCAATGCGGGTAAAGTCGCGAAAGCCGGTGGCGGCATAAGGGAGATAGTCTTTACCGTGCGGATGGTCGAACAAAGCGTGGACATAGGCAAAGGCGGTCAAGTGCGGCAAGTGGGAAACAGCGGCAAAAATATTGTCGTGTTCTTCGGCACTCATGGTGGAAATTTGAGAACCAACCGCCTGCCATAGGCTTTTCAGTCGTCTCAGGCCGTCTGAAGCCTCTTGGCCGTGTAGCGTAATGATAAGGCGGCTGTTTTGAAACAAACCGCAACGCGCGGATTTTGCCCCGCTTTGATCCGAGCCGGCAATCGGGTGTGCGGCAAAACATTGCGGCAGGCGCTCGGGCAAGTGGGTGCGGAAGGCATTGAGTGCCGATTGTTTGGTGCTGCCGACATCGGAAACGCAGGCGGTGTCTTTTAAGAAGGGCTTGATGTCGCGGCATACGTCAGGCAGGACGGAGACAGGCGTGGCAATCAAAACCAAATCGGCGTTGCCGATGCTTTCGGCGCAAATATTCGGATAGGCATGGTCGATGATGCCGCATTCGAGTGCGTAATTGAGGTTGTCGGCATTGGTGTCGATGCCGGTAATGGTTTGCACCAGTCCCAAGCGTTTGAGGTCGAGCATGAACGAACCGCCGATTAAACCGACGCCGATAAGGGTAATGTGGGGAAAAAAGGCGGAAGTGTTCATGGTTTGAATCCGATTTAAGTGGAAAAGCTTATTTTAATCCGTTATGGGGGTCGTCTAAAAGTTGTCATCAAGCTTTCAGACGGCCTTTTTTATGGTCGAATTTTCATGATTTAGGCATAGAAAACTCCGTTTAGTAGGAGCATGTAACCGATTATCAGATTTTCATACACTAAAATAATCATCTGAATTAGTATAACGTCTTAAAGTAAGTAATTGGTATCTTAAAGTAAATTATTACATCATATTTTATTTTGATTGATATCGAATAAAATAATTCACTCAGAAAGAAGGAATTTATGAGTTTTTCACAAACCGAATTAGTCAACGCAATGCGTTTGCTTTCTACCCGTCTGCCGCAGTTTCCGGAGCAGCAAAACCAAGTATCCCGCATGTTGCGCATCGTAACCGAACGTTTGAGCAGCCATTTGAACGAAAACCTGAAAGCGTTCGGCATCAATGAAAACCTGTGGTTTTCCCTGATGGCGGTTTACGTCAGCCCAAACAGCGAAATCCTGCCTTCGCGCTTGAGCGATCTGATGGACTTGACGCGCACCAGTGCAACACGCCTGTCGGACGATATGGTTGAGCGCGGCTGGGTAGAGCGTTATATCAATCAGAAAGACCGCCGTCAGATTGTGCTAAAATTGACCCTTTCGGGTGAGACCTTCATCCACGAAGTATGGCCGCAAATTGCCCGTCAGAGCGGCCAAGCGTGGGAAGATTTCACGAAAGAGGATTATGATACGCTGCAACACCTGTTGGGTAAACTGTTGAACCGGTTGGGTAATTGACAACAGACGGCCTGAAGGTCTGCGGCAAGCACACATAAACGGAGTCTGTATGAAATTAGGTTTGGTCAAATCAAGCGTATGCGTTGCCGCTGTTTCGTTGTTGGCGGCGTGTGCGCCGTTCGGCAAACAGTCGCCTTTGGATGAGACAACAGCCTATCCGCTGCCGCAAGGCCAATCTGCCGCTACTGCCCAAGACGGCTGGTGGATGAAGCTGAAAGATAAAAAATTAAACAATTTGATTGCTTCCGCCATTCAGACGTCTACCAATCTGCGTGTCGTCAAGGCAAGGTTTGAGCAGGCTCAGGCGCAGCTGGGCGTTGTAGGAGCCGCAAACAAACCGCAAGTCGGCTTGGGTGTAACCGGTATCGGTACCTATGTTTCACCCAAACCTCAAGCCGGTATGGTTGATACCGACCATACATTGGTTTTGGCGAACGCAGCCTTGCAAGGCAGCTTGGTTTTTGACTTTTGGGGTAAAAACCGAGAGCAGATTCAAGCCGTTTTGGGAAAAAGCCGGGCAGCGGTGTATGAATCGCATCATATCCGCACCGAGTTGGCTCACGCCGTTGCCGCCCAATATTTTGCGTGGCAGATGGCGACAGAACAACTGGCGCTGCTAGATACGCGCATAGAGCTGGCGGATAAAGCATTGAAACTGATGCAACAACGCGTTAAAGCGCAGCTGGCTCCTGCCGATGCCTTGCACGCTCTGGAAATGGCGCAACAGCAATTACAGCTTGAAAAATCGGCATGGACTCAGAAAAATGAGAAAATCCGCAACAGTCTGGCTGTATTGACCGGCCGAGTGCCGGGTGCATTAAATGGACAGGTTCCGGAAAAAATGGTGGCTGTGCCGTCATTGCCGGTTAGCCGTATTGAAGCGGACTTGTTGGCGGCCCGTCCCGATATCGCGGCACAAAAAGCCTTGCTTGAAGAGAAATGGCATATCGTCAAATCGACTGAGGCAGAGTTTTACCCAAATATCGAGTTGAAAGTTTTGGCAGGTATGACGCACATTGATGCGTTCAATCTGATTCGCGGACGGACTTCCGGTATGTTGGGCATCGTTCCGGCTTTGAATCTGCCATTGTTTACTTCCGGTGCGCTGCAGTCCAAATTGGCGGGCAAACGTGCCCAATATAACGAGCAGGTTGCCGTGTACGACCAAACTGTTTTGAACGCCATGCGTGCGGCGGCAGATGCCGTCGTGGACTATCAAAGCCTGAAGAGCCGACAAGATACTTGGAACAAGATGGTCAATATTTCCGATAAATCTGCACAAAATGCAAAAGGACATGTTCGTGCAGGTTTGGATAACGGCTTGAGCGCCTTGCAAAAACAAGATGAAGCTGTGCGTACGAAAATGTCGGCAGTTCAATACCATGCAGAATATCTGACAGCTTGGAGTAACCTCAATGCCCAGTTGGGCGGAGGCTTTAAATTAAATAAGAAATAAACGTTTTATCAAAACGTAGGCCGTCTGAAAGTGATTTCAGACGGCTTTTTGCTTACCTTATTTACATTTGCTACTGGAAGAAATTATTGTAATGAATAGAGTGTAACTATAGAATATGACTCTTTAGCGCGTTAAACGCGCGTATTGGGGACTGATGGTATAAGTCAGCGCCCAGTAAGACAATAATATCGTTATCACATGTGCAGAATTAAAGTTAGGACTTATGGATACTCAATCAGAAAAAAATAATGTCCAAAAAGAAACGGAAGTAGCCGCTTCCGGCGTTAAAACGCATCGCAAACGCAATTTGGTTATCGTTACACTCCTATTCCTTATTACGGCGGCCGTAGTTGCTTTGGCGTATTTTCTGTTTTGGCAGCATGAAGAAGAAACAGAAGATGCTTATGTGGCCGGTCATTTGGTGATGATCACGCCGCAGGTAAACGGCACGGTGCGCAAAGTCATGTATGACGATACGGATGTCGTGAAAAAAGGCGATGTGTTGGTGGCTTTGGAAGATAGCGATTTTCAGCTGGCATACGATCGCGCGCAAAATGAATTGATTCAGGCCATCCGTCAAAACAAACAGCAAACTGCGGTCAATTCAAAAGCTAAAGCGCAAGTGTTGTTGCGCAAAGCCGATTTGGCCCGTGCGCAAGCCGATTTGCGCCGCCGTGAATCTTTGGCGGGTACGGAAGCGGTTTCCGGTGAAGAACTCAGCCATGCCCGCGCCGCTGTGGTTCAGGCTCAGGCTGCATTGAAAGCAGTTGAGGCGGAAGAAGTTTCTGCTCAGGCAGCGTTGGGCAGCAATATTCCTCTGCGCCAACAACCGGCAGTTCAGACGGCCATCAGCCACATCAAAGACGCTTGGTTGAATTTGCAACGTACGCAAATCCGTTCGCCGATCGGCGGCCAAATTGCTAAACGCAATGTCCAAGTCGGCCAACGTATCGTGCAAGGTACGCCGATGATGGCCGTTGTGCCTCTGTCTGAATTGTGGGTGGATGCGAACTTTAAAGAGTCGCAACTGCGCAAAATGAAAATCGGCCAGCCTGTTGAAATGACAGCCGATTTGTACGGCAGCAAAGTGGTTTACCATGGCAAGGTAATGGGCTTGTCGGCCGGTACGGGCAGTGCGTTCTCATTACTGCCGGCACAAAACGCAACGGGCAACTGGATTAAAGTTGTACAACGTGTACCGGTGCGTATCAGTTTGGATGCTAAAGAATTGCAACAAAATCCGCTCCGTGTCGGTTTGTCGATGACTGTTAAAGTCGATATTGCCGAGAAGGGCAGCGGTAAAGCCATGACTGCCGAAGCGGAACAAAATACTGCCTTGCCGGAAACGGAAAGTGTAGATTGGAAAGCCGCCGATGCTTTAGTCGATAAAATCTTCGAGCAATACGCAAAATAATCTTTTCAGACGGCCTGAGTCTTTTATTGAAGGCTCAGGCCGTCTGAAATATTGATTCTCTTCAATCGACCGCTTTGGCGGTTGTCTTATAGTTTAAAAATATGAATTATCCGCCGTTACAAGGGTTTAAGCTGGTGTTGGCAACTTTGGCGCTCAGCTTGGCCGTATTTATGGAAGTCTTGGACAGCACCATCGCCAACGTCGCCGTGCCTGTTATTGCAGGGGATTTGGGCGCGGCTACCACGCAGGGAACTTGGGTGATTACCTCATTTGCCGTAGCCAATGCCATTTCCGTTCCCTTGACAGGTTTTTTGGCCAAGCGGTTTGGCGAGGTTAAAATCTTTATCGCCGCCGTGATCGGGTTTGTCGTAACGTCATGGCTGTGCGGTATGGCACA
This sequence comes from Neisseria sp. HMSC078H04, assembly GCF_001838135.1. NCBI lineage: Bacteria > Pseudomonadati > Pseudomonadota > Betaproteobacteria > Neisseriales > Neisseriaceae > Neisseria > Neisseria sp. HMSC078H04. Next base: position 19,741 of record NZ_KV835846.1, read on the forward strand.
TAATCTTCAAGCCTTGGTTTTTTTCCGTGTATTGCAAGGTTTCATTGCCGGGCCATTGATTCCCTTGTCCCAAAGCCTGTTGATGGCTTCCTATCCGCCTGAAAAACGAACATTGGCACTGGCCTTATGGGCGATGACTGTCGTCGTTGCCCCTGTATTGGGACCGATTTTGGGAGGTTGGATTTCGGACAACTGGCATTGGGGATGGATTTTCTTTATCAATATCCCAATCGGGATTTTATCTGCCTCCATTGCTTGGAAACAGCTTAGACACAGGGAAACCGAAATTATTAGGGCGCCAATCGATTATGTCGGGCTGGTGTTGATGATTGTCGGTGTCGGCGCATTGCAAATGATGCTTGATAGGGGCAAGGAATTGGACTGGTTTGCCTCAGGAGAGATTATCGTTTTGGGCGTTACCGCTTTGGTGTTCCTGACATATTTTATTGTTTGGGAGTTGGGCGAGAAATACCCGATTGTCGATTTGTCATTGTTTAAAAATAGAAACTTCACGATAGGCGTTGTTGCTACATCATTGGGCTTTATGGTCTATATGGGCACATTGACTCTGCTGCCTTTAGTGTTGCAATCAAATCTCGGCTATACCGCTACTTGGGCTGGTTTGGCTGCTGCACCGGTAGGTTTTCTGCCGATTATTCTGTCGCCGATTATTGGTAAGTTTGGCAATCGCGTCGATATGCGCCTGTTTGTCAGTGCCAGCTTCTTGGTATTTGCCTATACATTCCATTGGCGAACCGATTTCTATGCCGGTATGGATATGAGCAACGTCGTTTGGCCGCAGTTTTGGCAGGGTTTAGGCGTAGCCATGTTCTTCCTGCCTTTGACCAGTATCACGCTGTCGCATATGAAAGGCAACCAAATTGCCTCGGCCAGTAGCTTGTCTAATTTCTTGCGTGTCTTTATGGGTGGTGTCGGAGTATCTGTTGTCAGCACCATGTGGGAACGACGCGAAGCTTTACACCATACTCAACTGACCGAACATGTTAACTTGTTGTCCTCAATCAGTAACCAATCTATTCAAGGCATGATGGCCAATGGCCTGAGCAAAGAGCAAGCCCTGGCTGCGATAAATAGTACCATTTCCCAACAAGGCTTTATTATTGGTTCAAATGAAATCTTCTTGGCAGGTAGTATCATATTCATCAGTATGATTCCCATTATTTGGCTGGCAAGACCTCCGTTTAGCGGTTCCGGCGGGGGAGGGCATTAGATAATTCAGACGGCCTTTTATCCATATATTATTTAAGACTCAATAGCAGATCCCTAAATGCATTTGGATCTTTAATGAACGTCATTTCTCCTGATTGAGGGAAATGGAAATCGAGCAGGCGCGATACCCAAAAACGAATACATCCGGCTCTTTGTGCAGTAGGGAAATACGCGCGTTCTTCATTAGATAATGGACGTACGCTTTCATAGCCATGGATAAAGGCATCATAAAGGACAGGGTCTAATTCGTTATCAGCTGTTCGTGCCCAATCATTAACCGCAATTGCCAAGTCGTACATGAAATTGCCGTTACACGCATAATAGAAATCGATAAAGCCGGAAACTTCATCTCCATTAAGCAATACGTTGTCCTTAAATAAATCGGCATGGATAATACCGGAAGGCAAATGCTCTCCTAGATTTTCATCTAAAGCAGCAATTTCAGATTGAAGCAGTGCGGCATCCTCAGAATCTAAAACAGGTAGCAATTGAGTGCAGGCATTATGCCACCAGTCATCATAACGAGGATTTTTCATTTTTAAAGGAAAGTCTTGACCGGCTAAATGCATTTTAGCCAGCATAGCACCGGTATGGAAGCATTGAGCCTCAGTTGGCCAGCCGGTATCCGAGCCATTCAAACAAGTAACCAAACAAGCCGGTTTTCCGGCCAAAATAGAATGCAGTCTGCCATCTTTGCGAGCAATCGGAGCAGCGCAGGCAACACCATTCAGACTCAAATGCTGGTTGAGTTCTAAAAAGAAAGGCAGTTCATCTGATTTTAAAACCTCAAAAACAGTCAAGACATAACGACCGGTTGAAGTTGTCAAAAAATAATTACTATTAGTAATTCCTTGAGCAATCCCCTGCAAAGAAACAAAATCTCCCAAATCATATTGCAGAAGGAAGTCACGCATTTGAGCGTCGGAAACACTTGTATAGACAGACATAGCAAACTCGAGGCTGATATAAAGGATCAAAGAAACATCATACCAAAAAACAAGCGGCAACAATATAAATTAAAGCTAAAGCGAAGGTCAAATTCAAAAGGCCGTCTGAAAGAGCATTTCAGACG
>NZ_KV835847.1:0-1960 GCF_001838135.1 Neisseria sp. HMSC078H04
AAGGTCTCTTTGCTGCCGTCGGGATAGAGGGCAAGGGTATGGAAGGGGGAGTGGGGGAGGCGGCCAGCAGAAATCGGGGATGGTAAAGACAACGCGGAACTTGCTGCTTTTACGGGCGATTTTATTGACGACCATGGGGTGCTCCTGTTGGGGAAGGGGCATCTGAAAAGCAGAACCCGTGTGCGTGCGTACAGCACACACTCTACATGGGGATTGGAGGTTTCACGCGGGCTATGGCTTGCTTTTTATGATTTTTCAAAATTTCTATAAGCCAAAATGAAATCTTCTGTAATACTGAACACAGGTCGGCTGAAGAGCATATTTCAAGCGATCTTACAGTTACATGCTCTACCAATAATATCAGAATTTGAATATATTTAGTCAAATTTTTTCAAATATTTTAATTTAGAAAAAATCTAGTATTTATTTCAATAAAGCCTTTGATAGTATGAATTTTTGTTCTGAAATATATGCATTATTTTTTATAGGGCTTTCAAAATATACTACAATATATTTTATTATACCTTTTTCATTGGTAAATAATTTTAATTTATACTTCCCGTTTTTATATACCATCAGTTTTTTTTCATCTACTCCTTTGGGTAAAAGTAAATCGCCCCCAGCATGTAAAAAAAATAAATTTTTGATTTCATAGTAATTATCTCCTATTTTGTTAGCTGTAACGGGTGCATATTCCGCATTATATGTTTTAATTAATATTTTATTATCTTTTATTGCAATGCTTTCGATTGGAAAGTCTAAGGAATTTTTTTTATTTAAAATGATTCCATTATTTTTAGAAATAATTGGATCATGTGAAAAATTTATCTTATTAATATTCTTTGAAATAGCGATAGGAGAAAAAAATGCAAGTAGTGAAATAATTATTAATATCTTTTTAGCAATCATCCATAGGCCAAAACCAAACTTCTTTAGCTGCATAAAAACCTGATCCAACTGCTCCTTTATCAATAACATCAATGTGGCCAATACCACCTTCGTTAGGTAATTCATAAAATATTCCTTTCATATTTTTTGCATTTTTTTGAAAATCTTGCACGGACATTTTCTGTGGTTCGCCGTAATTCTTCCAAATCCAATCTGCGAGACCTTTTGATGAACGTGCGTATCCTTCAGACGTTTGATTGGTTTTTGGATATAATTTCTTTATGTCAATTCCAACTTTTTGCATTGCATAAGAAACCCTAATTGCACATTGATTGAGGGCATAGGGTTCAGCACTGGGTCGCGCGCTTGGTTTTACATTAAAATTTGGGTATGCGTCTCGTAATTTTTGAATGCATGGTAATTTTTTCTTAGGTTTTAACCCAAAGCTATCAATCCATAAGCCAGTATTTGATGCATATTGGTATAAATTACTTCCCCCCAGTAATCCAATCGGATCCTGATTAACAAACCGCCCTGCATCAGGCTCATAATACCTGAAGAAGTTGTAATGCAGCCCTGTCTCAAGGTCGGCATACTGGTTTTGTAGGCGGAACGGCTGGTATGCGCTATCCGTTACCTTGGTTTCCTCTTTCAGACAACCCCAGCCGGTATAGTTGCCGAACCACAGCAAATTGCCGTCTTTATCGGTCATCTCACGCGGGATACCGATTTGGTCGCAGTGGAAGTAGTGGGTTTGCTGTTTGCTTTCACCGTCTTCGTTGGTCCAGTTGCGTACCTGTGCCAAAGGTTCGTAGCTGTCGGGATCGGTATAGAGATAGGTATACCTGCCGTCCGGTTGGACTTCCTGCAAGAGGTGGCTGCCGTCCCAAACGAAACGGGTTTGGTTTTCGAGGCTGTCTGAAACTTCTTTGTCTTTCAGACGGCCTTTGCCTATCCTTCTGCCCAGGGCGTCGTAGGTGTAGTCCCAAGTTTCTTTCGTACCGTCTTTTTTAAAGATTTCCGCTTTAACCAGTTGGTCATGCAGGTCGTAGAAATAGTTCTGTACTTCGCC
>NZ_KV835848.1:0-1416 GCF_001838135.1 Neisseria sp. HMSC078H04
CAAATCGGCATCCCAAGAGAAATGACCGATAAGGACGGCAATTTGCTGTGGTTCGGGGATTATTACGGCTGGGGTTGTCTGAAAGAAGAAACCAAGGTAACGGATAGTGCTTACCAACCCTTCCGCCTGCAAAACCAGTATGCCGACCGTGAGACGGGGCTGCATTACAACTTCTTCAGGTATTATGAGCCTGATGCGGGTCGGTTTATCAATCAGGACCCGATTGGGCTTTCAGGCGGAGACAATCTATATCAGTTTGCGCCTAATACAAATAAGTGGCTTGATGTCCTAGGTTTAAATAAAAATCTGCCCACACCATATTGGCCTCCTAATAGAGGCGCTTTAGGTGAAGTGAGGAGTATTACACTTCCGGTTGGCACTCTTGTTGATAGGTATGGTTATCCAGGAGGAACATTTGTGTCTCCAGTAGGAACACCATACCCTATGAGAGCCTTACCTCCTGGTTCTAATCAAAAGCCTTATAGCATATATAGGGTACTGAAACCAATTGATAATGTAGCTGCAAGTAAAATTATGCCGTGGTTCGGAGAGATTGGATTAGGGACACAGTATGAATTGCCAAAATCTGTTAAATCATATATAGAATCTGGGCATCTAGAAGAGGTGGAAATAGGAAAATGTTAAAAATTAATGAATTGAATTCATACCTTAAAAGTAAAGGTGTACCAGAAGATAGTTACTCAATCAATGAAGTAAATGATGAATCATTATGTATTGTTGAAGAAAATAAAAAATGGCATATATTCTATTCTGAAAGAGGATTGAGAACCGAAGAATATTGTTACCAAGATGAACATTTGGCAATTCTATATTTTATAAATCGGTTATCAAAAATGTTAAATTTTTCTTTCGAATGAAAAAAAGCAAACTGTAGCCTGTATGAAACTTTTAATTATGGTATGGGGTATGTGCGTAACATACACGCGGCTTCTACTTTTTAAGCGACATCTAAATCTTCTTTGAAGGCGTCTGAGCTATCGATTCTTTAACAATTTCATTACTGATTGATGTAGAGTTCGTCTGAAAACTTATTTTCAGGCGACCTCTACCAAATTTCTCTCTTGTTGGTTACACCACAAGCTACGGCTACAACGCCCCCTCACCACTAAACTGATGGCGCAACTGCATTGCCCCAAAAGATGCCGCCCCTCTTTCAGACGACCTCGACAGCCAAACCCCGCTGCGGATTACCGAGTTCAAACGCGATGTATTGGGACGCTTAATCCACACCCTTGCCCGCGACAACGACAAGGTTCAGGAAACCGTTTACCAATACGACCTAGACGGCAACCTCGTCCGCGCCGCCAACCGCCAAAGCATTACCTGCTTCGACTACAACGGCACGACCTATTACTACGACGACCTCGGCAACCTGATCCACCGCGAACTGGCCGA
>NZ_KV835849.1:0-148997 GCF_001838135.1 Neisseria sp. HMSC078H04
ACCCCATGGGTCGTCTGAAAAGCCAGCGTACCATCCAGAACGGCACACCAACACCCCGCGGCAAACAAAACCCGCTGGCTGGCGGTGCCGTCAACCGCCGCTACGCTTATGACAAAGCCGGCAACCTGATTCAAAGCGCCGACCAAAGAAGCGGCGTCCTTCATTACGTCTACGACAAAATCGGACGGATTCAGGTCATAAATACTGCAATCAAATATTTGTCATAATCTACTAAAAGCATTTATTATTACATATCTAATAATCATAATTTAAGGGAAAATGTTCATGGCGTGGCGGTTTGTATTGCCTGCTTGGGTGGTTGGGGTAGTGCTTTCGTTTGCGTTGCCGTTTGTGCCGCCATGGTGGGCTTGGTTGTCTGTAATCATTGGCGCGCTTGCGTTATGTCGAAGATTTGCTGTGGCTTGGTTGGCGCTGGCCATCTGCATGGGCATGGCGTTTGGTGTGTGGCGGACAGGGCTGGTGTTGGCCGGTCAATGGCCTGTAGGGGAGGTGGTGGCTAAAGTTTTGACGGTTGAGGTGGCTGATATGCCGCGTGATGATGGTCGGCGCGTGCAGTTTGCGGCAAGGGCTTGGGATGAGCGTGGGCAGGCTTTTGATTTGATGTTGTCGGATTATCAGCGGCGCGATTGGGCGGTGGGCAGCAGGTGGTCTGTATCGGCGCGGGTAAGGCTGGTAATTGGTGAGGTAAATGTGCGCGGTTTGAACCGTGAAACATGGGCTTTGGCCAATGGTATCGATGGCATGGGTACTTTGGGGCGCGACAGGAAACTCGTGCGGCAAGGCGGCGGTTTCGGTTTGGCTAATATGCGTGATGCGGTAAGCCAAAGTTGGCAGGGAACGTCGAATAAGTATGCTGAGTTTTCAGACGGCATAGGGCTGATGCGTGCTTTGAGTATTGGTGAGCAATCGGCGTTGCGGCCGCCTTTGTGGCAGGCATTCCGGCCTTTGGGACTGACGCACTTGGTCAGTATTTCGGGCTTGCATGTGACGATGGTGGCGGTATTGTTTGCCTGGCTAATCAAGCGAATTTTCCGTTATTTGCCGTGGATTCCGGCGAAACCGCGTGTGTGGATATTGGCTGGCGGTGTTGCAGGGGCTTTGTTTTATGCGCTTTTGGCAGGTTTTTCCGTACCGACGCAACGCAGTGTGTTGATGTTGGCTGCGTTTGCGTGGGCATGGTGGCGCGGAAGTGGCGGCTCGGGCTGGACGGCGTGGTGGCAGGCTTTGGCCGTTGTTTTGTTGTTGGACCCGTTGGCTGTATTGGGTGTGGGAACTTGGTTGTCTTTCGGCTTGGTTGCTGCTTTGATTTGGGCTTCATCAGGCCGTCTGAAAGAGTTGGGTTGGCGTTTGGCTGTACGGGGACAATGGGCAGCGACTGTATTGTCGGTGGTATTGCTGGGCTATTTGTTTGCTTCGTTACCTTTGCTCAGTCCGTTGGTTAATGCGCTGGCTATTCCTTGGTTTTCTTGGGTGTTGACGCCGTTGGCTTTGCTGGGTTCTGTTTTCCCGTTCGAACTTGTCCAGTTGGTAGCGGCATTTTTGGCGGAATATACTTTACGCGGTTTGGTATGGCTGGCTACAGTATCGCCTGAATTTGCCGTCGCAGCGGCGCCCGTGCCTTTGCTCGTGTTGGCGATGATGGCGGCTTTACTGTTATTGCTGCCTAAAGGAATGGGCTTGAAACCTTGGGCATGTCTGGTTTTATTGGGTTTTGTATTTTACCGTCCTGCCAAGCTGGAGGAGGGGGTGGCAAGAGTTACGGTGATGGATGCAGGACAAGGTTTGTCGGTGTTGATACAAACGCGTAACCGCAATCTTTTGTTTGATACGGGAACGGAGCAAGTGGCGCAAACAGGTATTGTACCGAGTTTGAATGCTATGGGTGTGCGCCGTTTGGACAGCTTGATTTTGTCGCACCATGATATTGATCATGACGGCGGTTTTCAAAGTGTAGCGGCTGTCGGTACCGATAAATTGCTTGCCGGACAACCTGAGTTTTATCCGAATGCAGAGTTTTGCCAAGAAGACAAATGGCGATGGGACGGCGTAGATTTCGAGTTGCTCAGGCCGTCTGAAAATACGGGCAAGGAAGATAACGACCAAAGCTGCGTATTGCGTGTCGTAGCAAACGGCAAAGCCTTGTTAATAACCGGCGATTTGGGCGTGAAGGGCGAGGCCGGTTTGATTGAGAAATACGGCAATGCGCTGTATAGCCAAGTGTTGGTATTGGGACATCACGGCAGCAGCACGGCTTCGTCAGGCAGCTTTCTGCATACGGTTTCGCCGCAATATGCCGTGGCATCCAGCGGCTATGCCAATGCCTACAAACATCCGACCGTTGCCGTACAAAATCGTGTCCGCGCGCATGGTATTACTTTGTTGAGAACGGATTTGTCAGGCGCGTTGGTGTTTGCTTTGGGACAGGGCGATATATTTCAAGGCCGTTTGAAAAAGGATAAGTTTTATTGGCAGAAGAAACCGTTTGAGTAAAAAGGCTAAAAGGCCGTCTGAAAGACTTTTCAGACGGCCTTAATATTTTTCATTGACGGGCATTATCCAAATTTTGTGTGAATCCAATTGTGGATAGTTTGGTTTGATATTTGATAATAAAGAATAAATTAATTGTGATGAAAAAATAGGCAGTTTAAAAATAGGGTAATAATTACAAAGTCATTTCATAACTGTTGTTAATTTGATAAGCATTTTGAATCTGTTTGGCTGAATAAATTCACTTGTTTTTAGCTTGCTTATATAATCTAAACGCATTATTGCGCATTCAAATTAAATTTAACAAAGGGAAAAGAAATGACTGAAACTCAAAACCAACCTAATAACGAAGAGTCCGTAGTGATTATCGGTACGCGTCGTGATGATGTGCTGTATGGCAGCTTGGGACACAATATTTTTTACGGCGGTTTAGGAAACGATACCTTTATTGTGAACAACAGGAATGACCAAATCGTTGAAAGGTACGGCGAGGGTACGGATACGGTTTATACCCATACGACTTATACGTTGCCGAATTATGTTGAAAACCTGACGATGACCGGCCACGATAATATTTTTGGTTTCGGCAACAATTCCGACAACGTCCTTATCGGCAACAGCGGCAACAACCGTTTGAGTGCCGGCCGTGGTAATGATGTACTTTACGGTGGGGCGGGTAATGACTTGCTGCTGGCAGGCGATGATGACGACAAACTTTATGGTGGCGACGGCAACGATATTTTGCGTGGCGATCACGGTAACGATTATTTGGAAGGAAACGAAGGCGACGATGTTTTAGACGGCGGAATCGGTGCAGACGTAATGCGCGGCGGCAATGGCAACGATACATATTATGTAGACAGTCCAAACGATGTTGTTATCGAAGAAGCCAATGGCGGCATTGATACGGTTTACACGGGTATGACTTACCGTTTGCCGACTCATGTCGAAAACCTGACCTTGACCGGCAGCGGCAATTATTTCGGCTTCGGCAATCATTCCGACAATGTCTTAATCGGCAACAGCGGCAACAACCGTTTGATCGGAGGACGCGGCAATGATGTGCTTCGCGGAGAGGCAGGTTATGACTTGCTGTTGGCGGGTGATGGCGACGACAAACTTTACGGCGGTACCGGCAACGATATTTTACGCGGCGATGCCGGTAATGATTATTTAGATGGCGGCGAAGGAAATGATACGCTTGAAGGCGGTAGCGGAGACGATACTTATGTATTCCGCCGTGGCAGCGGCCATGATGTCATTTCAGACAATCTGGGTCATAACAGCATTCATTTTGAAGGTTTGAGTATGAAGGATATCAGTCTTACTACTCGTCCAAGCGCTAGTAATCCTGCCCTTAAAGATTGGGTATTTACGATTCGTGAAACAGGCGAAACGTTGACCCTTAAAGAGCAACACAAGACCTATTCATCTGTATCCAAGTATAAATTTGCGGATAAGGAAATGGATGTTGCTGAAATCTTCAAATATCCCGAGCACGATACCAGCGAAGACAGCGTAACCATGCGTGTGCTTTATAAAGATGGTCACGCCGTCACACATGCCGCCGAACGAGTGCAGCATCTTCAGACGGCCTCTTTGCAGTATTGGGAAAATATTGCCACTCAAAAAAGAGCCAATGATATTGTCCGACCCAGTGCTAAACAGGCGCAGCATTCTATCTTTACCAAAGACAGTGATGGCGACGGTTTGGTCGATGCTATTGACCGCAATCCGCAGGAGTGGAATGTTTCTGAACGCGATTTGCGGATGTTCTCTTCATTGGCTTATGAATCTCCGTCTGCTTTGCATACTGTATTTAAAGGCAATTATTGGTGGAATACGCAATATGCTTCTATTGCTAAGAATATTAACGACAAATATTTTAGCAATCAGGCCAATGTATCTGAATTGGTTGGGAAATGGACATTGCTTAAGGCAGGTAGTCCGGGAGGCGGTTTGGATTATGCGATTTTCGGCAATTCGAACAAGAAGGGCGGTTGGGAAAATGTCGTGGTAGCGTTTAGAGGTACGCAGGCTACCAGCATTAAAGATGTTTTGGCTGATTTGAAAATTGTGACCGGTAATTTGCCGGAGCAAACCAAATATTTGGATGAAATTGCACGCTATATTGATACGCTTCATGCCAAAAATGTGTATTCGACCGGACATTCGTTGGGCGGCTATCTTGCAGAATACTTTGCCGCACATACCATGCAACAGCGTAATGATTGGGCAAGTGATTTCAAACGCAGTAGTCTGTTTAATCCGGCTGTTTTGAATGTGGACAAAGCCTCGCCTGAAGCCTTAAAACAAGCACGGGATATGGCCGATAAAATGGCGGAAACACGTATCACGGACAACTCGGATACAACACAGGCACGCCCTCTGTATGAAACCAATTCGTATGTAATCAAAGGCGAATGGGTTGGAGATGGTTTTTCAGGCAAAACAGGTGCGGGTATTGGTATATTATTGGCATTAGCGACTGGTGGAGCGAGCCTTGCGGCAGGAGCTGCAGGTGCACTTGTAGGTGCTGCCGCGTCCCAAGTTCATAAAGGATTGGGCAGATATCCGAAAGCCAAGGTTTTAGATTTCAAAAGCGGCGATGTATGGGGCAAACACAATATGACCAGCTTTTATGAGTCTGATACCAAACTTGAACAATACTTCTCCCAAGGTAAACGTATTGATAAGCATTACGACAATCTTTATTTGATGGATTCTGACCAAGACGGTTTTTCAGACGGCATTGAAAACAAATGGGGTAGCAGCAGTAATGATGCCCAAGAAACGCCATACGCAACCGGTACATCTACTATTTATACCGATGACCGGCCCATGCTTGCCGTGGTTCAGACAGAGGATGCGGCCGGTAACGTCCTGTCACTCAAAGGTGTGGAAATGACGGCGCACCAGCAGGGCGATAAGATGGCGTATGCGGCAAACGGCAAGGAAATTGACTTAGGCAAAAACGGCTTTGATTGGTCGATCAGCATCAGTGGAGACAGCAAAGGCGTAGCGGCCTTGCATGGCAGTGCGGCTGACGATGTATTGAAAGGCAGTGATGGCAATGATTATCTGGCAGGCGGTCTGGGTGGCGATACCATTGTTACCGGCGAGGGCAGGGATACGGTGGCATTTACTGCATGGGATGTTCGCGAGGGCAAACTGGATCACTTGCTGGATTTCAATCCGGTCAAAGATAAGTTGGATTTGAGCGCCATGCGTCCGCTGCTCAATGAGAAAGAAAGCCAGGTTAGCTGGGCGGATTTGTTTGTCCGCGATGTGGATACATTCAGCCCCGACCGCTCGTATCTTGTGTTCAATAGCGCTCAAAAAAACTTGGCGTATCGGGGCGCGGGAGCTGAAAGCAGCACAGAGTTCGCACGTTTCTACAATGAAGATGCTGCGCAGCTGACAGCCGCCAATATTATCGGCTGATGGTTGTTTTAAAGTTTAAGGCCGTCTGAACCTGATATTTCATGTTCAGACGGCCTTAAACTTATATAATATCCGACCCATCTGTTTAAAAAGGCAATCCCCATGAACACCATACGCACCAAAATTTGCGGTATTACCCGACCTGAAGACGCGCTGGCTGCGGCCGAATTGGGCGCGGATGCCATCGGGCTGGTGTTTTACGCCAAGAGTAAACGGGCAGTGAGTATTGAGCAGGCGCGGGCGGTTGTGAAAAATCTGCCGCCGTTTGTATCGGTAGTGGCCTTGTTTGTGAATGAAAACGAGCAAACCATTCGCGAGATTTTGCGTCAAGTGCCGATAGATGTGATTCAGTTTCACGGCGATGAAGACGATGATTTTTGCCGTCGGTTTGACCGTCCGTATTTGAAGGCCGTGCGTGTACAGTCCGCAGCCGATATTCAGACGGCCTGTGCCAAATTTCCGAATGCCCGAGCCTTGCTGTTTGATGCCTATCATCCGACTGAATACGGCGGTACGGGACAAAGTTTCGACTGGACCATGTTGCACGGCAATATCGGCAAACCGTGGATACTTTCCGGCGGATTGACTGCGGAAAACGTTGCCGAAGCGGTAAAAATCAGCGGCGCAACAGCGGTGGACGTGTCCGGCGGCGTGGAAATCTCCGGAGGGATTAAGAGCAGGGAGAAAATGGCGGTGTTTATTCAAGCAGTAAAGGCCGTCTGAAATTTTGTTTGAATTCAAAGAAACCGGAATACATATATGCAAGAGCCAATCGTTGAATCCCACCCATTCGCAGCCTTGTTGCCGCTGCAGGCAACGGTCATGATGATGGGGACGTTTCCGCCTAAAGAAGAAAAACACGCGATGCAGTTTCATTATCCGAATTTTCAAAACGATATGTGGCGCGTGTACGGGCTGGTGTTTTTCGGCGATGCGGCGCATTTTCAAAAGCAGGGCGAAAAGGCGTTTGATGCCGATAAAATCAAAGCGTTTTTAAGTGAGAAGGGGATTGCATCCTGTCCGACCGTGTTGAAAGCGATACGCGAACATGGCAATGCTTCGGATAAGTTTTTAAAAGTGATAGAAACCGTCGATTTGGCGGCAGTATTGGCGCAAATGCCCGAGTGCCGCCATCTTTGCACCACCGGCGGCAAGGCAACCGAAGTTTTGTTGGAGATTCAAGGCAGCGGCATGAAAATGCCGAAGACCAGCGAAACAGTGCCGTTTCACTATGCTGGACGTGAGTTGACCCTGACGCGCCTGCCTTCGACTTCGCGTGCCTATCCTTTGAGTTTGGCGAAAAAAGCGGCGGCGTATCGGGCTTTTTTTGAAATGGCTGGTTTGACTGTTTTTCAGGAGTAGAGCGATGGACCGTTATGAAATCTCTTTAATGACGTTTATGGCGTTGTGGTGGCTTTTTAATGTCGTCTCAGTGTGGCTGAAGGCTAAACAATGGCATATCAAGGTATTGTTGGGAGGAACGCTTTTGTATGTGATACAAATATCTGCAGTCATTATGTCTGTTAACGGCCTTAATTGGATATTTTTGAACGTAAGCACTATAAATACCAATGAGTTGATTATTGCTTTGCTTGTGCTTAACTTTTTGGGTTGGTGGTTGCTGGCGCTGTGGCTGGGGATGTTGGCATTGAAAATATGCCTAAGAAACAAAAACGAAGAAAAACATATCGCGCCGCCGTTAGGTACGGCATTGGTTGCAACATCGAGCTGTACGCTGTTGTTCCTATTTTGTCTGCTGATATTATTATTCAATTAGTTGCCGACAAGATGAATGGAAAACGGCTATAATTGCTGACAATTTTTACTTTCAGACGGCCTTGTACTGAATCAGGTCGTCTGAAACCATAAAACGAACAAGGAAAAATCCCATGAAAAATTATCACGCTCCCGACGAGAACGGCTTTTTCGGCGAACACGGCGGCCTGTACGTTTCCGAAACCCTGATTCCTGCTTTGCAAGAATTGGCAGAAGCCTATAAAGCAGCGAAAGAAGATCCTTCATTTTGGGAAGAGTTCCGCCATGATTTGAAACACTATGTCGGCCGTCCCAGCCCTGTTTATCATGCCGCGCGATTATCCGAGCATTTGGGCGGCGCACAAATCTGGCTGAAGCGTGAAGATTTGAACCACACTGGCGCGCACAAAGTCAACAACACCATCGGTCAGGCTCTGCTTGCCCGCCGCATGGGCAAAAAACGTGTGATTGCCGAAACCGGCGCGGGTCAGCACGGCGTAGCTTCTGCCACCGTTGCTGCACGCTTCGGCATGACTTGTGACGTGTACATGGGCGCGGACGATATCCAACGTCAAATGCCGAATGTTTTCCGCATGAAATTATTGGGTGCGAACGTGGTCAGCGTTGACAGCGGCAGCCGTACTTTGAAAGACGCGATGAACGAAGCCATGCGCGAATGGGTGGCGCGCGTGGACGACACGTTCTACATCATCGGCACTGCCGCAGGCCCTGTGCCGTATCCCGAAATGGTACGCGATTTCCAATGCGTGATCGGCAATGAAGCCAAAGAACAAATGTTGGAAGCCATCGGCCGCCAACCTGACGTTGCCGTTGCCTGTGTGGGCGGCGGTTCGAACGCCATCGGTTTGTTCCATCCCTATATCGAAGAAGAAAACGTGCGTTTGGTCGGCGTAGAAGCCGGCGGTTTGGGTGTGGATACGCCAGACCACGCCGCACCGATTACCAGCAAAGCCCCTATCGGCGTATTGCACGGTTTCCGCAGCTATTTGATGCAGGACGAAAACGGTCAAGTCTTGGGTACGCACTCCGTTTCTGCAGGCTTGGACTACCCAGGCATCGGCCCGGAACACAGCCATTTGAACGACATCAATCGCGTAGAATACACCGTAGCCAAAGACGACGAAGCACTCGAAGCCTTTGACTTGCTCTGCCGTTTCGAGGGTATTATTCCTGCGCTGGAATCTAGCCATGCCGTTGCTTGGGCAGTCGCCAATGCGCCGAAAATGGGCAAAGACCAAGTGATTCTGGTCAACCTGTCCGGTCGCGGCGATAAAGACATTAATACCGTGGCGAAACTTAAAGGCATTGAGTTGTAAGCCTTATTGATTGAGCAGTAAAGGCCGTCTGAAAAAGCTGGGTTTCAGTCTTTCAGACGGCCTTTGTTTCCTGAATGATTCAGCGTAGTATTTTATCCGCGCAAACTCTATCAAGTATCGGCGGCTAAGGAAATTTATCCTTCCAAACTGCGTGTGTACGATTTCTAAACCGATTTATTCAAGTTATCCATCACCATGAAACATTTAGCAATTCATCTAAAATTATTGGGCATGGCGGCGTTTTGGGGCGCATCTTGGCCGATGGGGCGGATGCTGGGACAGGCGCTGCCGCCTTTAACGGGCGGTATGCTGCGCTTTTTAACGGCGGCAATCTTGCTTTTGGGTTGGCTGTTTGCACGGTATCGGTTGCGTACTTTGGCGGTTTTGTCGCGCAAACAATGGCTTGGGTTGGTACTGGCGGCGGCATTCGGCGTATTTGGTTTTACTGTGTTGTCTATGCTGGGTTTGCAGCGGCTTCCTGCTTCAAGGGCGACGGTGTTGGTCACGTTCAATCCTGTATTGACGATGTTTTTTGCGGCTTTGCTATTTGGCGAGAAGCTCAACGGCAAGATTGTGTCGGGTATGTTGTTGGCAGTGGCAGGCTCGATATGGGCGGTCACACATGGCGAGATTGCGGCATTTTTGTCGGGCGGTGGCGTAGGATGGGGCGAAGTGCTGGTATTTTTCAGCCTTTGCTGCTTGGTCACTTATACGATGATAGGCCGGGCGGTGTTGCAGGGGATTGATGCGCTGACGGTTACCGTGGCTACTGCTTGGCTGGGTGCAATGATGTTGCTGCCGCCTGCGCTGATTTCAGACGGCCTGCCGTTTGGTATGCTTGCCGAAATGGACGGCAGGGGCTGGTTTGCTTTGATTGGCCTGTCTGTCGGTGCAACGGTTTTGAGCTATGCGTGGTATTTTGAAGGCGTAAAGACTTTGGGTGCGGGCAGCGCGGCGGCGTACATCACTTTGGTGCCGGTATTCGGTATTTTGTGTTCCGCTTGGTTTTTGGGCGAGGCATTGCATGTTTCCTTGGTTGCCGGCTGTTTGGCGGCAGTAGGCGGATTGGCGTTGATGCAGTACGGAAGACGTGCCGTCTGAAATAGGAAATATGTTATATAATAATGAAACTAATCAAACCATTGTTTTAAACATGTCTGAACATTCCTCCCTACTCGATTTCGACCGCGCCCATCTGCTCCATCCCTATACATCCATGACCGATCCGTTGCCTGTTTATCCGGTGCGCCGAGCGGAGGGCGTGCACATCGAATTGGCGGACGGAACGCGGCTGATTGACGGGATGTCGTCTTGGTGGTGTGCGATACACGGCTACAATCATCCCGTTTTGAATCAGGCGGTTGAGGCGCAGATTAAGCAGATGTCGCATGTGATGTTCGGCGGTTTGACGCACGAGCCGGCGGTGGAACTGGGCAAGTTGTTGGTCGGGATTTTGCCGCAGGGGCTGGACCGTATTTTTTATGCGGATTCGGGTTCGGTTTCGGTGGAAGTTGCGTTGAAAATGGCAGTGCAGTACCAGCAGGCGCGGGGTTTGACGGCGAAGCAGAATATTGCGACGGTGCGGCGCGGGTATCACGGCGATACTTGGAACGCGATGTCCGTTTGCGATCCGGAAACGGGGATGCATTATATTTTCGGCAGTGCTCTGCCGCAGCGTTATTTTGTCGATAATCTGAAAAGCCGTTTCGACGATGAATGGGACGAGGCAGATTTGCAGCATGTCCGCGCCTTGTTTGAAGCGCATCATGCGGATATCGCCGCCTTTATTTTAGAGCCGGTCGTGCAGGGCGCGGGCGGTATGTATTTTTATCATCCGCAGTATCTTCGCGGATTGCGCAATTTGTGCGACGAATTTGATATCGTGTTGATTTTTGACGAAATTGCCACCGGATTCGGGCGCACGGGCAAGATGTTTGCCTGCGAACACGCGGACGTCGTACCGGATATTATGTGTATCGGCAAGGGTTTGAGCGGCGGCTATATGACGTTGGCGGCGGCAATCACTTCGCAAAAAGTCACCGAAACGATTTCGCGCGGCGAAGCGGGCGTGTTCATGCACGGACCGACGTTTATGGCGAACCCGCTGGCGTGTGCCGTTGCCTGCGCTTCGGTCAAGTTGCTTTTGTCCCAAGATTGGCAGGCAAATATCCGCCGCATCGAAAGCATCCTGAAAGGTCGTCTGAAAGCTGCATGGGATATTCGCGGCGTGAAAGATGTGCGCGTTTTGGGTGCCATCGGAGTGATTGAGCTGGAAAAAGGCGTGGATATGGCGCGTTTTCAAGCGGATTGCGTGGCGCAGGGGATTTGGGTGCGCCCCTTCGGCAGGCTGGTGTATTTGATGCCGCCGTATATTATTTCAGATGGCCTCTTGACCGAACTTGCCGATAAAACCGTACACATTTTGAAGGAACACAACAAATGAAAGGCGTTTACTTCGTCAGCGGCATTGATACGGACATCGGCAAAACCGTCGCCACCGGCGTATTGGCAAAACAATTGTTGCAGCAGGGCAAAAGCGTGATTACGCAAAAGCCTGTGCAAACCGGTTGCCAAGACATCGCCAACGACATCGCTGTCCACCGCAAAATCATGGGCATACCCATGCAGGAGGCCGACAAACAAGGGCTGACCATGCCTGAAATCTTCAGCTATCCCGCTTCGCCTCATCTCGCCGCCCGTCTGGACGGCAGGACTTTGGACTTGGAGAAAATCCGTACCGCCACGCAAGAATTGGCGGCGCAATACGAAATCGTCTTGGTCGAAGGTGCGGGCGGATTGATGGTTCCGTTGACGGAAGATTTGTTGACCATTGATTATATTAAGCAACAGGCTTATCCCGTCATCCTCGTTACCAGCGGACGGCTCGGTAGTATCAACCATACCCTGCTCAGCTTCGCCGCACTCAAACAATACAGCATCCAGTTGCACAGCCTGATTTTCAACCATATTCACGACAGCAAAGATGAAACCGTTGCCGGCGATACCTTGGAATATCTTAAAGGCCGTCTGAAAGATGAGTTTCCTGAAGCCAAATGGCAGGAGTTGGCCAAAACAGAGGTGGTAAATGGCGTTTGATATACCGCGTGGCACACTTTGTTCATATGCCGAAGCTTCAAGTCTTTTACCATCTAAGGCCGGACATTTGCTGACCGTTTCTTCGCTAACCGCTGCGTTACGCGCTTCTGGTAAGGATTTTTCAGTCGAGCCCGTGTATTTGGGTTTGACGAAGGGTGCGGACAATAGCGATGAAATTTTTGTGCGCGATGTTTTGCTCAAACTGGACGGCGAAACAGTAATACAAGCCAGAAGCGCGTGCCGACCGGATAGCCGTCTATGGATAGAATTATTGGATTGCGGAACGCAGCCTCTGGGTGAGCGCCTGTTTGACGGTACATTGCCGTTGAAACGTTCGGATTTTGAGTTTTTTCGTTTTGAAGATTCCGACCATCCGTCTTTCAGACGGCCTGTTACCGCGCGCCGTTCGTATTTCGATTGGAATGGCGAAACATTGGAATTAACAGAATATTTCTTATTGAAATTAATAGATTTATACCGCTAAGGCCGTCTGAAAATAAAACCGATTACCGATGTTTGTCATAATTCTGTTATAATACAATAAATTAAATTGTTAAGATCTGTTTGATTTCAGACGGCAATAAATTATAATAAGAGCTAAGGCTCTAAAAAACCTTTCCTTCCGAATCGACACATAAACAACGACACATTACATCAATGAACATAAGGCGCTTTTTTCTACAATTTCTACCGCGTTACGCTGTCGGACGGATGGTGATATACGCCAAGCTGATGCGCGTCGACAAACCCATTGGCACACTGCTTTTGCTGTGGCCGACTTATTGGGCATTGTGGATTGCGTCTAAAGGCGTTCCCGACGCGGATATTTTTATTGCCTTTAGCGCAGGCACATTTTTGATGCGCAGCGCAGGTTGCGTCGTGAATGACTTTGCCGACCGCAATTTTGACGGCGCAGTAGAGCGCACCAAAAACCGCCCGTTTGCCAAAGGTTTGGTTTCCAAAACCGAAGCGCTGCTTTTGACCGTCATGCTGTGTCTGATGGCGGCTTTATGCTTGGTACCGCTCAATCGTTTTACTTGGCTGATGAGCCTTCCGGCCTTGTTCCTGGCCGTCACATATCCCTTTACCAAACGCTTTTTCCCGTTGCCGCAGTTTTATTTAGGACTGGCATTTTCGTTCGGCATTCCCATGGCCTTTGCCGCCGTGCAAGGCCGAGTGCCTCCCGAAGCATGGCTGATGTTTACCGCTAATGCCTTATGGACGCTGGCTTACGACACGATTTATGCCATGGCGGATAAAGAAGATGATTTGAAAATCGGCATTAAAACTTCGGCAATCACATTTGGCCATCACGACATTAGCGCAACCATGCTTTGCCATTTTTGGTTTACGGTATTGATGGCGGTACTGGGTATCAAAATCGGTGCAACTTGGCCTTATTGGCTGGTATTGCCGGTAACCGTTTATTGGCAGTATCAGCAGTATGCCGCCATCCGTACGCGCGACCGCCAGTTGTGCTTTCAAACGTTTTTGGCCAACAACCGCATCGGTTTGGCGTGGTTTTGCGGATTGGTCTGCCATTATTTCTGGTTGTTTTTGGTTTCCAAACTGTTTTAAAAAAACTAGGTTGAGGCCGTCTGAAAAGAAAGGGAAAAGGGGTATGCCGGACATGCCCTTTTTCATTTGAATCATAGTTTGGCCAGTCATAGGATTTTTACTTTAAATTCAATATAAGCAAACAGTTGGATTATTTTTAGCTTGTTAAAAAATATCAAAAACAACATGGAAAATGTTAGCAGGGCGAGTGTAAATTACGCCTTCAGGATTGAGATTTGCACCGACAATCGGTACAATCCCATTGTTTTGCGACATTTAAAAGAGATACACATGAGCCTGATCGGCGAAATTTTACCTTTGTCCCATATCGTTTTGGATTTGGAAGTCAGCAGCAAAAAGCGTCTGTTTGAAGAGGCTGCACAGCTGCTGGAGAATGAAGCAGAATTACCGAATGCCAACGTGTTTGACTGCCTGTTTGCCCGTGAAAAGCTCGGTTCGACCGGTTTGGGGCAGGGGGTGGCGATTCCTCATGGCCGTCACGCATGCGTGAAAAAAGCCACCGGTGCATTTATCCGCACCAAAGAGCCGGTTGCCTTTGATGCGCCCGACGGCAAACCCGTTTCCCTGATTTTCATCCTGCTTGTGCCTGAAAACGCTACCGGCGAACATTTGGAAGTCTTGTCCAAACTGGCCGGCAGATTCTCTCAAAAAGCTATCCGTGAAGCGTTGATGGCCGCTACTTCCGCCGAAGAAGTACGCACACTCCTGAGCGAAGAGTAATTCATGCCCAGCATATCCGTCCGCCGCCTGTTTTCCGACAATCAGCACAAACTCGAACTCGCTTGGGCTGCCGGTAATTCCGGCGCGGACAACCGTATCGGTGTCGAAGCCGATAAACCCGTCTTGGCCTTGGTCGGCCACTTAAACTTTATCCATCCTAACCAAATTCAAGTTGTCGGCGTAGCTGAAGCCGAATATTTGCGCCGCTTGGAAACAGGCGAGCTCAACTACGATTTCGGCGAGCTTTTCGATATTCCCATGTCTTTGGTTATCGTCGCCAACGGCTTGCCGGTTTCACCCAAATTGCGCGATTATTGCCATACCAACAGTATCCCCCTGCTGACATCCAAACAGGAAAGCCCGCACTTGATGGACGTTTTGCGGATTTATCTGCAACGCACATTGGCGACTTCCACCATCAAGCACGGCGTATTTTTGGATGTATTTGAAGTGGGCGTACTCATTACCGGACAATCCGGCTTGGGTAAGAGCGAATTGGCATTGGAGCTGATTTCGCGCGGCCACAGCCTGATTGCCGATGATGCGGTCGAACTTTTCCGTACCGGCCCGGAAATGCTGGAAGGCCGTTGTCCGCCTATGCTGCGTGATTTCCTCGAAGTACGCGGCTTGGGCATACTCAATATCCGCCATATTTTTGGCGAAACCTCCATCCGTCCGAAAAAAATCCTCCAGCTGATTATTAATTTGGTTCCGGCCGACGACGGATACATGAAACAACTCGATCGATTGAGCATCCGTACCGAAACAGAATCTATCCTCAACGTCAGCGTCCGTTCCGTTACCCTGCCTGTTGCAATCGGTCGAAACTTAGCAGTATTGGTTGAAGCTGCAGTGCGCAATTACATCCTTCAATTGCGCGGTAAAGACAGCACCAAAGAATTCCTCGAACGCCATCAAACACAACTCAAAGAAAACGAACAAAACCATGAAAATCGTCCTGATTAGCGGCTTATCCGGCTCAGGAAAATCCGTAGCCCTCAAACAACTCGAAGATTCAGGCTTTTATTGCGTTGATAATCTGCCTTTGGAAATGTTGCCTTCGCTGGTGTTGTACCATATTGAACGCGGCGAAGAAACCCAGCTTGGTGTCAGCGTTGATATCCGTTCCGGTATCAATATTCAGGAAGCGCAAGAGCAAATCCAATATTTGCGTCATGAAGGGCATCAAGTCGAAGTCCTCTTTATTGAAGCGGAAGAGGGTGTGTTGGTTCGCCGCTTCTCAGAAACCCGCCGCGGACACCCTTTGTCCGGCCATAATCTGACTTTGTTGGAAAGCCTGCAAAAAGAACGCGAATGGCTCTTCCCGCTTAGAGACATCGCATATTGCATCGATACGTCCAAAATGAACGCACAGCAGCTGCGTTATGCTGTGCAACAATGGCTCAATATTGAACGTGTCGGTTTGCTGGTCATTCTTGAATCCTTTGGTTTCAAATACGGCGTCCCCAACAATGCCGACTTTATGTTTGATATGCGCAGCCTGCCCAATCCGTATTACGATCCGGAATTACGCCCCTTTACCGGCATGGATAAGCCTATTCAAGATTATTTGGGCCAGCAGCCGTTGGTTCAAGAAATGGTTGATGACATCGACCATTTTATTAGCCGCTGGTTGCCGCGCCTGCAACAAGAGAGCCGCAGTTATGTAACGATTGCCATCGGTTGTACCGGCGGTCAGCACCGCTCCGTTTATGTTGTAGAAAAACTGGCCGAGCGCCTCAAAGGCCGTTACGAACTCCTTGTCCGCCACCGTCAGGCACAAAGCTTGGCAGGACGCTAATTTGCCGTTTCAGACGGCCTCAAAGGAAGAAACCATGAAAAAAATCAGTCTGACCGCATTATCCCTGCTTATCTTGACCGCCTGCGCAACAGAGCCTGTAACAGCTTACCGTTGGCACCGCACCGGCGCGAGCGAAGCTGAGGTTTCCCGCCAAATCAATACCTGCAAATCACAAGTTCAAAATGGAACCAAACGTGGCAATACATCCAAAACGTTTGAGCAATGTATGGATGAAGCAGGTTACTACAGCTACGAGCATGGCAACCTCTAAATCCTGATTGACCGATTATCCCAATACCGAGGCCGTCTGAAAAACAATGATTTTTCAGACGGCCTCAGATACGAATAGAAAGAATAAAAAGACATGGCTATCCAATGGTTTCCCGGCCACATGAACAAGGCAAAAAAAGCCATTGCCGAACGCATTAAAAGCGTTGATATGGTGATTGAGATGTTGGACGCGCGTATGCCTGCTTCCAGCGAAAACCCATTGCTTGCCCAGTTGTCCAAAGGCAAGCCCAAACTCAAAATCTTAAACAAGCAAGATCTTGCCGATCCCGAGCGCACCAAAGTTTGGCTTGAACACTACAACAGCCGCCAAGATACCCGCGCCATTGCGCTTGATTCTTCCGAAACCGGCGCTCATGGCAAAATTACCCAAGCCTGCCGCGCGATGATTCCTCATCGCCAAGGTATCGAGAAGCCGTTGCGTGTTCTGATTTGCGGTATTCCCAATGTCGGCAAATCCACCTTGATTAACGGCATGATCGGCAAAAAATCTGCCAAAACCGGTAATGAACCCGGTATTACCAAAGCCGAACAGCGCCTTTTCCTTGCCGACGATTTCTGGCTTTACGATACACCTGGTATGTTGTGGCCAAAAATTATCGTCGAAGAGGGCGGCTACAACCTTGCGGCCGGCGGTGCAGTCGGGCGTAACGCTCTGGACGAAGAAGAAGTGGCGCTTGAGCTTTTGGATTACCTCCGCCGCCATTATCTGGCTCTGTTGCAAGAGCGCTATCAAGCCGACAAAGATCCAAGCAGTCATTGGGACGACACTTCTTGGTTGGAGTGGATTGCCAAAAAACGCGGTGCGGTTTTGAGCGGAGGACGGGTCAACTACCAAAAGGCCGCTGAAAATATCCTGACTGATTTCCGTGAAGGAAAAATCGGCAGAATCACGCTGGAAACGCCAAACCAATGGGAAACTTGGCTGAAAAAAGCCAGACAGAAAGAGGCCGAACTCAAAGCCATTCGCGAAGCCAGAAAGGCGGAAAGAAAAGGGCAGCAGCCTTCAGCCGATTAATATAAAAGGCCGTCTGAAATCTATTTTCAGACGGCCTTTTGTTGGAATAGACAATTTAGAGGGCGGTACGGCTGAAGCTGTCCAGAGCTTTATCGGTTTGGATTTGGTTGAACTGCATGATGGTTTTGTCGCCTTGCTTTTCGTCCAATTCGATTTTTCGTACCAGCGTATCGCCGTTGATTTCGATACGGTTGAAGATTTGGCGGGTAATGGCGGTTTTCGGAGTTAAGGTCAACGTCCATTTTTTCTCGTTGCCGTTTAATTTCAAATCAAATTGTTTTTCCAAGCCTTGGGTATTGCCGCCCAAAAGGTCGAGGAAGAGTTTGATTTGGCGGCTTTGGCCGTTGAGTTTGCTGGCATTTGGGTTGACCCATTGGCTGCCGTTCCACTGCATGATGCCGTCTGAACGAACGCGCAGAGTAGTTTCAAATGGTTTTTGCATTTTCCAGAGCAGGCCTTTTTGTGGGACAAGGGTAAAGCTGCCGCTGGTGGTCATGGGTTTGCTGAGGGATTTGAGCTGGCGTTGTTGGACAAAATTGCCTTGCACGTTTTGCGGTTTTTGCAGGGTTTGTGCCAATTCGGCAGGGGAAAATGCCCACAAAGCCGGAGCGCTGATGAGGAGAGTAAGAGAAAGAATGGTTTTTTTCATTGTGCTTCCATAAGGTTTGAGGCCGCCTGAAAATTCAGACGGCCTTTTATTGCTTTAATTATAAGGCTGACAAGGCCTGATTAAAGGTTGCGCTTGGACGCATCGCTTGTGCAGCTTTTTCAGGATTGGCTGCGTAGTAGCCGCCGATGTCGACCGCTTTGCCTTGTACGGCAGAGAGTTCTTCAACGATTTTGGCTTCGTCGGCAGTCAAAGCGGCTGCCAATGGAGCAAATGCGGCTTTCAGTTTGGCATCTTTGTCTTGCGCCGCCAATTCTTGCGCCCAGTAGAGGGTGAGGTAGAAATGGCTGCCGCGGTTGTCGAGTTCGCCAGCTTTGCGTTTAGGCGATTTGTCGTTCAACAGCAGTTTTTCGGTGGCTGCATCCAAAGTGTCGGCGAGGACTTGGGCTTTGGCGTTGCCGGTTTTTTGCGCCAGATGTTCAAACGATACGGCGAGCGCGAGGAATTCGCCCAAAGAGTCCCAACGCAAGTGGTTTTCTTCGAGGAATTGTTGAACATGTTTCGGTGCGGAGCCGCCAGCGCCGGTTTCAAACATACCGCCACCATTCATCAATGGAACGATAGACAGCATTTTCGCGCTGGTACCCAGTTCCAAAATTGGGAACAAGTCGGTCAGGTAGTCGCGCAGGACGTTACCGGTTACGGAGATGGTGTCTTCGCCGTTTTTCAGACGGCCCAAGCTGAATTTAGCGGCTTCTTCAGGAGCGAGGACGCGGATGTCGAGGCCGTCGGTATCCAGTTCGGCAAGGTAGGCTTTGACCTTGGCGAGCAGGCTCTTGTCGTGCGGACGGTTTTCGTCGAGCCAGAACACGGCTGGTGTATTGCTCAGACGGGCGCGGTTGACGGCAAGTTGTACCCAGTCTTTAACCGGAGCGTCTTTGGTTTGACACATACGCCAGATGTCGCCGGCTTCAACGTCGTGTTGCATCAGGACATTACCTGCTGCATCAATGACTTGAACTTGGCCGTCGGCTTCGATTTCAAAAGTTTTGTTGTGTGAACCGTATTCTTCGGCTGCTTGCGCCATCAGGCCGACGTTAGGAACGGTACCCATGGTTGTCGGGTCAAACGCGCCGTGTTCGCGGCAGAAGTCGATGGTTGCTTGGTAAACACCGGCATAGCTGCTGTCCGGAATGACGGCTTTGGTGTCTTGCGCTTTGCCGTCTTTATCCCACATGCGGCCGGAATTACGAATCATCGCAGGCATAGAAGCATCGACGATGACATCGCTAGGAACGTGCAGGTTGGTGATGCCTTTGTCGGAATCAACCATGGCCAAATCAGGGTTGGCAGCGTAAACGGCGGCGATTTCAGCTTCAACGGCTGTGCGGGTGTCCGCATCCAGTTTGTCCAGATTGGCAAGCAGGTTGCCGAAGCCGTTGTTGACGTTGACACCTGTGGCAGCCAGTTTGTCGCCGAATTTTTCAAAGACAGGCGCGAAGAACACTTTGACGGCGTGTCCGAAGATAATCGGGTCGGACACTTTCATCATGGTGGCTTTCATGTGCAGCGAGAACAATACGCCTTTTGCTTTTGCATCTTTCACTTGTTCGGCAAGGAAGGCGAGCAGGGCTTTTTTGCTCATTACGGTCGCGTCGATGATTTCGCCGGCTTTCAGGACAACAGGCTCGCGCAGCTCTTTTTTGTTGCCTTGTTTGTCGGTGAACACGATGGATACGGAAGTCGCATCGGGTACGGTAACGGATTGTTCGTTATGGAAAAAGTCGCCGTTTTGCATGGTGGCAACATGGGTTTTGGAATCTTTGGTCCATGCGCCCATGCTGTGCGGATGTTTTTTCGCAAAGTTTTTCACTGCTTTAGGCGCGCGACGGTCGGAGTTGCCTTCACGCAGGACAGGGTTTACCGCGCTGCCTTTGATGCGGTCGTAGCGTTCGCGTACGGCTTTTTCTTCATCGGTTTGAGGGTCGGCAGGATAGTCGGGAACGGCAAAGCCTTTAGACTGCAATTCTTTAATCGCAGCAGTCAGTTGAGGTACGGATGCGCTGATGTTCGGCAGTTTGATCACGTTTGCCTCGGGTTGTTTCACCAGTTCGCCCAATTCGGCAAGCGCATCAGGTACGCGTTGCGCTTCGGTCAGGTATTCTGGAAACGCCGCCAAAATACGGCCGGAGAGAGAAATGTCGCTGGTTTTGACATCAATATCGGCGTGGCGGGTAAACGCCTGCACGATTGGCAGCAGGGATTGAGTGGCCAATGCAGGAGCTTCGTCGGTGTAGGTATAGATAATGGTGGATTTAGTCATGGGATTATTCTCTATGTAGGTTAAGTTTTTCTTTTCGGGCACATCGCGAGATGAAACGTGCTAAGCCTATTATGGCATATTTCGGCGGATTTGGTTGTTGTTTTGATGTTATTGTTTTTTAAGTTGCGGAAAAGAAAAAGGCCGTCTGAAAAGACAGCCTAAATATAAGGACTTATCCGATAATCAAAACAGCATTGCTGCCGCCGAAGGCAAATGACGAGCTGGCGGCAATGCGTTTTTCAGACGGCCAGCGGCTGTTTTCGTCGGTCAAAGCGATGTTGGGCAGCTCGGAATCGGGTACGTTGTCCCATTGTTGTGGCGGCAGTTTGCCTTCCGGACTGTATTGGCGGTTGGCCATCAACCAGGCAAACGCGGCTTCGATCGCGCCGGCTGCGCCTAAGGTATGGCCGGTGGACGGCTTGGTTGACGTGCAAAGGGTGTGGCTGCCAAATACTTCGGCAACGGCTCGGCTTTCCATGCTGTCGTTGTGTTGCGTGCCGGTGCCGTGCAGATTGATCCAGCCGATGTCTTCTGCTTTCAAACTGGCTTTATCCAAAGCAGCCTGAAAGGATTGGGCTGCACCCAAACCATCGGGGCGGGGCGAAGACATATGGTAGGCATCGCTGCTTGCACCATAGCCCAGCAACTGCATTTCGCCGTCAAAATCGGCATCGCGCGTCATTACAAAAAATGCGGCCGCTTCGCCGATATTGATGCCGTTGCGGTTGGCAGAAAAAGGCTTGGCGATGCCGTCTGAAAGCACTTCCAAAGAAGCAAAACCATTGATCGTCAGCGGAGAAAGCGTATCCGCGCCGCCGCAAATCACGGCATCACACAATCCGGCACGAAGCAATCGGGCTGCGCTGATGAGGGCGCGTGCGCCGGAAGTGCAGGCGGTGGAGACGGTATAGCGCAAGCCGTCCAAGCCGTAAACTTGAGCGATAAATTCGGATGGCGAAGCCATGGTGTGTTGCAGCTGTTTGAACGGAACATCCGTCCATTCACCGCCTTGGACAACGTGTTGGAACAAGGGGATATTTTCATCTGCGCCACTGGTAGACGTACCGGTAACGACAGCGACCCTTTCTTTGCCGTAACGGGCAATGGCCGTCTGAATCAGTCCGTCTATTTGCGAAAGCGCGTGCAGGATAAGCTGGTTGTTGCGGCTGCGATGCGCTTCGGGGATGTTGTCAGGCAAGGGCATCAGGGTTTCTTTGACTGCACCGAAAGCATGCGTTTTGCCTTTTACCCATTGGTCTGAAAAAGTCAGGGGCGTGTTTTCAGACGGCGTGAGTAAGGCATCGGCATGAACTTGCAAGCCGCTGCCCAATGCGCTGGTCAGTGCCGGACGGCTGAGATAAACAGGAGTATTCATGAATTAGTCTTCTGCAATCGGGCTGACCGTCCAGAAAGTTTGGTCGGGGAAGCCGATAAGGAATTGTTCGGAATGGTGGGCGACACACCACAAATCACGCTCGCGGTAGCTGAACACCGCGCCTTTGCCGTCAGGGCAGAATCCTTGATGTGTGGCATTTTGTTGGCGGGCTTCAGGGTAAAGCGTGGCGGCGTGTTCGGCGGCCAAAAGCGGCAACAAGGCGGCAAACAGTCGGCGCGAACTGGCATTTGGCATCACAAAGCCGTCGTTTTTCCAGCCTTTGGTACTGACCGATTGACGCGATACCGGCGCACCCAGTGCATCGGTTTGGACAAAGCGGATGCCGTCTGAATGAGGTTCGACTGCCAAGAGATTGGTTTGAACGGTTTGCCCCGCCGCATTAGTCTGCTCAAGTTTGAACCATTGACCTTCTTTGGAAAGCGGCGGCAGCGTTTGCGGATGGGGGAGCGAGGTCGCACATGCGGAAAGCAGCAGTGCGGCAAGCAAAGGGATAAATCGCATAAGGTTTTATCTATCGGTCAAAATATTTAATGGTGTGGATGAAGTTTCAGACGGCCTGTTCCGTTTTCAGTCTAGGCCGTCTGAAAGACATTCATCCTTATTCTACCTTCAAATCGCCCACCAATGCGGCAAGTGTGGACAAGCGTTGCTCGGATTTTTCCACGAATGGATTGTTCGTGTCCCAAGCGTAGCCTGCCAGAATAGATGAAATCATACGGCTGATTTCAGGACTGCGGTTAGGCGCGTAGATGGCATTTTGGAAGCGGAAATCGTACCAACCGTTTACATAAGTGCGGAATGCGTTCACGCCGATCATCAGTTGGTCGGCAAATTCGGTTTGCCAATCGACGGCTTCGCCTTTGAGCTGTTTGCCCAACAAATCGGCAGCCAGTTTGGCAGAGTGCAGGGCAATGGTTACACCGGAGGAGAAGACTGGATCGAGGAATTCGGCGGCGTTGCCCAAAAGGGCGAAATGTTTGCCGTATAAGGTTTTCACGTTGGCGGAATAGCCTTGGATAGAGCGGAACGGAAAGTCGTTTTCCCAAACGGCTTTATCTAAAATTTCCGCCAGCATCGGGCATTCGTACACAAATTTTTTCAACACGGCTTCTGATTCGCCGGCCAGTTTGTCGGGCGTGCCGACAACGCCGATGGAGCAGCGGTTGTCACCGAAAGGAATCAGCCAAATCCAGACATCGCGATGTTCAGGATGCGTGTTGATCAGGATTTTGTTGCGGTCGAATTTCGGGCTGGTAATGTTGTCGTCGATATGCGTGAAGTGGGCTTGGCGCGGAGGCAGCTCGGACGGGCTTTCCAAGTCCAAAAGGCGAGGCAGGACACGGCCGTAACCGCTGGCATCCAAAACGAATTTGGCGGTCAGTTCATAGTTTTCGCCTGTATCGGTCGCAACGCTCAAACGTGCCACATCGCCACTGTTGTCAAACGCGGTTACGCCATGTCCGAAGCGGACATCGACGCCTTGTTTTGCCGCTTCATCAATCAGGATTTTGTCGAAGATGCCGCGGCGCACTTGATAAATAGTACCGGGGCCGTCTGAAAATTTTTCAGTAAAGTTGAAATCTGTGTAACGGCTGCCCCATGAAAACGCAGCACCGTCTTTAAATTGAAAGCTGGGTTCGGCATGCACTGCATCGGCAAAACCGGCTTCTTCCAACATTTCCATGCAATGCGGCAACAGGCTTTCGCCGATGACAAAGCGCGGGAAATGTTGTTTTTCCAATACGCAAACTTTAAAGCCTTGTTTGTTCAGCAAAGCGGAAGCAACCGAACCTGAAGGGCCTGCGCCGATAACGGCAACGTCAAATTCTACGGACATTTGAAAATACCTTTGATTTTAATGATAAAAAAATGTTTAAACTAGCGTCTGAAGTTTTTCAGACGGCCTCTTACAACGTGACGATAGAAGTTGAAAAAAATATCGCTTCAACTTCAATCGCCTTCATCTTTTGTCTAATTTTTCAACAATGTGCCTGCCAGCCAAATATTGAATGCCACACCGATGGTAACCGTCATGCCGAACGCGGCAACAGCGGGCGTGCTGCTGATGGCGAGCAGGGCAAAGGAAATGGCTGTTGTCGCAGCAGCAAGCAGCATACCGCCTAATTTTGCCGGCGCGCTGTGGTGTGCGGTGGCGGCATAGACGGCATAGTCCACGCCGATGGCGGACACTAAAAGCAGGCCGAACATGGCAAACAGGCTGACGGGAATGCCGGCCAAACCGAGTACGGCAACGGTGCAGATGGCGGCGGCCAGCGGTACGGCAAGGATTTTGCTGCCGCGTTTGAAGCCAAACATTTTCCACAAAAGCAGCCATGCCAACGCATAGGAAGCCAGTTTCAACCATGCGGCCTGATTGCGCGTGTGGTGGAAAAGCTCGTTTAAGTGGGCGCGTTTGTCTGCCCAATGTATGCCGGAGACGTGTTGCGCCACGGCGCGTACGGCGGCTTCATCGGTCATGCCGTTCAAACGCACGACAGCAGCAAAACGGCCTGGTTCCACTTCGCCCAAATACAAGGAACGCCAAGCCTCTGCCAAATCGGTATTCAGGCCGTCTGAAAGCGACAATGGTTGCGTATCGGCAGCTTGTAGCAGGGCATCGCGCACGGTTTTGCGCGGAATACCGATTTCTGTGAGCGGTTTCCAGCTATCAGGCAACTTGGTCAATTCGCGCAGGCGGTTTTGCAGTTTTTGCTGTTCCGTTGTCGGCAGGATGAATTGGTCGGGCGATTGGATGCCGGACAGTTTGCCTTGTGCGATTAAGGGCTGTAGGGCGCGGCCGAGTTCGGCGGTTTTCTTCAACAGGGCATCTTCGCTTTGTGCTTCGGCCACCAAATATTTGCCGCCAAAATCCGTGCCGCTCAACTGGCCGATTTGTTGTACTTCGGTCAACATTGCGGTCGGCATATTGACCCATTGACGGATGTCGTCACGCCAGTCGCTGCGCCACAGTCCGACTGCCAGCAAAATTCCGCCCACGATTAACCAACCGCGTTTGTGCAGGCGATTTTTCAGACGGCCTGACAAGGAATAGAGCTTTTCGGTTAATGCGGAAAAAGGCACGGTTTTGGCACGGTAGTGGCGAAACAGCGGCGGCAGCCATAAAACGGTGGCACCAAACGCGCCAAATAAGGCAAAGCCTGAAAATACGGCGGTTTGGCGTAATACAGGCAAAGGGGTAAACCACAGCAGCGCGTAGCCCAAGACGGTAATTGTCAGGCTGACGGCAAAGCTCGGCAAGACATGTTTCATTGCTGATTCAGCCTGCCAAACGGTCTTTTCAGACGGCTCGAATACTGACGGAGCAAGCCAGTGCAACGGGAAATCCACCAACATACCCACCAAGCTGGTGCCGATGACGATGGTTAGGATATGCACTTCGCCGAACACCAATAAAGCAACTGCCAATCCGGTCAACATACCGGCTGCCAGCGGCAAGGACAGCAAAAATACTCGGCCGCTGCGGAAGACCCATAAAAGTAGCGCAAAGGTCAGTCCAAGCCCGACCATGCTCATCAGCCGACTTTCTTTTTCTGCGGCTGCTTTGGATACGGCGGCGAACAATGCGCCACCTGCGCTTAAGGTTTCCGCGCCGTTTTCCGAAGCGATTTGACGGCTTTGCGCCATCAGCGGCAAGAGGGCATCGTTGCCGGAAAATTGATCGCCACCAGCGAGCCGTCCGCGCAACAATATCCAAGTTTTGCCTTTGTCTTCGGCAAACAGCATGCCGTTGTCCATGTCCCACTGCAAACGGCTTTGCGGATTGGCTTTGTCGGCAACAAAGCGTCCGAAGCCCAACCAGTCTTGTTCTAAAGACAAAGGCGAGGGCGCGGCAAACGGATTGGCCGCGGCTTCTGCCCGAGCCTGAAAATAGGCTTGCGGCTGCTCAAACAGCAGGCGGATTTCGTCTTGCGGCAAAACCGCCAAACTCAGCTTCTGCATATCCGCCCGCACTTTGTCCAAATTCGGTGTCATGCTGCTGTCGACTTGTTCAAATACGCTGCTCTTGCGCCATGCATCGGCAATTTGTGAGGCCGTCTGAAAAGCGGTTTCGGCATCGGTACTGCCTGCAAGC
The DNA here is from genome assembly GCF_001838135.1 of Neisseria sp. HMSC078H04. NCBI lineage: Bacteria > Pseudomonadati > Pseudomonadota > Betaproteobacteria > Neisseriales > Neisseriaceae > Neisseria > Neisseria sp. HMSC078H04. The sequence goes on from NZ_KV835849.1 coordinate 25,965, forward strand.
AAAATGACTTGCGAATTGAGTTGCGCTTCTGCGGCTTTATCCGCGGCCGTCAGTAAGGCATCGGGTTGCTGCTCGCTTGGCAACAACGCGGTCAAATCGGTTTGGATGCGCGTTTGTGAAGCAAAGGCATAAACCAAAAACAGGGTAAGAAACAGGATAAGGGCAGTATAGAGGCGTTTTAGGAGGCGAAGATTCATCGTTCAGACGGCCTTTTGCAAATGCTGCTGTTGGTGTGTGGAATAAGTAAAAGTGCAGTAAATTAAATCAGATTATTATTATTTTGTCAGTTGTTAGATAGTTTGCCGGTTGGTTAAATCATTGGGCTTGAGTGAGCCGAAAAACTGCCATTGCAGGGCGACGGCTTTTACCTTCCAAACGCAGGCAAGTGCCATCGTATCCGCCAAAATCGCGCTTGTGCCGTGCCAATCGGTTTGCTTTCCAGCGCGTAAACCGACGGGTTGCCCTGAATCGAAAACATAGCCGACCGATTTCATATCCGACGGAAAATCCAAATTCGCAGCTTTAATCAATGCTTCCTTGAAACACCACAATCGGTAAAACGTTTCAGACGGCCAGTTTTTCGTTTCCAAAAAGTCTTGTTCTTCCTGCGTGCAGACCAAAGCCGATAGTGCTTTGAAATCGCGCGGTCGGATAAATTCGATATCGACACCGGCTGTTAAGGGATGAGGCGCACACAATAAAGCGGCAAAGCCTTGGCTGTGGCTCAGCGATACAGTCGGTAAATCGGTTTGCTGTTTTAATGCGCGGCTGACTTGCCAGTCTTGACGCTGCGCCAGTTGCGGCGTGGCAGCCAAACGTTGGGAATCGGCTGCGTTTAGAGAAGCATGGTCGTAGCAGGCGGCAAAAGACGGATCGGCCAGCAGGCAGTGAAGGGGTGTCGTATCCATAAAATAGAAAAATGCCAAACTTCATATTGAAGTCCGGCATTTTTGACATTGCTTAGTGGAAGCTGCCTTTCAAAACTACACGGCTGTTGAATGTAGCGATGTGGCATTCGTACTCGTTACCGCCTTTGGTTACTTTGTCAAAGTAGCTAACCAGATGAACGGATTTGGCTTTTTTACGAAGTGCAGTGCTTTGGAAGCGTTTAACCGCGCTCAGGAATGCGCGTTGGCAGGTTTCATCAGGGGTTTTGCCGACTGAGTTGGAGATTTGACGGGAAGTCAAAGTCGCGCCGGATGTGCTGCCGTAGTGAACGCGGATGCTAGGATCCAAAGCAGATTTAGCTTCGGCAGAGTTCAAAGCCACATCGACTTTACACATATAAATATCGTTTTGACCTTTGCCATTGACTTTATGGCCTTCACCCATGCTGCGGCAGGCAGAGCCGGCGGCAGTTGTTTTTTGAGTAGAAGTTTGAGAGGAGGAAGTAGATGGTTGGGAATTGCCGGATTGTGAGCAAGCGGCAAGCATCAGGGCGGATACGGCAACCAAAGCAGAAAAACGTAACATACGAACTCCTTTGTAATAAGGGGTGTGAAAAAAGGTTTACAGAAAACAAAATCATTTTAACATATATGAAAGAAGTATAAAAATAGGATGATGCAAAAAATATTATATTTTTATTTAAATGATTTCATGGCGTTAAGAAAGTTTGGGGCGGTAATGCTTGACGAAGAAGGGCATAAAGCGTATATTGCGGTCTTCCTTAGGAGTAATGGCTGAGAGGCTGAAGGCACTTCCCTGCTAAGGAAGCATGTGGGGTCAACCTGCATCGAGGGTTCGAATCCCTCTTACTCCGCCAAATATGAAAGACACCGTTTATACGGTGTCTTTTTTATTATCCGGAATTTCTTGAAATCCAAGGCCGTCTGAAAGTGTGAAATGAACGATTTGATTATTCTAAACAAGCCTTATGGCGTGATTTGCCAGTTTTCTGCACATGAAAAACATCAGTGCCTTAAGGATTTTGTCGAGAAACCGGGATTTTATCCGGCCGGACGTTTGGATACGGATAGCGAGGGTTTGCTGCTGCTGACCAGTAATGGCCGGTTGCAGGCGCAGATTGCCGACCCGAAATTCAAGCAGGTTAAAACTTATTGGGCGCAGGTGGAGGGTTCTCCTGATGAAGCCAAATTGGATTTGTTGTGCCATGGTGTAGATTTGGGTGATTTTGTCACCCGTCCGGCCGAGGTCAGGGTATTGGAAGAAGGCGAAGCGGATGTTTTATGGCCGCGCGTGCCGCCGATTCGCGTGCGCAAGTCCGTGCCTGATTTTTGGGTGGAAATCAAAATTTCGGAAGGGAAAAACCGTCAAGTGCGAAGGATGACGGCGAAAGCAGGCTTTCCGTGTTTACGCTTGGTTCGTGTGGCAATAGGCCGTCTGAATCTGTTTGATTTGAATTTGGAATTGGGACAATGGCAGTTTGCGCCGTATAAACCTTGATTAAAATCATTAAAATTAATAAAATACTAATCCATTAAATTGTCTGATAAATATTAAATATTGTTATTTATATTTAATATTTATTTATTTTTGTGAAATTTAAAATCACTGCCTGAGGTTATGAAATGTCAGAACATACTACGCTGATTATTAATTGGAAAGGTCCATATTCATACGATGATATTACTAACAATCTAGAGTTGAGAAATGGATTGTATCTTGCGGCAGGCAAACAAAATATGAAAGAGGTGATAATTCCATCCAATATTGTGGCATTACAGAAGGAAATTTCTCCTCAAGATTTAGGAATCATCACAAACTCCCACTTATTACAAGAGAACAGGAATTTTGGTTGGGAACAGTGGTTGTGCCAGCAAATGCGAGCCGTTATTATCTTGAAATGGCTGAAGCACTGATTATTTATTTCTGGCAACCCTCTTTAAACGAAAAGAAAAAAATTTCTCCGCCTAAATCAACAACAGTAATAAATTATTGGTTCACAAAAGACGGACAGCCTAGATTCAACCAGCGAGCTATTTATAGAGATTTGCCAGATGTTCTATCATGGGATACAGAACATTGGAGAACAGGTAACCTAACTGTTTACACAGATTACTAAAATTTTATTTCTCAAAAATATCTTAATTTTAAAATATAGATAAAAAGGTCGTCTGAAACCCCTGCAATACGGTTTTCAGACGACCTTTGTTATTGGGTATTAATGATGTGAATGACCGATTTGGAAAGTCAAAGTAGTGTAGTTCGCCTGTTTTTGGCACACGCTTTGATCAGGGAAATCGGCTTTGTGTTCTACGCTGGCTTTCCAGAAACCTTGGCGCAATGGAATGATGCTGACTTCGCCTTTATCATCGGTGGTATCGGAGAAGACTTGGGCTTCGGTTTTATGGGTTTTGCTGCGGTCGCTGGTGTCGAAGCCGTCAAATGTGGCGGTAACGGTGGCGTTAGGCAGCGGCTCGCCATTGAAGAGGATACGGACTTTGAAGCGTTCGCCGACGTGGACGTTGGCAGGGTTGTCCAAAGGTACGATTTCCAAATGTTGGCCGACTTGTTTGGTGATGATGGCGGTATCTGCGCTTTCGTGGCCGACATTGATGATGTTTTTGCCGAACATACGGGTTTGCTCGCAATAGCTTGCATCAGGCATTTCTTTGATGCTTGCCTGCTTCCAGCCCGCGCTGTTTTTTGACCAGAAGGTCGGTTGGTATTCGGCGGTTACCAAGTAGCTGCCGTCTTTGACCGGCAGTTTGCTGCGGTATTGGTAATTGTATGTACCTTTTTGAATCATGTTTTCTTTGCCTTTTTCAGTCACCAGTTGCATGGGTTTGCTGAAAATGTGCAGGCGGTCTTTGGCGATGGGCTCAAGCTCCGGAAATTCACCATAGCCCAATTCGGCTTCAAGGTATTCGCCGCCATGTGTATGGGCGGTTTCAACCCAAACGCGATGGGCGTGGGCGGCAGTACTGAACAGAAAGGCAGATGCGATAAGCAAAGCAGTTTTTTTCAAGATTTCTCTCCGATTTTCGATGTGTAGAAAAGATAGAATAAAGCGTTCGTTATAATATAACAAAATTATTTAAATTTAAAGAGAGGCCGTCTGAAAACTTTCAGACGGCCTTTTAGATGATTGTTTTTTGAGTCAGATTATCGAAACGGTTTAGTCCCCGTCACGACAAACGTCAATCGCTTCCTGCAAACTGCTGACGCCGTAGATTTTCAGGTTTGGAAACTCTTTGGCATGGCGCGGCATATTGGCTTTGGGGACGATGGCGCGTTTGAAGCCGAGTTTTTCCGCTTCTTTGAGCCGCTCTTGCCCGCGTGCGACAGGGCGGACTTCGCCGCTTAAGCCGATTTCGCCGAATACGACGGTTTTTTCAGGCATGGGTCGGTTGCGGAAGCTGGAGAGCATGGCGAGGATAACAGCAAGGTCGGCGGCAGGTTCGCCGATTTTGACGCCGCCGACGGCGTTGAGGAACACGTCTTGGTCGAAGCAGGCGATGCCGCCGTGGCGGTTGAGGACGGCGAGCAACATGGAGAGGCGGTTTTGTTCGAGACCGACGGTGAGGCGTTTGGGGGTAAAACCGTGTGCGTCATCGACCAATGCCTGAATTTCGACCAAAAGCGGGCGGCTGCCTTCCTGTGTGACCAAAACGCACGAACCGGGCGTGTCGTCGCGGTAGCTGGCAAGGAAGATGGCGGACGGGTTGGATACGCCTCTCAAACCGTTTTCGGTCATGGCGAATACACCCAGTTCGTTTGCCGCACCGAAACGATTTTTGATGGCACGTATCATGCGGTAGTTGGAATGTTGGTCACCCTCGAAATACAGCACAGTATCGACCATATGTTCCAATACGCGCGGGCCGGCAATCGCGCCGTCTTTGGTAACGTGTCCGACCAGTATCATGGCGATGCCCATCTGTTTCGCCATGCGCGTCAGTTGGGCGGCACATTCGCGCACCTGCGACACGGAGCCGGGGGCTGAAGTGATTTGGTCGGAATACATGGTTTGGATGGAGTCGATGACGACGACTTCGGGCTGATGCTGTTTCAACGCCGCTTGAATGGCTTCCATGCGGATTTCGGCAAGCAAGTTTACGCCTTCGGTGGGCAGTTCCAAACGCTGTGCACGCAGGGCGACTTGTTGGGCGGATTCCTCACCGGAAACGTACAGCACTTTGCGGCTTTGCGCCATTTTGGCGATGGTTTGCAACAGCAGCGTGGATTTGCCGATACCGGGGTCGCCGCCGAGCAGGATGACCGCGCCATCTACCAAACCGCCGCCCAATACGCGGTCGAGTTCGCCCATGCCTGTCGGATTACGCGGCACTTCGGTCGCGGTAACGGCGGAGAGGGATTGGACGGTCGAGGTGTCTGCCGCCCAAGATTGGAAACGGGCGTTTTTCGGCTCGGGCGCGGTAAGGCTTTCCTGAAGCGTGTTCCACTCGCCGCAATGCGGACATTTGCCTTGCCATTTCGGGGAAGTGCCGCCGCATTCAGTACATTGGTAGATGGTTTTGGGGGCTTTTGCCATGGTGTTTTGTTTCCGCAGTATTTAGTGAGAAGGCCGTCTGAAAAGTGAGGGAGGTTTTCAGACGGCCTTGAGATTATGGGCGTGTTTTTTTGCTGTTTTCAAGATGGTTGAGTATTTTATCCGGATCTTGTTTAAAGTAGCTGGTTTGGTTGCCACTGGCTTTGTCAGTCAATTCCAACATGCCGGGCAGGCCTTTGATGATGAGGATTCTGGCTTTTATGGTACTTTCTTCACCTATTTTTTGTTTGTTTTGTTCTTCTTTGCCGTTGATGGAGGTTTTATAGTCAGTTACGGTTTGGTGGATTTCTTGTTTTTTCTCGTCAAATGTCCAATTAAAGTCCTGTCTGATGGTGAAGATTTTGTTGGTGGCTTTGAAACTCATTATGGCGATGTCTGTGCCAGTGTTGTCGGGGTTAAAGATGGTTGTGTTGATAAGAGCGCCTTCTTCGTTTTCGACTGCATTTCCCCAGAAGCCGTGTAGGTTTTCACTGGTGATTTTGTTGGCAATGTACATCTCAGAGGCTTGTTCGGGTTTGGCTGCCGATGATACCGGGGAGTTTAGGAGGAATAGGCTGGTCAGGGCGGGGAGGATGAGTCTGGAAATGTTCATGTTTGTTCTTACCTTGGAGTAGGGAGGTGTTTATAGGCCGTCTGAAAATGGAAAGTTTTCAGACGGCCTTTTATCGGATAAAGATGGGTTTATTTTTTGCTGTCTTTATCCGCATCTTTTTTCGGAGCAGGTTTTTTCGCTGCCAAGCCCAAAGATTTTTGCCATTCGGCTGGATTTTTCACCAAGTCCAAGGCTTTGCGGAGCTGATCGTCTTTGGCCGGATTGGGAATGCGGCGGCTGGAGATGTCTTCGTCTTTGTCTTTTTTGGACTTGTCTTTATCGGCTTTGGTTTCTGTGTTGGCAGGCGTTTCAGTGCTGCTGTTGACGTCTTGGCCGCCTAACGGATTGCCGATATGGCCGACCAAATCGGCCTCGCGGCTTTCAAAGGCGCGGTCTTTGTCTTTGACTTCAACGTCAGGAACAATGCCTTGCGCTTGAATCGAGCGGTCGTTTGGCGTGTAGTAAAGGGCAGTAGTCAATTTGACTGCGCTGCCGCCGGAAAGCGGAATCAGGGTTTGCACTGAGCCTTTGCCGAAACTTTGTGTGCCGACGACAACGGCGCGTTTGTGGTCTTGCAATGCTCCGGCAACGATTTCGGAAGCGGAGGCCGAGCCTGCGTTAATCAGGACGGTCATAGGAATGGTTTTCAGCTCGGCAGGCAATCCGGCCAACGGGTCTTTGCCGCTGGTGGTGATGTAGTCTTCGGCTGTTGCTTTGAGAACCATGCCTTCTTTTTTGTTGCGGCCTTTGGTGCTGACAACGGTTACGTCAGGTTGCAGGAAGGCTGCGGATACGCCGACTGCGCCGTTGAGCAGGCCGCCCGGGTCGTCGCGCAAGTCGAGGATGATGCCTTTGAGCGGACCTTTGTTTTCTTTGACAAGGGCTTGTGCGGCTTCGTTGAGCGCGGCAACAGTGCGCTCTTGGAATTGGGAGACGCGGATGTAGCCGTAGTCTTTTTCAAGCAGATGATGGCGCACGCTTTTGACTTTGATGATGGCGCGGGTCAGGTTGACGACGATGGGTTTGTCGGCATTTTTGCGTGAAAGGGTCAGGGTGATTTTGGTACCCGGTTTGCCGCGCATTTTTTTGACGGCTTCGCTGACGGTCAGGCCGCGTGTAGAGGTATTGTCGATTTTGACGATGAAGTCGCCGCTTTTCACACCGGCGCGTTCTGCCGGAGTGTCTTCAATCGGGGCAACGACTTTGACGAAGCCATCTTCTTGTCCGATTTCCATGCCCAGACCGCCGAATTCGCCGCTGGTGGATTCTTTCATTTCGGCATAGCCTTTTTTGTCCATATACTCGGAATGCGGATCGAGATCGGACACCATGCCTTTCATTGCGCCTTCAAAAAGCTCGGCATCGGGTTTGTCTTGGTAATAGTTGGCTTTGATTTGGCCGTACACTTCTGCCATGGTGCGGATGGTTTGCACGGGCAGAGCCTCGTTGTCTTTTTTGTCTTTTTCGGCGGCAAAACTTTGTACACTCAGACTGAGGGCGATGCCGCTAAATGCGCCGAGAGTGTAGATTGCAACTTTTTTCAAAGTGGATTTTGTTGACATTCGTTTGACTTTCTTTTTGTGTACGGTAAGCAAAGTGGTTTTTGTTTTCTCTGAACCCGTTGACTTTATGTGATTTAAACGCTTGGAACAATAAGTTTAAGGTAAAAGTTTGTTGTTTAATGTGCTGAACAGGCGTGAAAATCGTGTTTTATTGTAGTTTATGATGAAAATTCAGACGGCCTGAAGGGGAAAATTCACTCAGGCCGTCTAAAATATCAGTTAATCCATGAAAGCGGATTCATGACTTGTCCGTTGTAGCGGACTTCAAGGTAAAGGCCGGTTTCGCCCGACGGCAAAGTACCGCTGGTGCCAATCTTGCTGCCGGCATTGACGGCGTAGTTTTGGGCGATGTCGATTTCGTTCAGGCCGGAGTAAATGCTGACATAGCCGTCGCCGTGGTCGAGGACGACCACTTTGCCGTAGCCTTCAAGCTCGCCGGCAAAAGTAACCGTGCCTGAGGCAATGCTGCTGACCGGAGCAGGAACAGTATTGTAGAACACGCCTTTCCAAACTTCGCCATCGCCGCGGTCTTGACCGAACAGGCCTGCCAGTGTGCCGTTGACCGGTTTTTTCAGACGGCCTTGCATACGGCTGAAGCTGTTGGCGTTGCTGACGGTAAAGCCTTGGGTGTTGGGGGCTTGCAGTTTCATGTCTTCGTCAGTCAGCGTGGACATGGCGGCGCGTTCGGCTTCGGCTTTTTGCTGGGCGGCAGCCTGCTCTTTGCGGGCTTTTTCGGCAGCGGCTAAACGGGCTTCGGCAGCTTTTTTACGCGCTTCTGCTTCGGCTTTGCGTTGCTCGGCTTTGCGTTTTTCCAAATCTTTCAGGAGATTGTTGAGGCGTTGCTCGTTTTCTCTGTGGTTGATTTTCTTTTGCGCTTCTTTGGCCATTTGCGCGTTTTGACGGCGGCTTTCGGCTTGTTCGGCGGTATTGGTTACGCCTTGTTGACGCAATGAAGCTTGGATATTGGCTTGCAGTTTTTTCAGATAAGCCAATTCATTGTTGATTTTTTGCTCTTGCGCTGCCAGCTCTTTCTGTTGTTTTTCCAAGTCTCTCATGACTTGGTCGTTGGCGTTGTTGATATAACGCGTGTAACGTAGGAAGCGGGTTTTTTGACCGGCATCGGCGTTTTTCAGGAAGAGGGCAACCGCGTTGGGCTGGCTGTTTTTATAGTTGCCGGACACAAAACGCGAAATTTGGGCGCGCGTGTTGGAAACTTCTGCTTTCAACTGGTTGGCATCAGCATTGAGTTTTTGGAATTTTTCCCATGCGTCGCGTTGTTTGCGGTTGATGCCGGAGAGGTTGTTGCGTGTTTGTTGCAGCTGTTTGAGCGTGGCATTGACATGGATAATGAAACCCTCGTTGCGTTTGGCAAAGGATTTTTTGGTTTCCATATCGTTGGCGGCGGCAGTTACGGCTGCTTTGAAATCGTTGTCGGCTGAAGAAGCGACTTTAGGCTCAACTTTAGGCTCGGCTTTTTTGTTTTGCTCTTTGGCTTTTGTGTCTTTTTTGTCGTCAACAGCTTTTTTTGCAGGTTCTTTGTCTTCGGCTTTTTTGTCTTCGGCTGCTTTTTTTCCGGGCTCTTTGGTTTTTTTGCCGTCTTTTTTATCCTCAACCGCTTTTTTAGCAGGCTCTTTGGCTTTGGTTTCCTTAGGGTCTGCTTTTTTTACGGGTTCTTTGGCTTTGCTGTCTTTTTTATCTTCAACAGGTTTCTTGTCTTGTTCTTTGGCCTTGCCGGATTTTGCGGCTGCGGCTTTTTTGTCTTTTGCCGTTTCTTTAGGCTCTTCGGCTTTGCGGCTGGACTTTTTATTGTCGGCAGCGGCTTCGGCGACTTTAGCCGTTTTGTTTTTGGCTGAAGCGCGTTCGTTTTTGTCGGCGGTTTCCTTCTCTTTGGCAGCTTTGGCTTTAACCGCTTTTTTGTCTTCCTCTTTTTCTTTTACTGCTTGTTTTTTTGAGGTTTCTTTTTTTACATCTGCCTTGGCGGCTTCTTTCTCTTTTTTCACGGGCGCAGCTTTTTTGACGGCGGCCGCTTTTTCTTTCGGCGCGTCTTTGGCAGCATAGGTTGGCAGGGAGAAACTGAGCAACAGGGCGAGAATGAGGGGTTTGTAACGCATGGTTCGATCTTGCTATCAAAGTAGGAACAATAGGACGGATTATACTGTCTGTCAGGCCGTCTGAAAATAATATCGGGTTGCAATATGGTCGAACGGTCTTATATAGTAACGATAGAGTAGGCGGACGGGGTTTAGTCTGCCTGGAAAATGACAGTCTGCATCGACAGGATATTATGAAAAAATATTTATTAGTAGTGTTGGGTGCCATGGTTTTGGCGGCTTGTGGTAACGATACCGATAAAATCGGACGCGCCAGTACGGTGTTTCATATGCTGGGTAAAAACGACCGTATTGAAGTGGAAGGTTTTGACGATCCTGATGTGCAGGGGGTTGCCTGTTATATTTCGTACGCGAAAAAAGGCGGTTTGAAAGAAACGGTCAATCTGGAAGAAGATGCCAGCGACGCATCGGTTTCCTGCGTGCAAAGTGCGGAAGTCATCCGTTATAACGAGGCTGCGGTTTTGAAACCGCGACAAGTGTTCAAACGCAGTGCCAGCATAGCATTTAAGAGCCAGCAGATTATCCGCTACTACGACCCGAAACGTAAGTCTTTCGCTTATTTGGTGTACAGCGATAAAATCGTTCAAGGCTCGCCGAAAAACTCTTTGAGCGCAGTATCGTGTTTTGCCCATGCGAAAACCGATGCGCCGGTACCGGCAGGCGGTGCGGTTTACGGTGCATGCGTGGTGGACGCGCCGGTTGCCGACGGACAAAAATAATAAAATCAGCTTATAGATATTAAGAAGAATATGAATTTAGCCAACCATTTCCTGATTGCCATGCCTCATATGGACGATCCGTTTTTTACGGATACGGTCATTTATGTGTGCGAACACGATGAAGAAGGTGCGCTGGGCATCATCATCAACAAGCCTTCGCCGATTACCATGGACATGATTTTCGCCGCCGCCGACCGCAATATCCCGTTGCGCCTGCAACATGAAAACGTGATGATGGGCGGGCCGGTTCAGATTGAGCGCGGCTATGTCGTGCATACGCCGATCGGCCGCTGGCAAAACAGCATGGTGGTAACCGATAACGTCGCGCTGACTTCTTCGCGCGATGTGATTGAAAACTTGTCTAAAGAAGGTGCGGTGGACAAGGCTTTGATCAGTATTGGTTATTCGAAATGGGGCAAAGGGCAGTTGGAGCGCGAGCTGGCAGAAAATGTTTGGCTGACCGTGCCTGCGGACGAGCATATTCTTTTTGATGTGCCTTACGAACTCCGTTATGCCGCCGCTTTTGAAAAATTGGGTGTCAATCCGAACGCCTTGGTTTCAGGAGTCGGCCATGCCTGATGCACCAAAAGGCACGGTTTTGGCCTTTGATTTCGGCGAGGCGCGTATCGGCGTGGCGCAGGGCGAGGCAGAGCTGGGTATGACCCATCCGCTGGCGACGGTAACTGGCAACAGCAACGATGAAAAATTCGAGGCCATTGCCAAGCTGGTCAAAGAATGGCAGCCCAAGTATTTTGTGGTCGGCCTGCCGACGCATACCGACGGTACGGAGCATGAGCTGACCCGTTTGAGCCGCAAGTTTGGCCGCCGTTTGCAGGGACGTTTTAACTTGCCGGTTTATTGGGTGGACGAAAGGATGTCTTCCCTATACGCCGAAAGCCTGCTTGCAGAAGCACAAGTATTTGGCCGAAAACAAAAATCCGTACTTGACCAAGTGGCGGCGCAGGCGATTTTGCAAGGGTTTTTCGAAGGTGGCGCGGCCGAGTATTTCAATGGCCGCGAAGAATAGTATTATTCATTATAAAGGCTGTCTGAAACTGGGTTTCAGACGGTCTTTGTTTTGTTACGGCTTTGAGATAAAAGAGGTTTAGTTTGGTTAAGCCTGATTTTTTCCGGCATAAATTTTGCTACACTCCGCTTTCTTTTTTTAGACATAAACACACACAAGGAAAAAGTCATGGCACTCATGGACAATCTTTTGAATGCGGCTACCCAAATGTTGGGTGGCAACAGCGAAAACGGCGCACAAGGTTCTCTGACCGATATGGCGATGGATTTGGTGAAACAGCAAGGCGGCGTGGGCAACCTGATCAACCAACTGCAACAAGGCGGTTTGGGCGATACCCTGAGTAGCTGGGTTTCCAATCAATCCAGCAATCTGCCTGTGTCCGGCAGCGACCTGCAAAATGCTTTGGGCAGCGATACAGTAAACCAAATCGCGCAAAAATTCGGCGTGGATGCCGGTCAAGCAGGCGATTTGTTGGCAAAAGTGTTGCCAGACTTGGTCGATAAAGCCACGCCTAACGGCACGGCTCAAGATGCGGATGGCTTCGGCTTGGACGACATCGCTTCTATGCTGCTGAAAAACTTTATGAAATAATGAGTTGAATCATTTGATAAGGCCGTCTGAATCCGTTCAGACGGCCTTATAACTTTTGGTTCGCGGTAAATAACCAATAAGTCTTTTTCTGATGGAGGCGGATGGCTTATGATGGGCACTTCATTTCACCAGATAAGAAGGTTATACACATGTCCCGCTTGACCATACACACAGTTGAAACCGCTCCCGAAGCTGCTAAACCACGCATTGAAGCCGTATTGAAAAACAACGGCTTTATTCCTAACCTGATTGGCGTTTTGGCCAATGCGCCTGAAGCTTTGGCGTTTTATCAAGAAGTTGGCAAGCTGAATGCGGCCAACAGCCTGACTGACGGCGAAGTTGAAGTTGTTCAAATCATCGCCGCCCGTACCAACGAATGCGGTTTCTGCGTTGCCGGCCACACCAAACTGGCTACCCTGAAAAAACTGCTGTCCGAACAATCCATCAAAGCCGCACGCGCATTGTCTGCAGGCGAGTTTGACGATGCCAAACTGGGTGCTTTGGCAACATTCACCCAAGCCGTTATGGCGAAAAAAGGCGCGGTATCCGACGATGAGTTGAAAGCTTTCTTCGATGCAGGCTACAACCAACAGCAAGCCGTTGAAGTCGTCATGGGCGTTGCTTTGGCAACCTTGTGCAACTACGTCAACAACCTTGCCAAAACTGAAATCAACCCTGAATTGCAGGCATTTGCCTAATCTCATCAAAGGCCGTCTGAAAATTCAGACGGCCTTTTAGTAAAAAGCAAGGATATCCTTGTTGCCAAGAATAATTCATGAGTAGAACCATCTACGCTTCAAACCTTATTCAGAGGAAAAAATCATGACACGCGAAGCTTTACTGAACAATGTTGCCGCACTCGTTAAAAGCAAGCTGAAACCATTGGTGGACGACATCGACCGCAAAGGCCTGTATCCAAAAGAATTTATGCTGGAATTGGGCAAAATCGGCGGTTTTGCCGCGACCGGTACGGTTGAAGAGGGCGGTAACGGTTTTGGTTTGGCAACGCAAATCGCCGTATTGCGCGAAATCGGTAAAGAATGCGGCGCCACTTCGTTCAGCGCATGGTGTCAGGCGGCTTGTGCGTGGTATCTGCACCAATCGCCCAACCAAGCGGTTAAAGATAAATATTTTGCCGACATTCTGCAGGGTAAAGTTTTGGCCGGTACGGGCATGTCCAATACCGTCAAACATCTTGCCGGCATTGAAAAACACAACTTGCAAGCCGAGCGTGTCGAGGGCGGCTATAAAGTCAACGGCGCTTTGCCTTGGGTATCCAATATCGGCGAAGACCATATTTGGGCAAATACCGCCCAAATCGGCGACAGCTATGTGATGTTTATCACCGGCGGTCAATGGGAAGGCGTGACCCTGCAAGATTGCCCTGAGTTCTGCGGTTTGGAAGGCACGCGCACTTACAGCCTGAATTTTAAAGATGTGTTTATTCCCGATGAAGATGTGATTGCTACGCCTGAGCAGTTCCAGTCTTATATCCCGACCATTAAAGCCGGTTTCATCTTGCTGCAAATGGGTATCGGTGCCGGTGTGATTGACGGTGCGCTCGGTATTATCCGTATGGCCAATGTGGTGAACGCGGAAGTGAACGCTTACCTCGACCACAGCTACGATGAGTTGAAAGCCGCGTTGGACGGCGCATGGGTGGAAACCGAACGCCTTGCCGATGATGCGTGGAACAACAAACCTGATACGCTGGCAACCTTAAAACTGCGTGAAGCGGCTGCTGTGTTGGCACTGAACGCCACTCAATCTGCCGCATTGCATGCAGGCGCAAAAGGCTATCTAATGCGCAGCCCGGCACAACGCCGCGTCCGCGAGGCCATGTTTGTCGCCATCGTAACACCGGCCATCAAACACCTGCGTAAAGAAATCGCCGCTTTGGAAGCAGCGCAATAAATTCAAAATATCAACAATAAGACACACGAAAGGCCGTCTGAAAATACGGTTTCAGACGGCTTTTCAAAATGGAAGGAACACCAAATGGCTCAATATATGTGCGGCCCTTGCGGTTGGATTTACGACGAAGATCTCGGCGATCCTGAGCACGGCCTGCCTGCCGGAACTAAGTTTGAGGATATTCCCGATGACTGGAAATGCCCTGAGTGCGGCGTAGGCAAAGAAGATTTTTATCTGTTGGATTTCGTGATATAACTTGGTTGAGTTGATTTAAAAAGGCCGTCTGAAATTTCAGACGGCCTTTGTTTTATCGGCGGTATAAAGCAACCATGGTTTCAGCCGCTTTGACGCAGCTTTCCACATCGGCAACCAAAGCGATGCGGACGTAGCCTTCGCCCGGATTGCCTTGTTCGGTATCGCGGGCGAGGAAGCGGCCGGGCAACACTTGGATCGCGGCTTTCTGCCACAGGTTGCGCGTAAATGCCAAGTCGTCGCCATCGGGAACTTTCAGCCAAATGTAGAACGACGCGTCAGGCAGTTTGACATCGAATGCTTGTTGCAAAATAGGGATGACGCGGTCGAATTTTTCTTGGTAGAGGCGGCGGTTGTCAATGACGTGTTCTTCGTCGTTCCAAGCGGCAATGCTGGCGCGTTGGACGGGAATGCTCATCGCGCTGCCGTGGTAGGTGCGGTAGAGCAGGAAGTTTTTGAGCAACTCGGCATCGCCTGCGACAAAGCCGGAACGCAAACCGGGGACGTTGGAGCGTTTGGACAGGCTGGTGAACATAATAATGTTGCGTGTGCCGCGTCCTAATTGCGCCGCAGCCTGCAAGCTACCGATTGGTTTGTTGCCGTCAAAATAGATTTCGGAATAGCATTCGTCAGAGGCAATAACGAAGCCGTATTTGTCTTGCAAATCAAAAATTTCTTTCCAGTCTTCTAATTGCAGGACGCTGCCGCTCGGGTTGTTGGGCGAGCAGACAATCAGGACTTTGGTGCGTTGCCATACGTCTTCGGGCAGGCTGCTCCAATCGGGATTGAAGCTGGGCGCAGGACAGTTGGCAAAATGGATTTCGCCGCCGCCCAAAATAGTCGCGCCTTCGTAAATTTGATAGAACGGGTTGGGGCTGATAACGACCGGTTTGGGGCCGTCTGAAGCCGGATTTAAAACGGTTTGGATAAAAGAGAACAAAGCTTCCCGGCTGCCCAATACCGGCAGGATTTCATTGTCGGGGTTGAGGCTCAAACCATCATAACGGCGGGCAACCCATTCGGCGCAGGCTTGGCGCAGTTCGGGCAGGCCTGCGGTCAGCGGATATTTTTCCAGTTCGTGCAGGGAGGCGGTCAGCGCGTCGGTGATGACTTTGGGCGTCGGGTGTTTCGGCTCGCCGATTTGCAGATGAATGGGCGTTACGCCTTCGGGTGCATCAATGCCTTGCATGGCTTCACGCAGGCGGGCGAAAGGATAGGGTTTGAGATGGTTCAATAATGGGTTCATGATGTTTCTGCCGGATAAATTCAGGCAACAATCTTAGCATTTTTTAGATAGATTGGGACAAAAAGGCCGTCTGAAAACAGGGTTTAAATGTTTTTCAGACGGCCTTTTGAGTGTTGATGCGTTTATTTGGCAGGGACGACGGGCAGGGAACCGTTCAAGAGATAATGAATGGTTTCTTGAACCGTACGGATGGCGTTGCCAAACGGCAGCGGGTCTTTGCCGCGGAAAAACAAGCCTTTATCGACTTCGCCGCGGAATGCGGCGGAAAGTTGGATGTCGATACAGAATTGACCGGCTTTGGCCAAACCGTCGCGCAAGCCGCAGCTGGTCAGACAGTTCAGGCCTTGGGTACAGCGGCGCGGATCGTTTTTGGCATTGGCTTGCAATTTGGATTCGCGTTTGATGTAGCTGTCGAGGAATTTGGTGCGTACGCCGCGAGCAGGCAAACCGGCAACAGACATGAATTCAACCACTTTTTCGGTTTCCGCACCGGCCAGTGTTTTCTTGAAGTTGATGTGGGCATCGCCTTCTTCGGTCACGGCAAACGCGGTACCGATTTGAACGGCAGACGCGCCCCAGTTTTTCAAGGCTGTTTTGATTTTTTCAAAGTTTGCCATGCCGCCGGCGAGTACCAACGGGATTTTTTCGCTTTCCAAGCCCAAGTTTTTGAATACTTCAAACGTTTCTTCAATAACGCGTTTGAACTCGAACTTGGCATCGTTCACGCCGTCAACGGTTGCCGCACCCAAGTGGCCGGCTGCGTGGGCAGGGTGTTCGATAACGATGGCATCGGGCAAGATGCCTTTTTTCATCCAACGTTTCAAAACGATATTGATACCGCGTGATTCGGACAAAATAGGGAAAAGGGCGACATCTTTGTGGTAGCCTTCGGTCATTTCCGGCAAGTCCAAAGGCAAACCTGCACCCATTACAATCGCGTCTGCACCGGATTCACAGGCCTGACGGACGTAGGCGGCATGGTCTTTTACGGCTTTCATGACGTTGACGGCAATCATGCCTTTGCCTTCTGAATCGGCTTTGGCTTTTTTGATTTCACGGTCAAGCGCGATGCAGTTGAGGCGGGTGTATTTTTCTTCGCTGGAATCGATTTTTGATTCGGCCAGCAAATCTTCGTGCAAGTGGCGCAAATCGACGCTGGCAATCGTACCCACGCCGTTTTCGCGCGCAACCGCGCTGGAGAGTTTTGATGCGGAAACGCCTACACCCATACCGCCTTGTACGACGGGAATCAGTGATTTGCCACGGATAGTCAATGGGTCAAAGTTGTTTTGCATGGATGCTCCTTCATAGATTCTGGATGGTGCCGTCTGAAATCCTATGAAATGGATTGGATAACGGGCTGATGTGTATATAAATAAGTGTGTTTTTCGCCGCCGTTTTTCAGACGGCATGAGGCGTGTTTTTAAAATTTTAGGAATTATACTCTAAGTTAGTGTAAAAATTAGAGTATTAATACAGTTTTTTTAAAGGAAAAATTGAAAAGTCTTGTTAATAAAGGAATAAATTTTATGATGGATTGGATTGAGGAGGAGAAATTGCAAACAAAATCTACAAAGAAAAAGGCCGTCTGAAATTTCAGACGGCCTTAAGTATGGGAATCAGACAGATATCGGATTACATTTGTTTTTTAGCGGCATCAATGGCGCGTTGGTCTGGGTTGATCAAGATTTCAACGCGGCGGTTTTGTGCGCGGCCTTCAACAGTAGCGTTGGAGGCGATGGGTTGACGGGAGCCGTAACCGAAAGTGCTCAACCGGGTGCTGCTTACGCCACGGGATTGCAGGAAGATGGCAACAGATTCGGCGCGGTTACGAGACAATGGCTCGTTGATGGCGTCGTTACCGGTGTTGTCGGTGTGACCGTTGATGGTCAAAGTCGTGTCAGGATATTGAACCAAAGTTTGCGCGGCGGCAGACAAGGCGCTTTGGGCTTGGCCGCTCAGGGCAGCGCTGCCGGTAGCGAAGGTTACGTTTTCAGGCATAACCAGTTTGATTTGGTTGCCTTGACGTTCAACTTCAATGTTGGTATTGGCCAGGCTTTGACGCAGTTTTTTCTCTTGGTAGTCCATGTAACCGCCGATACCGGCACCTACTGCACCACAAGCCAATGCGGAGTTACGCGCGCCTTTACCGCCGTGGGTCAGCGCACCAACGATACCGCAAACAGCCGCACCGCCCAAGCCGTACATAGCGGTTTTGCTGGCGGATTGTTGGCCGGTAACAGGATCAGTTACACAGCCGGTGAGCGCCAAAGGAATCGCAGTGGCAATAACGGTCAGGGGTTTCAAGAATTTCATGTCGTATCCTCTTTTTAGATGACGGATCGGGCCGTCTGAAAAAATGAATAAAAACCGCGTGGGTCATTACGGATTTATGATACCCAATATCCGAAACGCAAAAGAATGGGTTTAACCCGATATTACGCAAATATTTGCCAGTTAACATAATACTGAAACATTTCTGCATTTTTCTGACAGTTTGGCCGTTTTGCCGTCAGATAAAAAGCAGGTTTCTTTACGATTTCTTCCGTTTTTTCTTTTTGCGGCGATACCAGCTGACAAATGCCCATTTCAATCTGACTTTGACATCGTACCCCACCGAGCCTGCGCCCAGTATGAACAAAACGGCGGAAACGGGCAGGGCGAAATGATGGCCGACCAAATGATAACCCCATACGCCAACCACGCCGCCCAGTAAAAACGACAGCATCAAGCCGCTTAAAAGCCACATTTTCGGTTTGTTGACGCGGACGTGCGGCAGGCGCGGATGATGTTGTTTGGAATAATAAAGTGCGCGTGAAATTTCAATGCCCAAATCGGTTGCCGTGCCGGTCATATGGGTGGAGCGGATGGCGGAACCGGACAAAAGCGTAATAACGGTATTGTGCATACCCATAATAAAGCACAATAAAAACAATGCTAAAGACGGCATAATAAAATCAGAGCCGCCAAAATTCCATTCCATCGCGGCAATGCCGAACCAACCGAATATCAACAGATAAACTGCTTCCAGCCACATGGAAAATCCAAAGCTGCCACGGAAACGCATTTGCTGCGTCCACAAAATCACCCAGCCCGAATGCGCGGCTCCGGCAACAAAACACAACACGCTGATTGTGGCAATAATGGCCACACTCCACTCTTGAAGATACAAAACATCTGCCAACAGCGACATTGAGCCGGTAACGTGGGAGGTATAACGTGAGAATGCGAAGTAACCGCCGGCATTAATCGCACCGGCAAGAAAGGCCATGATGTAGCCCAGCCGTCTGAAACGGGCATCGGAAATATTGTGTTCGTGCAGGTACGGGCGATCCGCCTGCCAAAATGGCGGCGTGTGTTGCCTGTGGTGGCGCAATCGGTAGGAGTGGGGCGGTTTGTCAGTGTTCATTGAGTGGGTTTGGAGTTAAACATTCATACAGGGTGTATTTTATATGCAACTGCCTGCTGCTAAGAACAAATAATATAAAGTGTCCCCAAGTTGCCACACTTGCCCATTACAAGATGAAGGCGTACATTAATAACCATACATGAGTATAAGGAAACACCCGATGAATCCTATCCGCCTGACCTTATTGATTGGTGCTGCCGCATTACTTGCCGCCTGCGCCACTACGCCTGAGCAAAAAGCCGCACGCGCCCAAGCGCAGAAACGCTATGAGCAGGATCTTCAAGTGCATCTTGCCGCCCAATGCGATCAGGAAACTGCCGCGCTGATCCGCCGCAAATTTGACGAAGAAGGCAAACCCGGTGCCGCAACTGCGGAACAAAAAGCCTTCCGCCTTAAATATATCGACAAAGTTTCCGATCCGATGTTCCAAGCCTGCTACAAAATGGCATGGCAAAACTATATTTCTCAAGAACAGCTGCGTGAAGCCCGCTACTATCGTTATTATGACGATTGGGGCTATCCGTTTGGCCGTTATCCTTGGTGGTGGTAAGGTATTAACAAACTTTAGGGCCGTCTGAAAGCATATATTTATTGGTTTCAGATGGCCTAAGGTTTATTGAAACGGCAATAACGTTTACAATAGCCGCCTATTCAAACACAATACCCACCACCCATGAACATCTGGCTTGGACAGCGACACGCGCCCAAATTTCCTCAAGGAGCCGCCGTAACCATCGGCAACTTCGACGGCGTACACCTCGGGCACAAACACATTCTACAAAAACTCAAACGAGAGGCAGACCAGCGCGGTCTGCCTGTTGTCGTTGTTGTTTTTGAGCCCCAGCCCAAAGAATTTTTTGCGCGCAAAGCCGGGAAAAAACTGCCTTACCGCATCAGCCCGCTGCGTACCAAATTGCGCCTTTTGCGTGAAACCGGCTGTGTAGATGCCGTTTGGGTCTTGCGTTTTAACCAAGCTTTCTCCGATATGAGCGCGCAAGCATTTATCGACCAGCTTTTGCGCCAAACGCTCAATACGCGTTATTTGTTGATTGGCGACGATTTCCGTTTCGGTGCCGGCCGTGAAGGTTGTTTCGAGCTTTTGGCTCAACAGCCCGATATGCAAACCGAGCGCACGCCGTCCGTTATCGTTGAAGACATCCGCACCAGCAGTACCGCCGTCCGCCAAGCCCTTTCAGACGGCAAGTTGGAATACGCCAAAAGACTGTTGGGCCATGATTACGTGTTGAGCGGCAAGGTCAAACACGGGCAAGAACTCGGCCGCACCATCAATGCGCCTACCGCCAATGTCCAGCTTCCTCCGTATCATTATGCGCTAAGCGGCGTATTTGTCGTTGAGGCAGACGGCACATTCGGCACGCGCCGAGGCGTTGCCAGCTTTGGTTTTAACCCTACTGTCAGCAACAACCGCTCGCAAAAACTGGAAGTCCATCTGTTCGATTTCAACGGCGATTTGTACGGCCAACGCATCTTCGTCCGCTTCCTGCACAAACTGCGTGACGAGAAAAAATTTGAGAGTATCGAAGCATTGAAAACCCAAATTTTGCAAGATATGGAAGATGCGAGGGTTTGGGAAGCATAGAAACGCTTCTAGAAGCTTATAAAATCAAGACAATTGGGCTACAATAAGTCCTTTGAATTTTTTCAGACGGCCTGTTCTTTTTAAAATGAGCAATCAGGCCGTCTGAAACCGAAATACCGCAACAATAGAGATCAAAAAATGACCGATTACAGTAAAACCGTAAACCTGCTCGAGAGCCCGTTTCCAATGCGCGGCAATCTTGCCAAGCGCGAGCCTGCATGGCTGAAAAGCTGGTACGAGCAAAAACGCTACCAAAAACTGCGCGAAATCGCCAAAGGCCGTCCGAAATTCATTCTGCACGACGGTCCTCCGTATGCCAACGGCGACATCCACATCGGTCATGCCGTCAATAAAATTCTCAAAGACATCATTATCCGCAGCAAAACCCAAGCCGGTTTTGATGCGCCTTATGTACCGGGTTGGGACTGCCACGGTTTGCCTATCGAAGTAATGGTAGAAAAACTGCACGGTAAAGACATGCCGAAAGCCCGTTTCCGCGAATTGTGCCGCGAATATGCCGCCGAACAGATTGCCCGTCAGAAAAAAGACTTTATCCGCCTGGGCGTGTTGGGTGACTGGGACAATCCTTATCTGACCATGGATTTCAAAACCGAAGCCGATACTGTACGTATGCTCGGCGAAATCTACAAATCCGGTTATCTCTACCGCGGCGCGAAACCGGTTCAATTCTGCTTGGACTGCGGCTCTTCTCTGGCTGAAGCGGAAGTGGAATACAAAGACAAAGTATCGCCTGCGATTGACGTCGGCTATCCGTTTAAAGACACTGCCGCGCTTGCAGCCGCATTCGGTTTGTCCGGCATCGAAGGCAACGCGTTTGCCGTTATTTGGACAACTACGCCTTGGACTTTGCCTGCGAGTCAAGCTGTTTCAGCTGGTGCAGACGTGGTGTATCAACTGATTGATACGCCTAAAGGCAAATTGGTATTGGCCAAAGATTTGGCAGAAGATGCGCTCAAACGTTACGGCTTTGCTTCAGACGACCTGAAAGTATTGGCAGAAACCACAGGCGACAAGCTGGAAAACCTGCACATGAATCATCCGTTCCTCGAACGCGATATTCCCATGCTCAACGGCGACCACGTTACCACCGATGCTGGTACCGGCTTGGTGCATACTGCGCCTGCGCATGGTCTGGAAGACTACGCTGTCTGCAATAAATACGGCATTGAGCTTTACAACCCTGTAAATGCCGAAGGCAAATACATCAGCGAAACACCTCGTGTTGCTGGCATGCGCGTTTGGGAAGCCAACCCCGTCATCCTGCAATGGTTGGAAGAAACCGGCAACCTTTTGGCAAGCAGTAAAATCGAACACAGCTACGCACACTGCTGGCGTCACAAAACGCCGTTGATTTACCGTGCGACCGGCCAATGGTTTGTCGGTATGGACAAAGCCGGTGCAGACGGTAAAACCTTGCGCGACAAAGCCATCAAAGCCGTTGATGACACCGAATTCTTCCCGTCATGGGGTCGTGCGCGTTTAGAAGCCATGATTGAAGGCCGTCCTGACTGGGTGGTTTCACGCCAACGCTATTGGGGCACGCCGATGACTTTCTTTGTTCACAAAGAGACCGGTGAATTGCATCCAAACTCTGCCGAGTTGTTGGAAAAAGTTGCCCAAAAAATCGAAGGAAAAGGTATCGAAGCATGGTTCTCTCTTGATAAGAGCGAACTCTTGAGCGAGGAAGATTGTGAAAATTACGACAAACTTTCCGATACCATGGACGTATGGTTCGACTCCGGCTCGACCCATTATTCCGTCTTGAAACAACGCGAAGAATTGGAATGGCCGGCTGACTTGTACCTCGAAGGCAGCGACCAACACCGCGGCTGGTTCCAATCCTCCATGTTGACCGGTTGCGCCTCATCAATGGGTCGTGCACCATACAAACAGCTGTTGACCCACGGTTTTGTGGTTGACCAAAACGGCCGCAAAATGTCGAAATCCATCGGCAACGTCGTCGCGCCGCAAGAAGTCTACAACGAATTCGGTGCAGATATCCTGCGCCTATGGGCGGCATCCACCGATTACAGCGGTGAATTGGCGATTTCCAAAGAAATCCTCAAACGTGTAACTGAAAGCTACCGCCGTATCCGCAACACCTTGAGCTTCCTGTTTGCCAACCTCAGCGACTTCAATCCTATTGAAGATGCCGTGCAACAGGCAGACATGGTGGAAATCGACCGCTACGCCGTGGTATTGGCACGTCAGCTGCAAGAGCGTCTGGCAGGCGATTACTATCCGCGCTACGCCTTCCACTTTGCCGTAAAAGACATTGTTTCTTTCTGCTCGGAAGATTTGGGCGCGTTCTACCTCGATATCCTGAAAGACCGCCTCTACACCACAAAAGCAGACAGCCATGCACGCCGCAGCGCGCAAACTGCCCTGTATCACATCACACGCAGTTTGGTTCTGCTGATTGCTCCGATTTTGTGCTTCACCGGCGAGGAAGCATGGGACATCATCGGTGGCGGCGAAGAAGATAGTGTCCTCTTCCACACATGGCATGAGTTCCCACCCATCAACGAAAAAGCCGAAGCCGAACTGGTGAAAAAATGGACGGCAATCCGCGAAGCCCGCGAAGCCGTAACCGCCGCCATCGAGCCTTTGCGTACAGACAAAACCGTTGGTTCTTCATTGCAAGCAGAAGCTGAAATTACGGCTCCGGAAGAAATTGCCGACTATCTGAACACTTTGGGCGAAGAATTGCGTTTTGCTTTACTGGTGTCTAAAGTGGAAGTGAAAGTAGGTAATGAACTTGCTGTAACCGCTAAAGCCAGCGACGGCGAAAAATGTGAACGCTGCTGGCACTATACCCACGATGTGGGCGCAGTTGCAGGCCATGAAACCATCTGTAAACGTTGTGCCGATAACGTTGACGGTAAAGGCGAAGACAGGCATTACGCTTAATTGTTTGGTCTAAGATAAAGGCCGTCTGAAAACTTTGAAAATAGGTTTTCAGACGGCCTTTTATTTGACAAGAATGGAGATGAAGATGAAAAAAAGGATACTGTTTTTCACTATAAGCTTATTGTCTGCCTGCAATAATCAGCAACAGCAACCGGTTGAACCGTTACAGGAAACAATCCGAGTGCACAATATTCCGATTAACGTGATTACCCCTCAAAACGGCGTACCGATTGATTTTGAAAAAAAAGAATTTCAAGAAGCAAAAACATTTTTCGACAAGATTCAGAAAGTAGCGAAGGTTGCGAGGGCATATTATATTTATCCCGAACCATCATGCTATACAAGGGGAAGCGGACGCTACTCTACGAAAGAATGTCACCCAGGCTTGGTTGAAAAAACATGTTTTTTAGTGAGTATGGAACTACTCAATCCTTCTTTGACAAAACTTTCAAACGAACAGCGGTTATCGGGAAGCCTCAAATATATCGAACATCGGAAAAGAGAACTTAAGAAAAATGCCATGCTATCGTAACATTTGATATTTTGGATGAAGGGGTAAATTATATTGTCTATGCAAAGAAATTTAGAAAATATGCCCATTCCAAACCAGAAGTTACCGCCAACCTAGCTTTAAACGGATTATTATTTGAAGGTGTATGTACGAACAACTCTCCCACGGCAAAATTTACTTCTTGGGAAAGTACTGCAACAGTCGATTGGGTACGGGAACTGATAAAAATCAACCAACAAGGATCCAAGCCCGATCAGCCATAAAATTAAAGGCCGTCTGAAAACCTGAAATCCGGGTTTCAAACGGCCTTTAGCTATTCTATCGCTAAGTAGAAATTAGCGGGCAGAGCAAGAGGTTTCTACTTTGTTGCCATATGGGTCAGTGAAGCCGAAGAATGCTTCGCTGCCTTTTTGATGCCATTCAGCGCCTTTGCCGAACAGGCCTTGGTTGACAACATAGCGTTCGCCTGAACCTGCAACGGCAGAAGACAGGGTGGCAACTTTGTCGTCAAGGCGTAATTCAACTTGATCGGTGCTCAGGTTGCGGATTTGTACAGACAGGCCGTTTTCGCAGCTGAATGATTGAACACGGGCATCATGATCGTGTGCACGGCCGTGGTCATGATTGTGCTCGTGACGGTGACCATGGTCATGTTGATGGGCTTCGGGTGCGGCACAGGCAGCGAGGCTCATGGCGGCGGCAATTGCAAGCAGGGCTTTTACTTTCATTTTTGACTCCTATGGTCAGTGTTGAAGGAAGAATGTAGCGGCATGTTATAAATATCTTTATGGCTTCACAATAGGGATAACCATTATTTACTTTTCCTTCCTGTTTCCGGGAGTATGGCAGGATTTTTTGTAGTTTTGATATGAATGATTAATGCCGTTTGAAAAAAAGCCGCACTTGCGCTAGAGGTAAACGAAAGTGCGGAAAATTCAGAGAGTTACATTGAAATATGAGTTGGGCCGCTTAACGCTGGCGTGCTTTAAAGCGGGGGTTGCTCTTGCAAATGACGTACACTTTGCCTTTTCGGCGGACAATTTGGCAGTCGCGGTGTCGTTTTTTTGCAGTTTTCAGGGATGAGAGGACTTGCATCATTTATCCTTTCTGAAGGAAGACATCATGGATTGGTAACGTTGGTTGAACTTGCTGGCGCGGCCTTCGATATTGACATTGCGTTGTTTGCCTGTGTACACCGAGTGGGACGCGGAAGAAGTATCAAGCGAAAAGAGGGGATACTCTACTCCGTCCTTCCAAACCATGGTTTTTCCGTGGGTATTGGCGCATGAACGGATGAGCCATCCTTGGTCTGCGCCGCTGTCGTAAAACAGGACGGTACGATAGTTGTCCGGGTGGATATTAGGTTTCATTTCTTTCTCCAGTAAATGTTATGGTATAACATTATACTCCTAGAAAAAGAGCAGGCAAGTATTTTTTGTTTTTCTTTATCACGGGATTGTGGCATTTTGATAAAATATGCGGTTTCAGGCGGCCTTTTTTATGAGGCCGTCTGAAACATTTTGTTTTCTGATGATAGGAATATGATGTATCTGCATAAGGGTTTCAGATTGGGCGGTGCGGTAAGCAAGGTGATGCCGATTGTCCATGTATTGTCCAAGCTGGGGCTGTTGTTTTCATTGCTGTTGGCCGTGCCGACACTGATGTCGTATTTTTATCACGACAGCGCGTTTCTCGTGTTTGCCTATACGGCTTTGACCGTATTGCTGGTGTCGTGCGTAACTTGGGTTCTGACGCTGCGTTTCAACCGTGAATTGCGGCCGCGTGACGGATTTACCCTGGTATTGATGCTGTGGCTGGCTTTTGCCGTCGTGGCGGCGATGCCGATTTATTTTTATATGCCGTCCATGAGTTTCACCGATGCGTTTTTTGAGGCGATGTCGGGACTGACGACAACGGGGGCAACAGTGATTTCCGGCTTGGATACGCTGGCGCCGTCGGTGAATTTTTGGCGGCACATGCTCAACTGGCTTGGCGGTATGGGTATTATCGTGCTGGCTGTGGCAATTTTGCCAATGTTGGGCGTTGGGGGGACGCAGCTCTTCAAAGCGGAAATTCCGGGTATGGATAAAGAAAGTAAGATGGCGCCCCGCATTTCGCAAGTGGCCAAACGGCTATGGTTTGCCTATGCGCTGACAACTGCTGCGGCTTTTGTATCCTTACATATTGCCGGTATGGGTTGGTTTGATGCCTTGTGCCATGCGATGTCGGCAGTGGCCTTGGGCGGTTTTTCGACACATGATGACAGCGTTGCCTATTTTAATTCTGTAGCAGTCGAATGGACGTTGATGTTTTTTACTGTCTGGGGCGGTATCAATTTCGCCAGCCACTTTACAGCGCTGGGCAACCGCTCCTTGCAGGTGTATTGGAAAGATGAAGAATGCCGCACCATGCTGCTGGTTTTGTCGGGCAGTATTTTGATTTCGGCATTGTATTTATGGCAGCAGGACGTTTATCAAAGCCTTGGCGAAGCTTTGCGCTTTGTCAGCTTCAACTTTGTGTCCATCGGATTGGCAAGCGGTTTCTCCAATGCAGACTTTGCCCAATGGCCGCTGATTGTGTCATTGTGGATGTTTTTCCTGTCGAACGTATTGGCAAGTTCAGGCTCTATGGGGGGCGGTATTAAAAACGTGCGTGCGTTGGTGTTGTTTAAATTCAGCTTGCGCGAAATGTTGATTTTGCTGCATCCGCGTGCGGTTCGTACGGTAAAGGTCAACAATCGCTCCATTCCGGATCGTATGGCGCTGACCGTTATGTCGTTCATTTTTATTTACTTTATGACGGTCATTGTATTCAGCTTTTTACTGATGGCCGCAGGCTTGGACTTTTTATCCGCCTTTACGGCAGTCATTGCTTGTATTACCAATGCAGGGCCGGGTTTAGGTGCAGTTGGTCCGTCGCATAATTACGCTGCGCTGAGCGATGTACAGAAGTGGCTGTGTACGGCGGTGATGTTATTGGGACGTTTGGAGATTTTTACCGTTTTAATTTTGTTTACTCCGGCATATTGGAAGAAATAAGTGTAGAAAAAGGCCGTCTGAAATTTCAGACGGCCTTTTTATAATGGCTGGGCTTAAGCGTATTGTTTGATCAATTCTTTGAATTGTTCGCCAGTTTCAGGGTGTTTCAAACCATAAGCCACGGTTGCTTCAAGGTAACCCAATTTGCTGCCGCAGTCGTAGCGTTTGCCATCAAACGCATGAGCCAACACAAACTCATGGTCGAGCAGGCGCGCAATACCGTCTGTCAGTTGGATTTCGTTACCGGCGCCGCGGGGCAGGTTGGTCAACAAGTCAAAAATACGCGGAGTCAGGATGTAGCGGCCGACAACTGCGAGGTTTGAAGGTGCTTCTTCCGGTTTTGGTTTTTCAACAATATTGACTACACGTTGATAGCTTTTCAGTTTTTCAACTTCAACGATACCGTAAGAGCCTGTTTGAGAAGGATCGATGGTTTCAACGCCTAAAACGCTGTTGCCGCTTTGGTTATACACGTCAACCATTTGTTTTAGCGCGCCTTTAGGCGCATCAATCAAATCGTCTGCCAAAATAACGGCAAAAGGTTCATTACCAACGGCAGCCTGCGCGCACAATACGGCATGACCCAAACCCAATGCTTCAGTTTGACGGATGTACATGCAGGTAATGTTGGAAGGCAGGATATCGCGAACGTGCGCCAACAGTTTGTCTTTTTGACGCAATTCCAATTCAGTTTCCAACTCGTATGCTTTGTCGAAGTGGTCTTCGATACTGCGTTTGTTACGGCCGGTGATGAACACCATTTCAGTACAGCCGGCTTCAACCGCTTCTTCAACTGCATATTGAATCAGAGGTTTGTCCACGATAGGCAGCATTTCTTTTGGGCTGGCTTTGGTCGCAGGCAAGAAACGGGTGCCCATACCGGCAACGGGAAAGACGCATTTTTTAATGGGTTTCATATTATTATCCTATTTTAACTATGGGTTTATACCCAAAAAGTGTAAAGATGTAGTCGCATGTAGCGATGATACCACATGATAAGGGAGCAGTTGGCTTGAAAAGGCGGATTGCTTGTAGATACTGTCTTATCTCAGCAACGACAGTAATTCTTCTTCACTCAATACGGCCACGCCTAACGTTTGAGCTTTTTCCAATTTACTGCCTGCAGCTTCTCCGGCGACAACGTAGTCGGTTTTTTTGGATACGCTGCCGGAAACTTTTCCGCCTGCCGCTTCAATCATGGCTTGGGCTTGGTCGCGTTTGAGTGTAGGTAAAGTCCCTGTTAATACAAAGGTTTTACCTGCTACGGCCTCGTTAATACCGTCTGAAATAGTTTCATCTTGAAGCTTAGACAGCGTTTGAGCAAAGAAAGTTTTCATATTTTCAAGCAGGGCTGCATTTTGCGGTTTGCCGCGCCATGTTTGCCAATCGGCAGGTAACGCTTTGTCGGTTTGCAAACCTTCTATGCTTTGTCCGGCGAGTTCCCACAAGGCCAGTGCTTTGGTTTCGCTGATTTTAAAATCGGGCAGGCGGGCAATCCAGCGTTGCGGCTCGGCATGGCGCAACGGTGGGATAGTGATAGCCTGGCTTTGTGGGGCAACACCTACAGCCAGCAGCTCGTCTATCATCGCCTGTTGGGCTTCTTGGGCGAAAAAGTGGGCAATGGAGCGGGCAACCACCGTGCCGATATCAGGCAGGCAGGCGAGGATGGGTTCGGGTGCATGGCGGACATGTTCGAGCGTACCGAATGCCTGCGCCAACGTTTTAGCGGTACGTTCGCCGACGTGACGGATGCCGAGGGCAAAAAGGAAGCGCGCAAGTTCGGGCGTTTTGCTGGCTTCTATGCCTGCAAGGATGTTTTCTGCCCATTTGGTCGGCTGTTTTTTATTGTTTTTGGCAAGCAGAGTATTGCCGGTCTCGCCTTCAAAGTCTCCAATTTCACTGTTTGATGGTTCTTCTTCACTAGCTGACGCTTTATCCGCTGTTTCCTTCATTTTTTGCAGGGTCGGGATATCGAGGTGGTAGAGGTCGGCGAAATGACGAACCAAATCTTGCGCTACCAGCTGCTCGATTTGTTTTTGACCAAGTCCGTCGATGTCCATGGCTTTGCGTGAGGCGAAGTGGATCAAACCTTGCGCACGTTGTGCTTGGCAAAGCATACCGCCGCTGCATCGGGCAACCGCTTCGCCTTCTTCACGTTCGATTTCGCTGTGACAGATAGGGCAATGGGTAGGCAGGCGGTAGGGTTTGTGAAGCGGTTCGGCTCGGGTTTCAGATGGTGTTTCGGCAAACAAATCGTCTTGCAGGCCGTCTGAAACGGAAATATTGGTTTCCTGCATTGGGCGACGTTCAAAAATCACGCGCACCACCTCGGGAATCACGTCTCCGGCGCGGCGTACGACAACTGTATCGCCAACGCGCACGTCTTTGCGCGATACTTCGTCCTGATTGTGCAGGGTGGCGTTGGTAACGGTAACGCCGCCGACGAATACAGGTTGCAGGCGTGCGACGGGGGTTACTGCGCCGGTGCGCCCGATTTGTACATCAATGGCTTCGACAATGGTCAATGCTTCTTCAGCAGGAAATTTGTGGGCAATGGCCCAACGTGGCGCGCGTGAGATGAAACCCAGTTTTTCTTGTTGTGCCAGACTGTTGACTTTGACCACCATACCGTCGATTTCGTAGGGTAGAGTAGGGCGTTTTTGCTGCATTTTCTCGTAAAACGCCAATACTTCGTCGATATTGGGGAAATAGCCGAAATTACCATCAGGCAGGCTGAAGCCAAGCTCTTTACAGTAGCTCAGCTCTTGCAGGTGTTCTTCTGCGATAAAGCCGCCTTGTTGTCGGGCGATAGAATAGGGGAAGAAATGCAGTTTGCGCTGTGCCGTAATGCGCGAATCGAGTTGGCGCAGACTGCCGGCGGCGGCATTGCGCGGATTGGCGAAAGGTTTTTGTCCGTTTTCAGCCTGTCGTTCGTTTAAGGCGGCAAAATCGGCTTTGAGCATCAGTACTTCGCCGCGTATTTCGATAAGCTCGGGAATATTTTCTCCATGCAGGCGCAGGGGGATGTTGGATACGGTTTTGACGTTTTGGGTAACGTCTTCGCCTGTGGTGCCGTCGCCACGGGTTGCTGCTTGAGTCAATACGCCGTCGCGGTACAGCAGGCTGATGGCCAGACCGTCAAATTTAGGTTCGATAACGTATTCTGGTTTTTCTCCGTTTAATCCGCCACGAACGCGTTCATCAAAAGCGTACATTTCGGCATGGTCAAACACGCCGTTTTCGTCTTGTGGCGAAAAGGCGTTGGTCAGTGACAGCATAGGCACTTCATGACGCACTTCATCAAAGCCTGCCAAAGGTTCGCCACCGACACGTTGGGTCGGGCTGTCGGGCAGTTTGAACTCGGGGTAGTTTCGCTCCAATGCCTCGAGCTCGCGGAACAATTTGTCGTATTCGGCGTCGGGTACGCTGGGAGCATCTAAGGTGTAGTATTCGTAGGCGTAGCGGTTGAGGAGGTCGGTCAGGTATTTGATACGTTGTGCGGTCGGATTCATGAGCAATCGAAATAGAGTTTTCAGACGGCCTGATGATAGAGAGGCCATCTGAAAATCTATGAATATTGAAGATGAAGGGATTTTACCTGAAAAAAAGCGGATATGCCGTCATTGCATATCCGCTTTTTGATTGGGGAATTTTAAGAGAACAGGCGCAGGGCTTGTTTGCTGCCGGGTTTGATGCCGACTTTAAGCATTTCTTCCTGACGGGCCAAAACGTAGTTGCGTACGTCTTTAAGCCATTGGGTGGAAACTTCTTCCATTTGGTCGTTAACCAAATCCAAGCTGAGTTGGCCGGAGAGTTTGACTGCCAAGTCCATAAATTTGTCGAAAGTTTTTTCGCCGGCAGGAACATGCGGAATATCCAAAAGCATGCTGAAGCCGCGGTAGGCTTGGTTGTCCAGCAAAGGATTGGTAAACGGTTTGTTGTCCAAGGTATGGATGGAGAACAGTTGAGGGTTGTTGTTGTCGCCGAAGTGGAACGCGCCGTCTTCACCCAGTTTGAAGCCTGTATCTTCCACAGCGGCACGCAACTCTACGCCGCTGATATTGGAGTGGGAAACCAAGTGAATGGCGATGGTTTGGTCAACACGCGCACAGAATTGGTCTAGTGCTTGCGCGACTTCGGTGAAGGCATCCAAGTCGGTATGTAAAACTTTGCCGTCCATCAGCTGGGCAAAAGCATCAACCTGTTGGTCGAAGTGTTGCAGCTCTTCACGCGCGGCCAAACCGTTGCGGCTGACAGCCTGCAGGCCCATAACGAAGCCTTGGTAGTAAACGCCCGGAATCGGCTCGGCAACGCGGAAATGGTCGTCCATGGTGCAACCGATGATTTGGAAGCGGTGGGTGCCGGAAAGGCGCGGCAGTGCATGCAATTCTTGGGCTTGTTTCAGGGAGATGTATGCCATGTAGTCGAAGCGCGGGTCAAACCAAGGCAACTCGACTTGAGACAATTCGTCCAAGCTGATCAATGGTACTTGTGCCGCAGGTTCGGCAGCGGTTTCAACCGAGGCTGAAGCGGCTTCGGCAGGGCTGATAGTAATTTCGTTGTTTAAGCCGATAACGGTGTGTTGGACTTTTTCTTCTGCGGAAAAGTCGTCTTCCATGGTCAGCTCGACATCGGTTTTAAGTTGGGCAGGGTGAGCCAGTTTGGCTTTTGCCGCGTAGATTTCATCTTGCTCTTGCAGGTTGCGCAATGCCTCTTCGGTTTTTTTGTTTTTCTTGATAAACAAACCTTGGCCGCCGGTTTCTTTGCTGTCGCGGACATGTTTGGTTTTGCTGGTCAAAAGTGCATCCTTATCGGAATGGCCGAATTGTTCGCGCACTTGTTTGCGGTATTGGTTTTCCTGGTACATGTTGTAACCGATGACCGCCAAAAGGGCGGCGAGGGCTAAGACGATGAAAATCATGGAGTAATCACTTTTTAAAAAGGCAGCATTCCGTCTTTTTCAGGGTGCGGAATCTTGCTGCGTGGGAAGTTCGTTGGAGCCGGACTTTATGTGTCCGAATGAATAGCTGAATTATAACGAAAATAAACGGTTGTGACAGCATTATGTCTGCCAATCATTGTTCAGGCCATCTGAAAGTTATCCGCGCCGGATAGAGAAACCTGCTTTTTGAAGGCGAGGCCAATCGAAGAAATGTCCGGGATCGGTTTTCCTGTCCGGCGCGATGTCCTGATGACCGGTAACGGCCTGAATCGGATAATGCTCGGAAATAGCGGTCAGCAAGGCTTGCAGGCTGGTGTATTGTGCTTCGGTAAAAGGCTCGAAATCGCAGCCTTCCAATTCGATACCGATGGAAAAAGCATTGCATTTTTCTCTGCCTTGAAACGACGATACGCCGGCATGATAGGCCATGTCGTCGCAGGAAACGAATTGGACGGTTTCGCCCTTACGGCTGATGAAAAAATGGCTGGAAACGCGCAAGGTGTGGATAATGCTGAAGAAAGGATGCTCGTCAGGGTTGATTTGGTTGGTAAACAATTTTTCCACTGCCCCTGTGTTGTATTCAAAAGGAGCGAGGGAAATATTGTGGAGGACAACCAATGAGATGTCTTCATCCGGTTCGCGCGGGCTGAAATTGGGCGAATGAGTTTGGCGTGCATTCAGCCAACGGCCGTTTTGCCAAGTGTTTTTGGAAGGGAAATTCATGGTTTCAGACGGCCTTTCGGGATAGGAAAACATACGTTGGGGAAGGTGGCAGGCTTAATGCGCTTGTTTTCGGTTATACTGTCGCCCGACACGTTCACAAACCAAGAATCCTACCATGTTGAAAAAATTGTTGAAATGGCTGGCCGTATTTTTGACGGCATTTGCCGCCGTGGTTGCCGCATTGTTGTTTGTTCCGAAAAACAACGGCAAGCCATACCGTATTACCGTTGCTAAGAATCAAGGTATCTCTTCCGTCAGCCGCAAACTGGCTCAAGACGGCATTGTTTATAACCGTTATGTGCTGGTAGCCGCCGCATATGTGATGGGCGTGCACAACCAACTCAATGCCGGTTCTTACCGCCTGTCTTCCAAAGTATCGGCTTGGGACATTTTAAAACGCATTAGAAAAGGCCGCCCTGATTCGGTCAGCGTGCAAATTCTAGAGGGTGCGCGGTTTGTCCAAATGCGCCGTATTATCGACAATACTGCCGACATTGCCCACGATACGCGCGGTTGGAGCGATGAAAAACTGATGGCTGAAGTGGCGCCCGACGCCTTGAGCAGCAATCCTGAAGGACAGTTTTTCCCGGATAGTTACGAAATTGATGCCGGCGGCAGCGATCTTCAAATTTACAAAATCGCCTACCGTAAAATGCGGGAAAACCTGCAAGAAGCATGGGATGATCGTCAAAGCGGCCTGCCTTATAAAAATCCGTATGAAATGCTGATTATGGCGAGTCTGATTGAAAAAGAAACCGCACACGAAGACGACCGCGCCCATGTGGCCGCCGTATTCGTCAACCGCCTGAATATCGGCATGCGCCTGCAAACCGACCCGACTGTCATCTATGGCATGGGCGATGCATATAAGGGCAGAATCCGCAAAGCCGACCTGCAACGCGATACGCCTTACAATACCTACACGCGCAGCGGTTTGACGCCGACGCCGATTGCGCTTCCCGGCAAGGCCGCGCTTGAAGCGGCGGGTCATCCGTCTGATGAAAAATATCTGTATTTCGTCTCAAAAATGGATGGTACGGGCCTGAGCGAGTTCAGCCACAATCTTTCTGAACACAACGCTGCCGTACGCAAATATATTTTAAAGAAATAAACCAAATAGGCCGTCTGAAATATTTATAATCCCTGTTTCAGACGGCCTTTAAATTGACGATATCCATATGAAACCCAGATTTATTACCCTTGACGGTATAGACGGCGCAGGCAAATCCACCAACCTCGCCGTAATGAAAGCATGGTTTGAAAAACACCAACTGCCCGTATTGTTTACGCGAGAACCGGGAGGTACTCCGGCCGGAGAAGCATTGCGTGAAATCCTGCTCAACCCTGCCACCCAAGTCAGCCTGCGTACCGAAACCCTGCTGATGTTTGCAGCCAGACAGCAACACTTGGAAACAGTCATTCTGCCTGCCCTGAAAAACGGCACGCATGTCGTTTCCGACCGCTTTACCGATGCAACGTTTGCCTATCAAGGCGGTGGACGAGGCGTTCCCTTACAAGATATTGCCACGCTTGAACATTGGGTGCAGGGCGATTTCCGCCCAGATTTAACCTTGCTGTTGGATGTGCCTTTGGAAGTGTCAATGGCACGCATCAACCAAACGCGTGAGAAAGACCGCTTTGAACAAGAAGAAGCCGAGTTTTTCAATCGGGTGCGCGAAGTATATCTGCAACGTGCTAACGAACAGCCGGAACGCTATGCCGTCATCGACAGCAGCCAAAGTCTGGACGCGGTAAAAAATCAGATTGAAACCGCGCTGGACAGTCATTTTGGATTGAATGTTTAAGTTTAAATAAAATGCCGTCTGAAAGAAGGGTAGTGTGGCGAAGAAATATTATTACAGAAGTTTTTAGACATAAAACCAAATAAAACGAAATATCAAAACAAATGTAATAAATATCGGTATGCGCCACCAAAAGAACATGATAAAATTACGGTCCCTTACAAAGCCGGTCTGTTAACAACCCGACTTTAGAAATTTTAAACGTCTGAAGCAGCCTGTTTCAGACTTGTTCGCTGTAAAATCTCTCTCGCAAACAGGATCGATAAATGGAAAATTCATTAAAAGAAGCCGCCCTGCAGTTCCACGAATTCCCCGTGCCGGGCAAAATCTCCGTTACCCCAACCAAATCTCTGGCCACTTCTAAAGATTTGGCGTTGGCGTACTCTCCGGGCGTAGCCGCTCCTTGTATGGAAATCCATGCCGATCCGCAAACTGCCTACAAATACACTGCCAAAGGCAATTTGGTTGCCGTGATTTCCAACGGTACCGCAGTGTTGGGTTTGGGCAACATCGGCGCATTGGCCGGTAAACCTGTAATGGAAGGCAAAGGCGTATTGTTCAAAAAATTCGCCGGCGTTGACGTGTTCGATATTGAAATTGATGAAAAAGACCCGCAAAAACTGGTAGACATCATCGCTTCTTTGGAACCGACTTTCGGCGGTATCAACCTCGAAGACATCAAAGCGCCTGAGTGCTTCTACATCGAACGCGAATTGCGCAAACGTTGCAAAATCCCTGTATTCCACGACGACCAACACGGTACTGCCATCATTACCGCTGCCGCTGTATTGAACGCTTTGCGTTATACAGGCCGCAAAATTGAAGAAGCGACTTTGGTGTGCTCCGGCGCAGGTGCGGCCGCGATTGCCTGCTTGAACCAATTGCTGGATTTGGGTTTGAAACGCGAAAACGTGACCGTTTGCGACTCCAAAGGCGTGATTTACAAAACCCGCGAAGACAAAGACCGTATGGACGAGTCCAAACAGTTCTACGCCATTGAAGATAATGGCCAACGCGTATTGGCCGATGCCGTTAAAGGTAAAGATATCTTCTTGGGTCTGTCCGGCGCAAACCTGCTGACTCCTGAAATGCTGAACACCATGAACGAAAAACCAATCGTGTTCGCTATGGCAAACCCAAATCCGGAAATTCTGCCTCCATTGGCAAAAGAAACCCGTCCGGATGTGGTAATCGGTACCGGCCGCTCAGACTTCCCGAACCAAGTAAACAACGTATTGTGCTTCCCATTCATCTTCCGTGGCGCATTGGATGTCGGCGCGACCACAATCAACGAAGAAATGAAACGCGCCTGCGTGTATGCTTTGGCTGATTTGGCGATGGAAGAGGTAACTGAAGAAGTGGTTGCCGCTTACGGTAAGAAATTTGAATTCGGTGCGGAATACCTGATTCCTACCCCATTCGACTCCCGCCTGTTGCCTCGCGTTGCTTCTGCTACCGCTAAAGCAGCTATGGAAAGCGGCGTAGCTACCCGTCCAATCGCTGATTTGGATGCGTACGCTGCTAAACTGGCCGGTTTGAAATTATAATCCGGTAAGTAGTATTTGATTGAAAATGCCGTCTGAAAGTTGTATTTCAGACGGCATTTTTGTTTATTGGGTATTTTATAGAGGGTTTAATGAAACGGTTGGAATGATGAACATGGTAAGCTGCTGATTCAAAATAG
The DNA here is from genome assembly GCF_001838135.1 of Neisseria sp. HMSC078H04. Taxonomy (NCBI): domain Bacteria; kingdom Pseudomonadati; phylum Pseudomonadota; class Betaproteobacteria; order Neisseriales; family Neisseriaceae; genus Neisseria; species Neisseria sp. HMSC078H04. The sequence continues at coordinate 62,095 of NZ_KV835849.1, forward strand.
GCGTGGAAATATGAATTGTTTTCTAAAATAGGTTTCTTATTTTTGAGCCGATTTGATTTTGCAGAATTGGTATGGGTTTTAAATACAATATTTTTGCCAGCTTTTTTAAACAACATCAGGCCGTCTGAAATCGGGTTTTCAGATGGCCTGAGTTAATGAAACGGTTTATTTTTGCCAATAGGTTTTGACGTTGACGAACTCGTACAGTCCGAATTCGGATAGCTCCCGTCCGTAGCCTGAAGCTTTGACGCCGCCAAAGGGGAGGCGCAAGTCGCTGCTGGTGTGGCGGTTGATAAAGACAGAGCCTGCTTGGATTTTTTCGGTGTATTGCCATGCGTTTGCCGTGTCGGCTGTGTAGATACAGGCGCCGAGGCCAAAAGGTGTGTCATTGGCAAGCGCAACGGCGTGATCTGGATTGTCGGCGCGTAAGATCATGGCGACTGGGCCGAAGACTTCTTCGTGCCAAACGCGGCAGTTTGGGTTGATTTGATCCAATACCGTGGCAGGGTAAAACCAGCTTTCTCCCTCAGGGATATAGCCGCCGCTCAAGCATTGCGCGCCATGTGCAACCGCATCTTGAACCTGCTCGTGTACGGATTGACGCAGGTCTTCGCGGTGAAGCGGGGCAAGGGTGGTGTTCGGGTCTTTGGGATTGCCGGTTTGCAGTTTGGCGCACTCGGCAAGGAAGAGCGGAATAAATTGTTCGGCAATATCTTGGGTAACAACGATGCGTTTGGCGGCATTGCAGGATTGTCCGGCATCGCGAAAGCGCGAATAGCAGGCATCGATGGCTGCGCGTTGCATATCGGCATCGGGCAGGATGATAAACGGATTGCTGCCGCCTAGTTCAAGGACGGTTTTTTTCAGATGTTTGCCTGCGTGGGCGGCCAGCAGGCGGCCGGTATGGGTTGAACCGGTAAATGCCATGGCATCGGTATCTTCAATGGCTTGAAGCGTGTCTTCATGGCTTAACCATGCGCCGATAAGCGGTAAACCTCTGGGGACAAGGCTGAATAGGGTTTCGCTGACGCGGGCAACACTGGGCGCAGGTTTGACCGCGCAGGCATTGCCGGCACAAAGGGCAGGGATGGCAAATCGTAAAATCTGCCAAACAGGATAGTTCCACGGCATGACCGCCAAAACAACGCCCAAAGGCTCGAAGCGGACTTGGCTGAGGCTGGCTTGGGTGGCGATGGTTTTATGGGCAAGCAGTTCGGGAGCAAGGCGGACGTAGTAGCGGATAAGCTCGATGGATTTGCTGATTTCGGCACGGCATTCGTGCAGGCAGCGTCCGACTTCTTCGCAAACCATTTCGGCAAGGCGTTCTTGGTTTTGGGTAAGGCTGTCGGCAAATTGCTGTAAGAGGGCGGTGCGCTCGATAATGCTTGATTGGGCGAAGGTTTGTTGAAGGGTTTGGAGGCGGTTTAATTCGTCGGTGAACTCGGTATAGCTTTGCGCCGGTCGGCAGTAAATGGTTTCTCCGGTGAAAACGTGGGTGCTGTGAAACATGGTTGGCTCCTTTGTTTTTATGTTTTTATGAGGCCGTCTGAAAATGTTTCAGACGGCCTTTCATTGTGATGATTGTACTTTAAGCGACCAGTTGGGGAAAAATAGATTTTAAGCCGGCAACAATAATCTCTACGGAAATGGCGGCAAGCATCATGCCCATAATGCGGTTGAGGATGGTCAGGCCGGTAGTGCCCAGGCGTTTGCTGATGCGTCCGGCCACGACCAGAATGAAATAGCAAATCAGGCTGACCAAAAAGCCGGAGATGATAATCAGGGCAATATCGCTGTAATTTTTGGCGGCAGAGGAATAAATGATGACAGTGGAGATACCGCCGGGACCGATGGTAATCGGAATGGCAATGGGTACGACGGCAATGGCTTTTTCATTGCGGCGGACTTGTTGCGCACTTTGATGTTCTTCTGAATGGGGATCAATTTTGGGTTTGGCAGGATTATCGTTGCCGTTCATTAAGGAGATGGCAATCAGCAAAACCAGAATACCGCCGCCGACTTGGAAAGAGCCAACGCTGATGCCGAGTACTTTCAACAAGATACCGCCGCTCAGTGCAAAGACGATGATTACGATGAAAACAGCCAATGCGGCAGTACGCGCGATTCTGCGCTTTTCTTTGGTGCTGTGGTTTTGTGTCAGATCAAGATAAATTGAGAGCGCGCTGAAAGGATTAATCAGCACGAGAAATGCCACAAGTAGCTTGCCGATTTCTACACCCAGTTCCATATTATTCCTCGCTTTCAGTTAGGTCATCGTTATCCGCATTACGGCGGCGGTTTTTGTGTTCATTGGCAATACCCATCAACAGGGCGAGCACCACCATGATGGAAAGCGTAGCCGTACCGCCGTAGCTGACCAAGGGGAGAGGGACGCCGACAACGGGCAAAATACCGCTGACCATGCCCATGTTTACAAAGGCATAGCAGAAAAAGGTCATGGTCAACGCGCCTGCCAGAGTACGGCTGTAAAGGGATTGCGCTTGCGCGGCAATCCACAATCCGCGTGCCAGAATGATAAGGTAGACCAGCAGTAAAAGGATATTGCCAATCAGGCCGAACTCTTCGCCGAATGCCGCGAAAATAAAGTCAGTCGTTGATTCGGGAATATAGTCCAAATGGGTTTGCGTACCGTTGAGCCAGCCTTTACCCCATACACCGCCCGAGCCGATGGCAATCATGGATTGGATGATGTGGTAGCCTGCACCTAACGGATCTTTGGTTGGGTCGAGCAGGGTAAGGACGCGGGTTTTCTGGTAGTCGTGCATGCCGTAGTTCCACAAGAGCGGCAAAGCGGCCACAAAGGCAATAATGGCGGCAAAAATAGCCTTCCAAGGCAATCCGGCAAAGAAGATGACAAAAATACCTGAAGCCATAATCAGCGCGGCTGTACCGAGGTCGGGCTGCTTCAAAATTAGGGCGGCAGGAACAAGAATCAGAACGAGGGCGACAATATAATGTATCCATTTCAGACGGCCTTCATAGCGTTGGAAATACCACGCGACAGTCATGGGAATACCGATTTTCATGATTTCGGAAGGTTGGATACGGGTAAAGCCGAGGCTCAGCCAACGTGTCGAACCGTTGACGGTAACGCCGGCAACTTCGACGCCAATCAGCAGTAATACGCCGACAATATAAACAGGCAGGGCAACTTTGGCAGCCGTTTGCGGCTTGAATACGGCGATAATCCATAAAAGGGTAAAGCCTAAAACGGTATGGATGGTTTTGTTTTCCAATTGGCCAAACTCTTGCCCGTCCGCAGAATAAAGCAGGAATAGGCTCATGATATAGATGGCGAGCATGGCAAAAAACAGCCAAGGGTCAATTGGGGCTGCAATGGTGGATTTTAAATTTTTCCACGCTGATGTGTTATTCATGATGAACCTCCGGCTGTGAGGCAGGGCTTGTCGGCGTCAGTCCGTAGGCGGATTGGAAAATACTGGTAATAGGCTGATGTTTATCAGTTTTTTCAGTTTGGGTCAAATCTGATTCAAGGACGTCTGAAAACTGTTGCGGCTTGACGTGAAGCATATAAAAATCAGTCATTTCACGAGCCAATGGCGCGGCATACGCACCCCAGCCGCCGTTTTCCAAAATAACGGCAATGGCGATTTCAGGTTTTTCCAATGGCGCAAACGAGATAAACCATGCGTGGTCGCGGTGTTGTTCGCGCAGGGCTGCGGCGTTGTAGCGGCCTCCCTGTTTGATTTGTACGACCTGGGCCGTACCGGTTTTACCGCCCATCGTATAGGCGAGTCCACCACCGATACGGTGCGCTGTACCGCCCGGTTTCAATACCTTTTCCATTGCGCGTTTGACGTACTCGAAGTTGTCGGCTTTGAACGGAATTTGACGCTCAGGATTGGGGTTGATGCGGGTAATTTTGCGTGCGCCGAAATCCAATACTTCTTTGACCAAATGCGGCTGATGGACAATGCCGTTGTTGGCCAGAGATGCTGTCGCATGTGCCATTTGCAAAGGCGTGTAGGCATTGTAGCCTTGGCCGATACTGACGGAAACCATCTCGCCGGCGCGCCATTCTTTGGCGGTAGGGTCGGAAGACTTGGCAAAGCGTTTGGCTTTCCATTCGCGGCTAGGCAAAACGCCTGTGTATTCGCTGGGCAGGTCAATGCCGGTTTTTTGGCCGAAACCGAATTGCGCCAGATACGGAGAGGCTTTATCAATACCCATCTCGTAACCCAAGCGGTAGAAGAAAGTATCTGAGGATACTTGAATGGCTTTGCTCAAGTTGGCCGAGCCGTGGCCGCTGCGGACAGAGTCGCGGAAGATATGGCGGCTGCTGGGGATGCTCCATGCGCCGGGAGCGGGGATGATGGTGTTTTGAGTGATTTTGCCGCTTTCCAACAAGGCCATGCCCATAAAGGGTTTGAATGTAGAACCCGGCGGATAAAGGCCTTGGGTAACGCGGTTGATCAAAGGCTTTTTCCAATCGTCATTCAGCATTTTCCAAGTGTCGCTGTCGATGCCATCAATAAAGAGGTTGGGATCGAAGGAAGGTTTGGAAACAAAAGCCAAGACAGTACCATCTTGCGGATTGATGGCCACCAATGCGCCACGGCGGTCGCCCAAGATTCGGTCGGCTTCCTGCTGCATACGGATATCCATGCCTAGGCGCAAGGTTTGCCCCATTTTGGACGGGACATTTTTCAATACGCGGACGATATTGCCGTAAGCGTCTTTTTCGACTTCCTGATAGCCTGGAATGCCATGAAGCTGGTGTTCATAATATTTTTCCAAGCCGGATTTGCCGATATGCGTACTGCCGCGGTAGAGGGCGGTCAGACCTTCTTCTTCCAGCATTTCTTTGTCTTTGTCGCTAATACGGCCGATATAGCCTAAGAAATGGGAAGTCAGTTTGCCGTAAGGATATTCGCGGAATGTGCGTGAATTGACCTCTACGCCTTTGAATTCGCGCAGATGTACGGACAAACGGGCGGCCTCTTCATCGGTCAGCCTGAGCTTGAGTGGGATATTTTCAAATTTTCGATAGCTTTCGCGGTATTTTTTGAAGCGTTTTAAATCTGTCGGTGTGATATCGACATATTTTTTCAATGCTTCAATGACATCTTCCATCTTGCCTTCAATGCGGCTGGGAATAACTTCGAGCGAAAAGACTGGATAGTTTTTGGCCAAAGGAACGCCGTTGATATCGACGATTTCGCCGCGTACGGGCGGCGTTGGAATCAGGGTGATGCGGTTGCTCGATGCCTGACCGGAAAACTCGTTGTGTTGAGTCACTTGCAGGTAAAAGAACCGCGCCAGCAAGATGGAAAAGAAGATGACGATCAGGATAAAAGCAACGAGCAGGCGCAATAGGGCGTCGGCTTGTGCTGCCTGAGTGGAAGGTTTTTGGGTATGTTGACCACCGGAAAGACGGCGTGGAAGAATCGGTTTCATCTTTTCAGCGGGAGCGGTGAATACGGGTCACAATCAACATTAGCTGGCTGAGTATCGGCCAAAGCAATGCGCCGACAAATGGGGCAACAAAGCCTTGCAAAGTGATGACCTGATGATTAAGGAACAAACGGGCAACAGTTAAGACGGCCTGATTGAGAAGCAGCGCAGCCAATACAGCGGCTAATTGCATAATGTGGCCGTAAAGCATGATTTGGCGGCGGCGGTTTAAGATGAAATAAGTCATCACGACGTAAGACAGGGCGTGCAAGCCCAAAGTTGCGGCGGTTGCGGCATCGACAATCAGACCGATGGCAAAAGCCAGTCCCATGCCTGCGCGTTGCGGCTGGTGCAATGTCCAATACAGCAATATCAGTGCCGTCATTTCAGGCAGCCAGAAGAATCCGTCAAAGGAAAACGGCATAAAGTCCAGTATCATCATCACTATGAGACTGGCCGCCATGATGTGCAGCGGTACTGCACGGTAAGAATCGTCAAAATCGTTCATGAAATCAGCGTGGGGAAGAAGGGGCGGAAGAAAGTACCAAGACAAAACGGCTGCTGCGTAAAGCGGCCAAAGGCGTCAGTTGCGTATCGTAATAAGGCGTTCCCGATGCGCGGACAACCTTGTTGACGGTTGCAACGGGAATCCCCGCCGGATAAGTACCGTCCAAACCGGAAGTCAGCAGAACATCGCCGGGTTTCAAGTCTGAGCCGGTTGGGAAATAGCGCAAATCCAAACCGTTGCCATTGCCGTATGCCAAATTGCGTTCACCGGTGCGGCTGACGGCTACGGGGACAATGCTTTGTCCGCCCGAAATCAGCCCAATTTCCGCACTTTGTGTGTGAACTTGTGTCAACAGGCCGATCAAACCACTTTGATCGATGACTGCATCGCCAACTTTCAAACTGTCTTGGCTACCCTTGCCGATAATCAGTCTTTCGGAAAGCGGATCTTTGCCATTGGAAATGACTTCCGCACCGATAACGTTGTGAATGCCTTTTTGTTGCAAACCGTACAGTTTTTTTAATTCACGCAATTCATCGGTATTGACTTTATCTCGCTGCAAATCGATTTTCAGACGGCCATTTTCTTCCATAAGCTGGCGGTTTTGTTCCAAGAGCTCGGATTTGGACTGGGAGAGGTCGGCAAAATATTGATAAAGTTGAACAGGTTGATTCGCCAGCCATTGAACAGGATAGAGCATGGGCATTACTGCCGCACGTACAGGCTGCATCAATGAAAAGCGGTAATCGGCCACCATCAGGCCGGCAGCCAGCGTGATATAAACGACAAAACGAGGCAACAGCTTAGGGCCTTTTGCCTCGTCAAAGCGCAAAGAAGAGCGTTCCATAACCATCTACCTTATGGGTTTTCCGTAAACACGGTATCCCATTTGCCGATATAGTCCAAAGCCTTACCAGCACCATAGGCGACGCAATTTAGAGGCTGGTCGGCAATACCGACGGGCAGGCCGGTTGCATCGGCCAAGACGGTATCGATACCGTGCAGAAGCGCGCCACCGCCTGTCAGCATAATACCGCGGTCGGCGATGTCGCCGGCCAATTCGGGCGGAGCCTGTTCCAAAGCCAGACGAACGGCACGGATGATTTGATTTACCGTTTCACTCAATGCTTCACGGATTTCATTTGAAGTAACCGCCAAGGATTTAGGCGTACCTTCGGCCAGATCGCGGCCTTTAATGCGCATGGCTGTTTCTGTTTCAAAGCCCGATGCAGAGCCGATTTGTTTCTTCAATTCTTCTGCCGTCGCTTCGCCAATTAAGACACCGCGATGGCGGCGCAGGTAATGGATGATACTTTTATCGAATTCATCGCCGGCTGCGCGGACGGAAGCAGAATAGGCCATGCCTCCCAGTGAAAGAATGCCGATTTCGGTCGTACCGCCGCCAATATCGACAATCATCGAACCTGCCGCATCTTCAATCGGCAAGCCCGCGCCCAAAGCGGCAGCCATCGGTTCTTCAATCAAATGTACGCTTGCCGCGCCGGCAGCAAACGCAGAATCCAAAATCGCTTTACGTTCCACTTGGGTAGAGCCGCCCGGAACACAGATAACCACACGGGGTGGAACCAAAGATCGTCCTTCGGTGGCTTTTTTAATCAACATACCCAGCATACGCTCGGTAATCACAAAATCGGCAATCACTCCGTCCCTCATCGGACGGACGATTTCAATATTGCGCGGCGCACGGCCCTGCATTTTTTTGGCTTCCGTGCCCACGGCCATAATTTTACTTTTATTGCCTGCGCCGGATTGAATCGCAACCATGGACGGCTCATCCAAAACAATCCCTTTGCCGCGTACAAAAATCAGCGTGTTGGCCGTGCCCAAGTCGATGGCAATATCATTGGAGAGGAAACGAGATAAAAGACGAAACATTAGGATTCCTGAAATTCCGGCCCAGCCCGGATGTGTTTAGCATTATTTAAAATAAGAAAAACAGGTACACGGTTTTAGACGGATAAATGCACCCTTTAAAGGCCGTCTGAATTAAAACACCATGCCAACCTGTTTGGTTTTCGGTTATAATTCTTCGCTTCATAGAAGACGAAATGCAATGATACCCCAAATTGCTATCAGACAAGGATTTTTTATGGCTTTAAGCTTAAATGATGTGGAAAAAATCGCAAAACTCTCGCGCCTCACTTTAACGGACGAAGAAAAAAACAAAACGCTTGCCGAGTTGAACGACATTTTCGCCATGGTTGAAAACATGCAAAGCGTCAATACCGACTGCATCGAACCCATGGCGCATCCGCACGAAGCCGCTTTGCGTCTGCGCGAAGATAAAGTGACTGAAACCGATCACGCTGCAGAATATCAGGCTGTTGCCCCAGAAGTGCGCAACCGCCTGTATATCGTTCCTCAAGTGATTGAAGAATAAGGTTTCAGACGGCCTTTGCTTATCGGCAAGCCCCTATTGCAAGGCCGTCTGAAAGGATACTTTGTTCAGACGGCCCGATTTATTGATTTAAACGGATGTTTTCAATATCTGTTTTGAAAGCAAAAACTGTTTTATAGAAAGTACGGCACAATGACCGCTTACACGCTCAAACAAGCCAGCAGCCTGCTGCAATCCAAACAAATTTCCGCAGTCGAATTGGCGACCGAATATTTGGCCGCTATTGCTGCGAAAAACCCTGCCATCAACGGCTACGTTACCATCGATCAAGATAAGACCCTTGCTGAAGCCAAAGCAGCCGATGCGCGTATCGCAGCCGGCAATGCAACGGCTTTGACCGGTGTGCCGGTTGCTTACAAAGATATTTTCTGCCAAACAGGTTGGCGCAGTGCATGCAGCTCCAAAATGTTGGATAACTTTGTTTCTCCTTATACTGCCACTGTGGTGCAAAACTTGTTGGATGCCGGCATGGTTACTCTTGGCCGTACCAATATGGACGAATTTGCCATGGGTTCGACCAATGAGACTTCGTTCTACGGCGCAACCAAAAACCCATGGAATCTTGAACATGTTCCCGGCGGTTCGTCAGGAGGTTCGGCTGCCGTGATTGCGGCGCGTTTGGCACCTGCTGCGTTGGGTTCGGATACCGGCGGTTCTATCCGTCAGCCTGCATCGCATTGCGGTATTACCGGTATCAAGCCGACTTACGGTACGGTTTCACGTTTCGGTATGGTTGCTTATGCTTCCAGCTTCGACCAAGCCGGCCCTATGGCGCAAACGGCCGAAGACTGTGCGATTTTGTTGAACGCCATGGCCAGCTTTGACGAGCGCGATTCCACCAGTTTGGAGCGCGACAAAGAAGATTACACCCGTGATTTGGACAAGCCGCTCAAAGGTTTGAAAATCGGTTTGCCTAAAGAATATTTCGGCGAAGGCGCAGATGCCGATGTTCAGACGGCCTTACAAAGCGTTATCGATTTGCTCAAAGTCCAAGGCGCGGAGACTGTTGAAGTTTCCCTGCCGCAAACATCATTGTCGATTCCTGCTTATTACGTTCTCGCCTCTGCTGAAGCAAGTACCAACTTATCCCGCTTCGACGGCGTACGTTATGGCCATCGTGCGGCGCAATTCGGCGATTTGGAAGAAATGTACAGCAACACTCGTGCCGAAGGTTTCGGCAGCGAGGTCAAACGCCGTATCATGATCGGTACTTATGTATTGAGCCATGGTTACTACGATGCTTATTATCTGAAAGCGCAAAAACTGCGTCGTCTGGTTGCCAATGATTTTCAGACGGCCTTTGGTCAATGTGATTTCATTCTTGCGCCGACTGCGCCGACTGCCGCGCCAAAACTCGGCAGCGACATTCACGACCCTGTCCAAATGTACTTGTCCGATATTTACACCATCGCTGTGAACCTTGCCGGTTTGCCTGCACTGACTCTGCCTGCCGGTTTCAGCGCAAACGGCCTGCCGATTGGTGTGCAATTTATCGGCAACTATTTCTCCGAAGCCAAAATTTTGGGTGCCGCACATCAGGTTCAACTGAACAGCGATTGGCACACTAAAGCGCCGGAATAATGTTTTTAGGGCCTTGATGATTTAAGGCCGTCTGAAAATAAACCATATAAAAGCGCCTGAATGTATTGAGGTGCTGCATATTGTAGATATTTAAAAAATTATGACAGCCACCGACTTCATTCAAATCATTGGGACAGCCGCGTTTGCCATTTCCGGCTATTTGGTTGGCTACAACAAGCGGTTGGATGTACTCGGTGTCGTCATTACTGCGTTACTGACGGCTGTCGGCGGCGGCATGATACGCGATGGCTTGGTCGGCCGGATTCCGCAAGTATTTTTGCAAACCGATGCGTTGATTGTTGTGTTTGCCACGCTTGCCATTGCATGGTTGATAAGGGTGCAACGTTATCGCAGCACCTATTTGGCCGCTGCTTTTATTATCGCCGATGCCATCGGTTTGGCAGCGTTCAGCATTACCGGCGCACAAATCGGTATGGCTTTGCAGCTTAATTTGTTCGGCGTTATTTCTTTGGCTTTTGTGACTGCCGTTGGCGGCGGTATTGCGCGCGATATTTTGGTCAATGATGTGCCGATGATTTTGCGCACCGACCTTTACGGCAGCGTAGCCATTTTGATTGGCGGACTGATTTATCTGTTCGGGCATTTGGGCTGGATTAATATTTTTACGTTAAACCTGCTCTTTGCCGGCGGATTGTTGTTTCGCCTGACTGCATACCGTTTCCATTGGCAACTGCCCGGTTTCCAACGCCGCAGGAAATAAACTTATCTTACAGACGGCCTATTATGGTGTTTTATTCAGGCCGTCTGAAAAACGAATCACTCATTTAACCGATTAACTTTTTTTCGACAGAAAGACCCTTATGACTTGGGAAACCGTAATCGGACTGGAAATCCACGTCCAACTCAACACCCAATCCAAAATCTTCAGCGGCGCATCCACTGCATTCGGTGCCGAGCCTAATGCCCACGCCAGCGTGGTTGAGTGTGCGTTGCCGGGCGTATTGCCGGTAATGAACCGCGAAGTCGTCGAAAAAGCCATCAAACTCGGTTTGGCTTTGGATGCGAAAATCAATCAGAAAAACGTGTTCGACCGTAAAAACTATTTCTATCCTGATTTGCCGAAAGGCTATCAAATCAGCCAGTTGGATTTGCCGATTGTTGAACACGGCAAACTGGAAATCGTGGTGGGCGACGAGGTCAAAACCATCAATGTTACCCGTGCGCACATGGAAGAAGATGCGGGTAAATCCGTACACGAGGGTTTGAACGGTGCAACCGGTATCGACTTAAACCGCGCCGGTACGCCTTTATTGGAAGTTGTCTCCGAGCCTGAAATGCGTTCCGCTGCCGAAGCCGTGGCATACGCTAAAGCGTTGCATGGTTTAGTGACTTGGCTGGATATTTGTGACGGTAATATGGCGGAAGGCTCGTTCCGCGTTGATGCCAACGTATCTGTCCGTCCAAAAGGTCAGGCAGAGTTCGGTACACGCCGTGAAATCAAAAACCTCAACTCTTTCCGCTTCTTGGAACAAGCCATTAATTATGAAGTGGAAGCGCAAATCGAAATTTTGGAAGACGGCGGTAAAGTACAGCAGGCAACCATGTTGTTTGACCCTGAAAAAGGTGAAACCCGTGTGATGCGTTTGAAAGAAGATGCGCACGATTACCGCTATTTCCCAGATCCAGATTTGCTGCCGGTCATTATTTCAGACGGCCAATTGCAAAAAGCCAAAGAGCAAATGCCTGAATTGCCGCATGAAATGGCGGCGCGTTTTGTTACCGATTACGGTGTGTCTGACTATGATGCGCGCCTGTTGACTGCCAGCCGCGCCCAAGCTGCCTATTTTGAAGAAGCGGCCAAAGCCTGCGACCAAGGTAAATTAACGGCGAACTGGATGAACGGCGAGCTTGCTGCTACTTTGAACAAAGAAGGCTTGGAATTGGCTGAAAGCCCTATTACAGCTCCACGCCTTGCCGAGTTGGTTGCTAAAGTTGCAGACGGAACATTAAGCAGCAAACTGGCGAAAAAAGCTTTTGAAGCAATGTGGGCCGAGCCTGAAGCAGGTATTGCAGAAATCATCGAGAAACATGGTTTGCAACAAATTACTGACACTGGTGCAATTGAAGCGATGGTGGATGAAGTGTTGGCAAACAATGCGAAAGCCATTGAGCAATTCCGTTCTGGTAATGAAAAAGCCTTAAATGCGATTGTCGGTCAAGTGATGAAAGCAAGTAAAGGCAAGGCCAATCCGGCTCAGGTTCAAGAGCTGATTAAAGCTAAATTAGCTTGATAGATAGGACAGGCCGTCTGAAAAATAGGTCTTATTTTTCAGACGGCCTTTATTTTGATTCTAAAATTATTCTAAATACCATGACACATACTATTACTTTACCAGATCAAACTACATTTACGGCAAACGAGGATGAGACCGTTCTTGCCGCTGCGACCCGTCAGAATTTAAATCTGCCCCATTCTTGTAAAAATGGCGCCTGCGGACAATGTAAGGCCGAGTTGATTAGTGGCGAATTTGAAATGGGCAAGCATATTGATAAAGCCATCAGTGAAGAAGAAAAAGCACAGGGCAAAGTGTTATTGTGTTGTACCACTGCGAAGAGCGACCTCAAAATCAATGTGCCAGGTTTTAATCAAAATGCTTTGCCGGTGCGCACTTTGCCTGTACGCATTGAAACGATTGAAATCAAACATGATGTTGCTTTGTTGCGATTGGCTTTGCCTAAAGCGCCGTCATTTGCATTTTATGCCGGACAATATATTGATTTGCTGCTTCCCGGCAATATCAGTCGCAGCTATTCAATTGCCAATTCTCCTGACCAAGAAGGTGTTTTGGACCTGCATATCCGCAAACGTGAAAACGGCGTATGCTCAGAAATGATTTTTGGTGCCGAGCCTAAAATCAAAGAAAAAGGCATTGTCCGCGTTAAAGGTCCATTGGGTACGTTTACTTTGCAAAAAGGCAGCGATAAACCGATTGTTTTGTTGGCAACGGGTACAGGTTACGCACCTATCCGCAGTATCTTGCTTGATTTGATTCATCAGAATAGCGAACGTCCGGTTCATTTTTACTGGGGAGCACGTCAGCAGGAGGATTTGTACGCATTGGAAGAAGCAGAAGCATTAATAGGCCGTCTGAAAAATGCAAAATTTTCGCCTGTTCTTTCTAAGCCTAATTCCGATTGGAAAGGGGAGAATGGATACGTGCAAAATGTTGCCGCACAAAATTATCCTGATATGGGGCAATATGAAGTTTATGCTTGCGGGTCACCAGCCATGACGGAGAATGCGCAAAGTTTGCTGACTCAAAATTGCGCTTTACCGGAAGATGCCTTCTTCTGTGATGCTTTTTCACCGGCATAGGAATATATTTTACGGAATTCATATGTTTGGATAAGGGTATTTAGCATAGGGTTTGACGACAATTCGTTTGAAGAAGAGAGTGTGTTTTTGCACACTCTTTTTTTATACAGTAATTTTCAAAAAATATTTTTATCTTTAAGTAAAGACTATTCTGTTTGTTATCAAACATTAACTTGATTATCTATCATCAAGAAAAAGGCCGTCTGAATCTTTCAGACGGCCTTTGTTTTAAAGATAATATTAGCTACCAATCAGTTTCAAACGTTGACCGGGAGATACGGTACGGGTATTGCGGTTCCAACGGCGGATATCGTTAATATCAACATTGAAACGGCTGGCGATGGTGTTCAGGGTATCGCCTTTACGTACAGTGTAGGAAACGTTTTGAACCGGGTTGCTGCGGACTTTTGCCGGAGCAGCTGTAACACGGAGGATTTGGCCTTTTTTGATATTGTTGCCTTTGATGTTGTTGGCAATAATCAAATCGGCTACGCTCAGGTTATAGCGTTTGGAGATATTAAACAATGTATCGCCATCTGCCACACGGTGGGTACCCACTGCAAGTGCTGCGGTTTGTGTGTTTTGTTGGCCATTTACACGTGCAAGACGTGCATTGATGCGTTGTTGTTGTTTAGCGGTATTGGCTGCGATACGTGCGGCACGAGCGCTTTCAGCAGTAACAACAGTTTGAACTTGTTTGGCTTCAGAAGTCGCTTCAGCAACAGTTGCTGCAGGTTCCTCCGCAGGTTGGCTTTGTACCAAAGCCATCAGGTCATCACGCTCTTCTTGAACCGGAGCAACAGCAACAGATTCAACTGCTGGAGTAGGGGCTACATCGTTTGCGGCAACAGACGGTGCAGTCAAGTCGGCAAGGATAGCTGCTTTGGGTGCTTCAGCAACATTTGTGGCAGCAGGCTCAGCAGTAGTATGGGTCATGGCTACAACAGGGGCGGCTACTTCCGCATTTGCAACTTGAGGCTGTGCTTTGGTTTCTGTTACTGCTACAGAAGTAACGTTTTCAGCTTTGCTACGTGCAATAAAGTCAACCGGTTTGCTGGACTGTGGAACAACAGGCGCAACAATATTGGTCACGGTAGTTTGAGCAACTTTAACCGGTTCTGCTACGCTGGAAGCAATAATCGGAGACATAGCCGGCATATTGGATTGGTAAGTATCCGGAGTATTGTCTTTGTCGATAAAGTTAATAATGTCTTGACTTTGGGTAGCTGAGTTTTTAGCCACCAAAATGCTGCGGCCTTCAGAAATGGCGCTACCGCTCAGGCCGTTGAGGCGTTTGAGTTCGGCTACGCTCATGCCGGTATCGTTAGCAATGGCGTTAAGCTTCTTGTTGCCCAAAGAAGTATAAATATCCCAAGACATCAGGGTATCTGGATTGGCATTGCGGTAGTTCTTCTCAAATGCAGAAACCGCAGAAACCGGCAACAACAGGCGACGGTTATTTTTAGGGATGAATACCGGAGCATTGAAACCTGGGTTGAGTGCCAACAGTTCGCTTTCGCTGATGTTTGCAAAGCGAGCGATTGTGCTGTTATCAATAGGTTTGTCGATGCTGACAGATTTGAAATACGGCTGATTGCTGATTTCGCTGATATTCATACCGAAGGTTTGCGGATTGGCAACGATATTGCGGACGGCCAAAAGTTTGGGAACGTAGTTGCGTGTTTCGTTCGGCATACGCAGGTTTTCGTATGTCGGCTCCAAACCTTGCGCACGGGCACGGTTTACGGCACGGCCGACGTTACCTTCGCCCCAGTTGTAAGCGGCAAGGGCCAAAGACCAGTCGCCGAACATACCGTGCAGGTATTGCAGGTAGTTCAATGCAGCATCGGTAGCGGCGTAAACATCGTGGCGGCCGTCATACAAAGGCGTTTTTTCCAAGCCGAAGTGGCGGCCGGTAGCCGGCATAAATTGCCACAGGCCGGATGCGCCGACGTGTGATTTGGCTTTGGTTACAAATGCGCTTTCAATGAAAGGCAGCAAAGCGATTTCAGCAGGCATATTGCGTTTTTTAACTTCATTGGCAATATGGTACATATAAGGTTTGCTGCGGGAGATGGTGCGGTCGAAATATGCGCTGTTTGCAGCAAATTTGTTTTCATGGCGGCGAACCAGTTCTGTGTTGACTTCGTTGATGCGGAAGTCTTTACGCAACGATGCCCATAAGCTGCCAGAGCCGAAGGTTTGTGCTTTGGCTTGGTCGAGCAGGGCGGAGTTGAGACGCATCATGGCCATGCCGACTTGGTTGGGCGTAGCGTTTTGCGCATAGGCTGTGGCGGAAACCGCCGACAGGCTTGAAACGGTCAGAGCGATGGTTTTTAGTTTTGCCATAGTAAATAAAGTTATCAAATATATAATAAAATTTCGTCTTTTTGATAGTATCGTTTCAGCATTTAAACGTCAAGTCGAGCAGGGAATTTGCTTGTGTGATGTGGCCGTGGTGTTAAAATTCTGTCACACAAGTCGGGATGCATAGGGGAGTATTTAATGGAAACTTTTTTTATGCAAATGCCAATGGGACAATATCTCGCTCAAAAAGAGGCGGATTTTTTCAGACGGCATTTGCAATATTTGAATAGCCAAGTGGCGGTTCAATTAGGCGCTGTATGGCAGAGGCCGTCTGAAAATATGATTGTGGTGCCGCGCGATGTGCGGATGGATGCTGAAATGTTGGCATTTGAAACGCATTCCGTGGATGTATTATTGATGCCCCATCTTTTGGAAATTTCATCTGCCGATTTGGTGTTGCAAGAGGCATTTAGGATATTAAAACCCGAGGGCAGGTTGATTTTAACGGGGTTTAACCTTAAATCTTTGTGGGGGTTGAGCTCGTGGTTTGATGGTAAAAGACTGCCTATGAAATCTCAATGCTTGGCTCTGGCTGAGTTGAAACGAAAAACTGCCGCTATTGGTTTTGAAATGGAATATGGGCAGTTTATGGATTATCTGCCTGCTGTGAATTCATCATCTGCTTTGAAGTTTTGGCAGTTTATGGAAAAGGCAGGGGATAGGTGGTGGCCGCAGTGTGCGGCGGTGTATGGTGTGGTTTTAACGAAACATTTGATTGGTGTCCATCCTTTGCCTGAATTGGAATCTGCATTCGATGGCAATACGGTTGCTTTAAGTACGGCACGTTTGGCCGAATAGTTTTCAGACGGCCTATATATAATGATGAATTTGGAGAATAATGATGCCTGAATTACCTGAGGTAGAAACGACTTTACGCGGAATCGCGCCGCATATTGATGGAAAAAAGATAGAAAAAGTCATTATTCGCCAGTTTAAATTGAGATGGCCTATCCATCCGAACTTGGCGCAAATTTTGGCCGGGCACAAAGTTTTGGCATGCAGTCGGCGTGCGAAGTATTTGATTATTACTTTTGAAACGGGTATTTTACTTATTCATTTGGGTATGTCCGGCAGTTTGCGGATTTTTACCGCCGATGATGAGCGCATCGCCACGCCGGATAAACATGATCATTTAGATTTTGTATTTGATGACGGTACCGTATTGCGTTATCACGATCCGCGTAAATTTGGTGCGGTATTGTGGTATGAGGGTATTGCCGAGCATCATCCGCTGTTGGAAAAGTTGGGACCGGAGCCGCTCTCGGATGATTTTGATGCAAATTACCTGTATCAGAAATTGAAAACCCAAAAGCGTGCAGTCAAATTAGCGCTGATGGATAATGCAGTGGTGGTTGGTGTCGGTAATATTTATGCGAATGAAAGTCTGTTTAAGGCAGGTATTTCGCCATTGCGTCCGGCGAATAAGCTGACCAAGAAAGAATGCGCATTATTGGTAGAAACCGTTAAAGCGGTTCTGCTGAGGGCGATTGCAACGGGCGGCAGTACGCTGCGAGACTTCGTTAATAGCGATGGTAAAAGCGGCTACTTTCAGCAGGAATATACGGTCTATGGCCGTCACAATGAGCCTTGTGTCCAATGTGGCGGGCTGATTTTTAAAGAAACTTTGGGGCAGCGTGGAACATTTTATTGTCCAAATTGCCAGAAATAGTTTCAGACGGCCTTAAATGTCAGAGGCCGTCTGAACATAATGAACACAATACAGAAGAAATTTTATGTCTAAACAAAAAGCTCCTTTTTTTAAACGTCTGAGCCGACTTTGCTGTTTGGCAGCTTGGTTATTCAGAACCGGCCGGGATTTGCGTGCCATTGATGGCAACAATGCAGAGGAACGCAATCACGCTGTGGTTGTTTTGGGAAAAGGTGCGTTGGATGCTTTGGATATCGAATTGGAAATCGGCGTACCGCCTCAAGGAAATGTGAGTGGTACTTTGGTGGTGGCCAATCATGTATCTTGGTTGGATATTTTTGCCATGAGTGCCGTTTATCCGAGCAGTTTTATTGCGAAACAGGAAATCAGCGGTTGGCCGGTTTTGGGGAAAATGGGTAAAAATGCCGGTACGGTGTTTATCAACCGCAATTCCCGCCGTGATGTCGAGCCGATTAATCAGGCGATTTGTGCGGCATTGAAAGCAGGGCATAATGTAAGTTTTTTCCCCGAGGCGCGCACTTCTTCCGGCTTGGGTATTTTGCCGTTTAAAGCAGCCCTGTTTCAATCGGCTATTGATGCGAAAGCGCCGATTCAGGCGGTAACCTTACGCTATTATGATGGCGAAGGACAACGGACGGATTTGCCATCCTATGCGGAGGTAAACCTGTTTCAATCTTTATGGCGTATTGTTTCGATGAGGAAAATCCGTATCCGTTTGGATTTCTCACCACAGTACAAACCGACAGATATGCCGGATAAAGACCGCTATGCTTTGAAGGATATTGCGGAAACAGCCATCGGCGAAATTGTGGCTTCGGATTCTCCCGTTCAGCCCTTACCTAAAAAATAATTTCAGTCAGGTACTTGTTTTATTTCAGACGGCCTTCATTTAGAAGAACAGCTGTTTTCGATTTAATTGAATTGATAGTTTGATGTAATTAATATTATTTGAACTATAAATTATACAAATCGATAGGCCTGCATTAAAATGCAAGCATTGATTCATTTCTCAAACCCGAATTTTTAAGGAGCTTAAAAATGGCTTTGCAAGATCGTACCGGTCAAAAAGTACCTTCCGTAGTATTCCGCACTCGCGTTGGCGACACTTGGAAAGATGTTTCTACTGATGATTTGTTCAAAGGCAAAAAAGTAGTCGTGTTTTCTCTGCCTGGCGCATTTACTCCAACTTGCTCTTCTTCTCACCTGCCACGCTACAACGAATTGTTTGGTGCGTTCAAAGAAAACGGTGTTGACGCAATCTACTGCGTATCTGTAAACGACACTTTCGTAATGAACGCTTGGGCTGCTGAAGAAGAAGCCGACAACATCTACATGATCCCTGATGGCAACGGTGAATTCACTGAAGGCATGGGCATGTTGGTTGGCAAAGAAGACTTGGGCTTCGGCAAACGCTCTTGGCGTTACTCCATGCTGGTTAACGACGGCGTGGTTGAAAAAATGTTTATCGAACCTGAAGAACCAGGCGATCCTTTCAAAGTGTCTGACGCTGACACTATGTTGAAATACATTGCTCCTGACTGGAAAGCTCAAGAGTCTGTTGCCATCTTCACCAAACCTGGCTGCCAATTCTGTGCTAAAGCTAAAAAAGCTCTGCAAGACAAAGGCTTGTCTTACGAAGAAATCGTATTGGGCAAAGATGCAACTGTTACTTCCGTACGCGCTATTACCGGCAAGATGACTGCTCCTCAAGTATTCATCGGTGGCAAATACATCGGCGGCAGCGAAGACTTGGAAGCTTACTTGGCTAAAAACTAATTGCCTGTATGCTTGAGACGGCTTGAAAAGGCCGTCTGAAAGACCCAAATATAGAGTTATTCAGACGACGTTTACAAATCGGCGTTCTGAATAACTCTATATTTATAAGTAGAATTTGAGATTATTGTTTTAAATCGATATTTAGGTATTGACTATTAATTTTTAAATTTTGATAGTTTATGAAGTTTAGGCCGTCTGAAAACGGATAACCTGATGGCAATATCGGTTTGGATATAGACAGTAAGGATAAAATATGAAAAAGATTCAAGCAGATGTGGTAGTACTGGGTGGCGGTACAGCCGGTATGGGCGCATTTCGCAATGCCCGACTTCATACAGACAATGTTTACCTGATTGAAAACAATGTATTCGGAACAACTTGTGCGCGTGTCGGCTGTATGCCGTCCAAATTGCTGATTGCGGCTGCGGAAGCGCGCCATCATGCTCTGCATACCGATCCGTTTGGCGTACATTTGGATAAAGACAGCGTAACGGTAAACGGCGAAGAAGTCATGCACCGCGTGAAGTCCGAACGCGACCGTTTTGTCGGTTTTGTGGTCAGCGATGTAGAAGAGTGGCCAGCCGACAAGCGTATTATGGGTACGGCAAAATTTGTTGACGAACACACCGTCCAAATCGATGACCACACTCAAATTACTGCAAAAAGTTTTGTGATTGCCACAGGTTCGCGCCCTGTGATTTTCCCTCAGTGGGAAGTTTTGGGCGATCGCTTGATTGTGAACGATGATGTTTTCTCTTGGGATACCCTGCCTAAGAGTGTGGCTGTATTCGGTCCTGGCGTAATCGGCTTAGAGTTGGGTCAGGCTTTGCACCGTTTGGGCGTAAAAGTTGAAATTTTTGGCGTGGCCGGTGCCATTGGCGGTATTTCCGATCCTGTTGTCGCTGAAGAAGCCAAAACTGTTTTTGGTGAAGAGTTGACTTTGCATTTGGATGCCAAAACCGAAGTCAAATTGGACGCAGAAGGCAATGTTGAAGTTCATTGGGAACAAGATGGCGAAAAAGGTATATTCCATGCCGAATATGCTTTGGCTGCCGCCGGTCGCCGTCCGAACGTGGACAATATCGGTTTGGAAAACCTGAATATCGAAAAAGATGCACGTGGCGTGCCTGTTGCCGATCCGCTGACCATGCAAACCAGCATTCCGCACATCTTTATCGCAGGCGATGCATCCAACCAACTGCCTCTGCTGCATGAAGCTTCTGACCAAGGCAAAATTGCCGGTCACAATGCCGCTATTTTCCCGAATATTGAGGGCGGTTTGCGCCGTAGCGTAATCGGCGTGGTATTTACCAGTCCGCAAATTGCCACTATCGGTTTGAAATACGCGCAAGTTGCGGAGAAATATCAGCCTGATGAGTTTGTCATCGGTGAAGTTTCCTTCCGAAACCAAGGCCGCAGCCGCGTTATGTTGGTAAACAAAGGCCATATGCGTTTGTATGCTGAGAAAGCGACCGGCCGTTTCATTGGTGCGGAAATTGTCGGCCCTGCTGCCGAACATTTGGCACACTTGATGGCTTGGGCGCATCAAATGAAGATGACGATTCCGCAAATGTTGGATATGCCGTTCTACCATCCGGTTATCGAAGAAGGTCTGCGCACTGCATTGCGTGATGCCGATGCAAAACTGAAACAGGCTTGATTATTTGATGGAATAAAGGCCGTCTGAAACTCGTAGTAAGGTTTCAGACGGCCTTTTTTATGCTTTGAAGCTGTTAAATCAATTCTAAATCCGGACCGGCATTTTGCGCACGACGGCTTCGTAATTGAATGTCTAAGCGCAAATCATGAGCGGAGTCGGCATTTTTAATGGCGTCTTGATAACTGATATCGCCGTTTTCATACAAATCATACAAGGCTTGGTCAAAAGTGATCATGCCCATGCCGGTTGATTTTTTCATCATTTCTTTGATGTTGTGGACTTCGCCTTTTTGAATCAAGTCGGCAATAATTGGCGAATTGAGCAAAACTTCGACCGCCGCCACACGACCCCGTCCGCTTTCACGGGGAATCAGGCGTTGCGAAATAAAGGCTTGCAGGTTGAGCGATAAATCGGTTAGCAACTGGTTACGGCGCTCTTCGGGGAAGAAGTTGATGATGCGGTCCAGCGCTTGGTTGGTGCTGTTGGCGTGCAGTGTCGCCATACACAAATGGCCGGTTTCTGCGAAGGAAATGGCGTAGTCCATGGTCTCGCGGTCGCGGATTTCACCAATCAAAATGACATCTGGTGCTTGGCGCAGGGTATTTTTCAATGCAATCGGCCAATTTTCGGTATCTACACCGATTTCACGTTGGGTGATGATGCAGTTTTTATGTTGATGGATAAACTCAATCGGGTCTTCGATGGTAATAATGTGGTCGAAGCTGTTTTCGTTTCGATAGTCGATAAGGGAGGCGAGGGAAGTGGACTTGCCCGAACCTGTACCGCCGACAAAAATAATCAGGCCGCGTTTCCTGAGGGCAATGTCTTTCAGAATCGGTGGCAGATTAAGCGTTTCAAATTTCGGGATATTGCTGGTAATGGAACGGAATACCAAAGCTGTTGCACCGCGTTGAACCATTGCATTGACACGGAAGCGGCTGGTATCGGGTAGGCTGATGGCGAAGTTACATTCGTTGGTGGAAGAAAATTCTTCGATTTGTTTGGAAGACATAATCGAAAAAGCGATTTCCATACATTTTTCAGCGCTTAACGGCTCATCAGTCAGTCGCATGATTTTGCCGTCCACTTTCATGGCCGGCGGGAAATTGGTGGTAATGAAAAGGTCGGAGCCTTTGTATTTGTTCATATGGCGTAGCCAAGCGAACAATTCTTCTTTTGCATCCGGAGTATTTTCGTTAAACATAAGAATTTAGGTATTTAAAATATAGTTATTTTATCTATGGTAATTATAACAGAGGCAATCAATTATTTGCTGATTGCTAGCTAGAGCATCAATCTGTTTTAAATTGGGTGTCGTTCTGGGAATATAGCAGATTTTTCAGTATCCCTGTGATTTTAAATTCTGCTGTTATAATGTTGCCCGATTAGTGAATGGAAAGGTAACGAGATGTCAGTACAAACAATTGCCGTGGTCGGCGCAATGGAACAGGAAATCGAGCTTTTGCGTGAAAGCATGGCCAATGTCAAGCATGTGTCCTTCGGTAAATTCTCGGCATATGAAGGCGAATTGGCTGGAAAACGCACGGTATTGGTTTTGAGCGGTATCGGTAAGGTCAATGCAGCGGTTTCGACTTCTTGGGTCATTCATCAGTTTGCACCGGATTGCGTCATTAATACCGGCAGTGCAGGCGGTTTGGGTAAGGGTCTGAAAGTCGGCGATGTGGTCATCGGCGAAACTGTGGCGCATCATGATGTCGATGTAACGGCTTTTGGCTATGTTTGGGGGCAAGTACCGCAACTTCCTGCTGTGTTCGCATCGGATGAAAACCTGATTCGCCAAGCAGAAAAGGCGGCGCAAGTGTTTGAAGGTGCGGCCGTAGCTCAAGGCCTGATTGTCAGTGGCGACCGTTTTGTACACAGCAGCGAAGGTGTCGCGGAAATCCGCAGCCATTTCCCTGAGGTCAAAGCAGTGGAAATGGAAGCAGCGGCGATTGCGCAGACTTGTCACCAGTTGGAAGTGCCGTTTGTAATTATTCGCGCCGTATCCGATTCGGCAGATGAGAAAGCGGACATCAGCTTTGAAGAGTTTTTGAAAACGGCGGCTGTCAGCTCGGCGAAGATGGTGACCGAGATTGTCAAATCGCTATAAAATCATGCAGAAACGTTGAATTTCCGTTAGAATACGGAACGATTCAACCTTATTCTAAGGCCGTCTGAAAACCGAATCCCTGTTTTTTCAGACGGCCTTTCCGACTTTAATTGCATTTATCTTAATAACAATATGAAAAACATACGGAATTTCTCCATTATTGCCCACATCGACCACGGTAAATCGACGCTTGCCGACCGTTTTATCCAATACTGCGGCGGTTTGGATTTGCGCGAAATGAGTACGCAGGTGCTCGATTCCATGGACATCGAAAAAGAGCGCGGTATTACCATTAAAGCGCAAACCGCCGCGCTCAACTATAAAGCACGCGACGGGCAGGTGTATCAGCTCAATCTAATTGATACTCCGGGACACGTCGATTTCTCTTACGAAGTATCACGTTCGCTGTCGGCTTGCGAAGGCGCGCTTTTGGTGGTCGATGCGTCTCAAGGTGTAGAAGCGCAAACCGTGGCGAACTGCTATACCGCGATTGATTTGGGTGTGGAAGTTGTGCCCGTTTTGAACAAAATCGACTTGCCTGCCGCAGAACCCGATCGCGTGGAGCAGGAAATTGAAGACATTATCGGCATTGATGCCGTTGGTGCGGTTCAATGTTCTGCCAAAAGTGGTATTGGTGTGGAAGATGTTTTGGAAGAAATCATTGCCAAAATCCCTGCGCCGACCGGCGATGAAAATGCGCCGTTGCAAGCGGTGATTGTCGATTCGTGGTTTGACAACTATGTCGGCGTAGTCATGCTGATTCGTGTGAAAAACGGTACCATCAAGCTGAAAGACAAAGTGCGCTTTATGAGTACTAAGGCGGAAACACAGGTTGAGCAGCTGGGCGTATTCACGCCGAAATCAGTCCAAAAACAAGAACTCAAAGCCGGCGAAGTAGGCTTTTTGATTACCGGCGTAAAAGAATTGGGTCAGGCTAAAGTCGGCGATACAGTTACTTCGGTTGCCAACCCTGCCTCTGAGCCGCTGCCCGGATTCCAAGAAGTACAAAGCCAAGTATTTGCAGGCCTTTATCCCGTGGAAAGCCACGACTACGAAGCCTTGCGCGATGCTTTGGAAAAATTGCAGCTGAACGATGCTTCATTGAAATTTGAGCCTGAGGTTTCCCAAGCGTTGGGCTTCGGCTTCCGTTGCGGCTTCTTGGGCCTGTTACACTTGGAAATCGTTCAGGAACGCTTGGAACGCGAGTTCGACATGGACTTGATTACCACTGCGCCAACGGTAGTTTATGAAGTCGTGTTGAAAAACGGCGAGAAAATCGAAGTTGAAAATCCGTCCAAACTGCCTGAAATCAGCACCATTGAAACCATTCTTGAGCCGATTATCACTGCGACCATTCTTGTGCCGCAGGAGTATGTCGGCAACGTCATGACTTTGTGTAACCAAAAGCGTGGTGTTCAGGTCAATATGCAATACATGGGCCGTCAAGTCATGCTGACTTATGATTTGCCGATGAACGAAGTCGTAATGGATTTCTTTGACAAGCTTAAATCGACTTCGCGCGGTTATGCTTCGTTGGACTACCATTTCAAAGAGTTCCAACCGTCTGATTTGATTAAGCTCGACATTATGGTCAACGGCGAAAAAGTCGATGCCTTGAGCCTGATTGTGCACCGTCAAAGCGCCGTTCACCGCGGTCGAGAGCTGGCATCAAAAATGCGCGAACTGATTCCGCGCCAAATGTTCGACATCGCCGTCCAAGCCGCCATCGGCAGCCAGATTATCGCCCGCGAAAACGTCAAAGCCCTGCGTAAAAACGTTTTGGCGAAATGTTACGGCGGCGATATTACGCGTAAGAAAAAACTTCTCGAAAAACAAAAAGCAGGTAAGCGCCGCATGAAACAAGTGGGCAATGTGGAAATCCCGCAAAGCGCATTCTTGGCGATTCTGCAAGTGAGTGATAAATAATGAGTATAAATCTGACTTTAGGCGCAATCGTTGTACTGCTGGCCGGTTTGGTCCTCAACTTCAAAAGCAGCAAAGAGCGCCAGGAAAACGGCGAATGGAGTTCCGGCCTGCAATGGAGTTATCTCTTGTGCATGGTCGGCGTATTCGGCATTTTGTCCGAGTTTATGAGCTTTACCGCCGTATTGCTGGTGTTTGTCGTGTTCACCGGTATTGTTTGGGCAATCCATAAAGGCCGTCTGAAAAAAAGCGAAACCGGCGAAGACAATGCGCATTTTACCGACTATATGGGCGGCTTTTTCCCCATCATCTTGGTTATCTTTGTGTTGCGCAGCTTTATTGCCGAGCCGTTTCAAATTCCGTCCAGCTCCATGCGTCCGGGCTTGGTCAAAGGCGATTTTATCTTGGTGAACAAATTTTCTTACGGTATCCGCCTGCCGATTTTGAATAAGGTCATTATCCCTGTCGGCAACATTGCCCGAGGCGATGTCGTGGTGTTCAATTACCCACTTCAGCCTGAGATGAATTACATCAAACGTATCGTCGGTATTCCGGGCGACGTTGTGGAATACCGTGATAAGGTTTTGACTGTTAACGGTGAAATTATTCCCGAAAAACCAAACGGCAATTATCAATACGCAGATGATACCGATCCGTCTATGATTCATACGCTTGAGCGTTTTCAGACGGCCTTGAACGGCAAAAACTTTGACGTTGTCAAAGAGGCCGGTCAGCCTTCCGTATCTATTGCCGTATTGAACAAATACACCTCCGAAGTGATGCCTGAAAGCAATTACTCGATTGAAACAAGCGGTTTGGAAAATTGCGAATACGCAGAAGACGGCAATGGCTTTATCTGTAAAGTTCCTGAAGGCCGTTATTTCGCGATGGGTGACAACCGCGACAACAGCGCCGACTCCCGTTATTGGGGATTTGTCGATGACAAGTTGATTGTCGGTAAAGCCTTCTTCGTTTGGATGAACTTTGGAGAACTCAGCCGTATCGGTACCAGTATCAAATAAGCAATAAACAGATTAAAAGGCTGTCTGAAATTTTTCAGACGGCCTTTTTTATAGTAATTTAAAATTTGTGTCTTAGGTGAATATTAAATTTAATATTAAAAGATAGACTTGAAATATTGTTAACTTAAGAGATGATTAGGTATTTAATAATTATAAATTAATCAAAATAAGTACATTTTCAAAAATTAACAAACGTTAATTAAGTAAGGCTGTTTGTATTCGTTTATAATATTACGGTGGTGTAAGTGTTGTTTATATTTAGTTTTTCAATTAGTAGTAAATAATCTAGTTGTTTTAAGTAAAGTTACTTTCAGTTAATGAGGATTATATTTATGTTTACTCAGAAGAAATCACCTATTACTCATTTTGTATTGACAGGTATTTGTGCGGCAGTTTTAGCTGCATGTGCTAGCTCGAATGGAGAACCGGGTTCTCCGATAAGTCCATCTGTGGCACCTAATGATATTAGTAATAATACCAACAAAGGTAATTCCAATAAGGATAATACAAATAAACCTAATACCGGTAAAGATAACGCCGGTAAGGACAATGCAACCAAGCCTACTACCGGTAAAGATAACGCCGGTAAGGACAATGCAACCAAGCCTACTACCGGTAAAGATAACACCGGTAAGGACAATGCAAGCAAACCCACTACCGGTAAGGATAACACCGGTAAGAATAATGCAACCAAACCTAATACTGGCAAAGATAATTTAGCTCAAGTTAATGAGCAAATTTCTAAAAATATTCAGAATAAATTAGTAACTCTTAGATTGAGTGATGTAGTAAAAACAGAAGAATTTAGTCAAGCTGAAGTAGATACAGGTTTTATTGCAAATAACTTTGCTGCAAACCCATTGTTGGAGAAAGCTTCCGAGAATACTTTTGTTTATGATAGTGCACATATTATCGAAACTTCTGGGGGGCGTGGAAAATATAAACTTTTACGTCCCCAAACGGTTATATTGGGAGGTGTAGCAACACGTTATAAAGTAAATAAAATCGATGGATATATTAAGAGAGAGTATGGTTATGATGAAATTGATACCCCATTAAATTCAAAAAATTTAATTGGTGTAGATAAGCGTAATGCAAATGGTATTTTAATTAAACAGGGTAGTAGTGTTAATATCTTAGACCAAGCGGCCAGCAAATTCGAGTTGGATAGTGTAGGTGGTAGCCGTTATACACAATGGTTTAATAATTTTGAAACTAATGCAGATAATAAAACTTCTTTAGATAAAGGGCGCCGTGTATTAGCTGATGTAGAATATAAATTAGATGATAAGGGTAATCCGATATGGAACATATCTACTAAACCTAATAAGGGTTATCAATATGCACATTCTTTGAATAATTATTTTGATAATAATCCGGATGACGAATTATATGTTAATCAAAATGGTGAATATGCATATCGCTTTACTTTGAATAAAACTACTACATTTAAAGTTAGCTCGGAAGCAGCAAAAGTAAATCCAGAGCGCGCAGATGCGCTTAAAGCTTTGGGTTGGGTTGCGGATAAACAATATACTTACCCTGCTGGTAGCTATTTTCTTGTAACACAAAAAGATGGTAGGTTGAAGATTGTAGCTGATAAAGGGCAAATGACCGAAGTGTCATTATATTCAATTCATACCGGTATTGATAATAATAAGGCATTAGGCGCATTTCAAAATAAACGTGTAATTGCTGAAATGTTTAGTGCACTGCGCTATGGAAAGGTAAATGAAGTTCGTGCGATTTATACTTATGATGTTGGACAAGCCAATGGTTTTAACCAACAATATCTCTCATTGACTGCATGGCGTTATAAAAATGGCGATGGTAGTTATGGGGTTAATACTCCGTATAATATCGGCATTTTTGACCGAGTTATTACTGAGAATGGTATGGTTGCCAATGTCTATGATATGAAGACTAAAAAAGGATTATCTGCTAAATATACAGGTGTTGCTTATTCTAGCAGAGACGGTAAACAAGACGGCGTGATGAATATGACTGCGCAGTTCCATGAACCAAATATGGCTTACAATACTGTTTTAAGTAATAATGTTACCTTTAATGGAGCAATTACCAATCGTCGCTTAGATGATAAACGTAATGTATATTTCGCTAGTGGTAATGTAAAAACAGAAAGTGGAATGCCTTCTGCAACTGCAGGTCAAAAAGTCTCTCTAGTGGGAAGCAAACAACTTGCTAACGATATCACTGTTTGGATGAAGGGAAAAAATCCAGGTGAAAATAAAGTGATTTATGGTAAAGGTGACATACGTTTTGCTGGCCCAAATGCTGAAGAAGTGGGTGGTGTGTTAAAAATTACGACCAGCCATGGTGAAAATAATATTGGTTTTATTGGCAAGCGTTAATACGCTGATTAAACAATAAGCAGCAGGAGCTTAGCATCTGCTGCTTATTGTTTTTAAGATGAAAAATACCAATAGATAAAATTTTAATTCAACTATTGTTACTTAAATTTTTAATTTTAAGAAATAGATTTATGAAGTCTTATTCATTCATTTTTATACTGGGAACGTTAGTTCCTTCAATGGCTTCTGCTGAAATTATGACGAATCCTGAAACTGTAGCTGATCGACAGGTAGAAAAAATTCAGGAGATGGCTATTCCTAAAGTATCAGAGCAAGGTAAATTATTTTCAGACAATGACGGTACTTCTGTAGAAGAGTCTAGCCAAACGTTGACATTAGATGATTTATCCAAGCAACCAGAGTTGACAGAGCCATTATTAAATCAGGCTTTACAAATGCGAAATTATGTTTCAGCGGCGCAGCTCTTACCTATATATCGTAAATGGAGCGGGCACGATCCTATTTTATTAGCTTATGCACAAGGTGCAATTTGGCGATCTGAAGGAAAATATAAAAAGGCTATCAAACTTTATCGTTCTATTCTTGCTAAAAATTCTGATCTTGTTACTGTCCGTTTAGATTTAGCTGCTATGCTTTATGAGGATAGACAGACTCGCAATGCGAAACATGAATTTAATGTGGCCAAGGAGCAGGGGCTTCCTGAAGATGTACTTCCGACTATCGCACTTTATGAAGATGCTATGAAGAAAAAGAAATGGCAAATTTCAGGTAGTCTAAGTTATATCCAAGACAGTAATATCAATAATGTTTCAACAGAACGCGAAATTCATCTTCCTCAATTTGGTAATTTAGCATTTGAAAAGAATCCTGACTATTTGCCGCAAAAAGGACATGGGTTTAATTATTCGTTATCTATCAATCGTGATGATAATATTAAAGATAACCATTACTTAGCTATGTCGGGTGATATAGATGGTGTGACTTATTGGGATAATCATGCTTATGATGATCAAGTAGCAAGAATAAGCCTGGGTTATAAAAATAAAAGTTTTAAAACAGATGGCTATGTTATGCCATTTTTAGAAAAACGTCGTTATGGAAATCATCCTTATTACACACGTGCAGGTGTAGATTTAGGCATTTCAAATTGGATAACGCCAAATTTACGTTTGTCTGCTAACAGTACAATAGCAAAAAAAGATTATGCATATACTGAACGACGAGGGAAAGATTATCAAATCGGAGTAGGTGCTACTTACCTTTTAAACAATGATACTTATTTTTTAGGTGGTTTAAACTATGCTCGTGATAAAGTAAAACATTATGCTGGCAGTAGCTCTAAACGTATAGGGAGGTATATTGGTTGGGGGCAGACTTGGGGTAAAGACCTGAATAGCAGACTTATAATCAATCACTATCACGAACGTTTTGATGGAAAGCATTATATTTTTACTGATCGTCATCGCAAAGATAATGTAACTATTACTAATTTAAGTATTTGGCACAATAAATTAAGCGTGCTGGGTGTTACTCCAAGGTTGAATTGGCGATATACAAAAAATAACAGTAATATTGGAGAGCTTAATAGTTATTCTAAAAATCGTGTATTCATAGATTTTGAGAAAACATTTTAGAAAATCATTGAATGGATTCATATAACTTAAACTAATTCGGTTAAATTTGGTTTGAGTCTAAGTATTTCATTATACCAAAAAGGCTGTCTGAAATTTTTCAGACGGCTTTTTTTGTATCTATTTTTTGTCTTTTAACGAACCTAAATAAATTGCCAATAAAGTTAAAGTGGCGCCACTCTATTGGACGGTATTAATCGGTTTATCCAGCCAGAAATAATCGATCAACATGGCGGCGACTGGTTCGGAGAGCAGTAGTAGGCCTGTTAGTGACAAAGATAAAAGTGGGATGGCGTAAGCAATCAATGCCCAAGCAAAACATTGCATGACGATGCCGTAGATGGAGACTAGAATCACATCGTTTAAAGTTTTGGGATAAAGATGGGCGGCATCGAATAGCAGCGATGGGATGACCAGCGCCATTGCGCCGCCGAAGCTTAAAATCATCATCAGTGGAAACAAACCGACTTTTTCCTGCTCATGGGTTTTGCGTACGAAAACCATAGACAGGGCCAGCATGGCACCGGACACTACGCCGCTGACAAATCCCCATGCGGCATTGTCGTTATGACCGAACTCTGGGCTGCCGATTAAGGCTACGCCTATGGTGGCCAATATCAAACTTAAAATTTGCAGGGTGCTTAAACGTTCTGAATAAAAGAAGAAGCCGATGGCGGCTAAAAAGAAAATCTGCAGGCTGTTGAGTAAGGTGGAAATGCCGGGGCCTACGGCGTGAATGCTTTCGTGCCAAAGGGCGAGGTCGAATGCGAGGAAAACGCCGGATAAGATTGCGTAGCCGACCGTTTTTCTTTTCGTGGGCATTTTTTGTCTGAAAAAACGCCCGAGCAGGAAGAATATAGGGGCGGCGATCAGTAAGCGCCAGAATGCGATGGCGTAAGAGCCGACATCGACAAATTTGACGATCAAACTGCCCAAGCCGAAGACGACGCAGCCGACGACTAGCAGGGGTGCTGCATAATTTCCTGAACGTGTGTTCATCGGCTTCTCCAAGAATTAAATGAAGACGATTATTTCATAAAATATAGCTGGGGCGTTAATGATAAATAGTGGTAAGCCAAGATAAAGGGTTTATGATGAAAGGCCGTCTGAAAACTATTTCAGACGGCCTTTTGATGATTTTCTGGCTTGATTTCGTATTGTTGTAGTATAAAATCGTTTTACGCCGTGTTTTCAGACGGCCCGATCAGTTTTGGTTTTGAGAAAAGGATATTGGAAATGGCAAACCCTATTCGTGCGTTTTTGGATTATGTGCCGTCGTTTGATGAGTCTTGTTTTGTAGATGAGACTTCGGTAGTGATTGGCGAAGTGTCGCTGGCGGAAGATGTATCGATTTGGCCTTATGCTGTATTGCGCGGCGATGTGAACAGTATTTCTATCGGCAAGCGCAGCAATGTGCAGGATGGCAGTGTTTTGCATGTGTCGCATAAGAATGCGGCGAAGCCTGACGGTTCGCCTTTGATTATCGGCGATGATGTGACGATTGGGCATAAGGTCATGCTGCATGGCTGCCGAATTGGGAATCGTGTGTTGGTGGGTATGGGCTCGATTATTTTGGATGATACGGTTGTCGAGGATGATGTGATGATAGGCGCGGGCAGTTTGGTGCCGCCGCGCAAGCGTTTGGAAAGCGGTTTTTTATACGTCGGCTCGCCTGTGAGACAAGTGCGTCCGCTGACTGATGAGGAAAAGGAATTTTTGACGTATTCCTCTGCGCATTATGTCCGCCTGTCCGGTCAGCATAAAATTTCAAAATAAGGAAAACCAATACAATGAACGCAATTTATCTGGCTTCGGGTAGTCCGCGCCGTCGTGAGATTTTGGAGAATTTGGGTTTCACGGTACGCCGCCTTCCTGCGGATATTGATGAAACCCCTAAAGAAGGCGAAGCCGCAGTAGAGTATGTGCGCCGTATGGCCTGCGAGAAAAATCAGGCAGCGGTGGCGCAATGGTTTGCTGCTCATAATCAAGAACCTGAGTTTGCTGTATTGACGGCGGATACGACGGTGGCGGATGGTGCGGTTATTTTGGGTAAACCGGAATTCGAAGCGGATGTGGTCGATATGCTGGAACGCCTGTCTGGGCGGACGCATCAAGTGCTGACGGCTGTATGCGTTTACTGGCAAGGCGTGCGCCATGATGTGGTGCAGACGAGCGAAGTGCGCTTTAAAACGTTGACGGCTGAGGAAATTGCAGCCTATGTTGCCAGCGGCGAGCCGATGGATAAAGCCGGTGCGTATGGGATTCAGGGCTTGGGCGGCGTATTTGTCGAACATTTGCAGGGTAGTTTTACCGGAGTGATGGGTTTGCCGGTTTATGAGACCGCGCAACTACTGAAATCCTTGGGTTTGGAAGCGCCGCCATTTGCTTAAAATTAGGCAAATGCCGTCTGAAAGCGTGCCGACAAAAACGCCTGTTTCAGTTACAATACTGCCTTAAACAGCTTGCTTGAAGAAAGATATGAAAGAACATAAGGCCCGGAAACGCTTCGGGCAGAATTTTTTGCAGGATACGCGGATTATTAGCGATATTGTCAACGCGGTCAGACCGCAGCCCGATGATATCGTGATTGAAATCGGCCCGGGCTTGGCCGCCATTACCGAGCCTTTGGCGAAAAAACTCAACTACCTGCATGTTTGCGAAATCGACCGTGACATCGTACGCCGTCTGAAAACTTTGCCGTTTGCAGATAAATTGGTGATACACGAAGGCGATGTATTGCAGTTTGATTTCAACAGCATTGAAGGCAAGAAAAAAATTGTCGGCAACCTGCCGTACAATATTTCCACGCCGCTTTTGTTCCGATTGAGCGAAGTGGCAGACGATGTGATCGATATGCACTTTATGCTGCAGAAAGAAGTGGTCGAACGCATGGTGGCGCAGCCGAAAACCAACGACTATGGCCGTCTGGGCGTGATGCTGCAATATTTCTTCGATATGGAAATGTTGATTGAAGTACCGCCCGAATCCTTTGATCCTGCGCCGAAAGTGGATTCGGCCGTGGTGCGCATGATTCCGGTGAAACACCGTATCGGTAAAGCGGAAGATTTTGAACATTTTGCCAAACTGGTGAAACTGGCTTTCCATCAACGCCGCAAAACCATACGCAATAATTTGAAGGAACTTGCAGGCGATGATGATTTGCAGGCAGTCGGCATTAATCCGCAGGACAGGGCAGAACACATTGCCGCTGAGAAATATGTGGAATTGAGCAATTATTTGGTTCAAAAGGCCGCCTGAAACAGTGATGGCAATTTTTAAGCAGCCTCCTATTCAATGGGGGTTTCTGGGTGATTCATATTTGTGGCGCGAGTTGGCGCAGTATTTTTCCGGTAAGGATATGCCGCCTGAGCGGCACCGTTTTGAAACAGCAATTATCGGCGCAGTTTGGGTATTGACCGGGCATCGTCTCGATAGGGAAGAGCAATTTAAAGTCAATCGGTACAATAAAGGCGGAATCTCAGGCGACATAGTCAGTTGCCGCTTTTGGCTGGAAACGGCCATTCCTTTGCTTTGGCAGCGGCAATCGCAACTCAAGCCCCGAAAATTTTGGTAGTTTGGAAAGAAATAATGATTAAATTCAAAAATGTACACAAACATTTTAAAGATTTACACGTTATCAACGGCGTGAATCTGGAAGTCAAGCAAGGCGAGGTGGTCGTTGTATGCGGTCCTTCAGGCAGTGGCAAATCAACGCTGATTCGTACGGTAAACCAACTCGAGCGCATTGAAAGCGGCGAGATTTGGGTGGACGGTATTAATGTTGCCGATCCGAAAACCGATTTGAACAAAGTGCGCGAAGAAGTGGGCTTTGTGTTCCAAGGGTTCAATCTGTATCCGCATTTGACTGTCTTGGAAAATATTATTCTTTCTCCGATGAAAGTGAAAAACCAAAGCCGTGAAGAGGCAGAAAAGAAAGCGATGGAGCTTTTGGAACGTGTCGGCTTGGCGCATAAAAAAGACGCGCTGCCCGGTCAGCTTTCCGGCGGTCAACAGCAGCGTGTGGCGATTGCACGCGGTTTGGCGATGGAGCCGCGCGTCATGTTGTTTGACGAGCCGACTTCCGCGCTTGACCCTGAAATGGTCGGCGAGGTATTGAAAGTAATGAAAGACTTGGCGGAAAGTGGCATGACCATGATGTGTGTGACCCATGAAATGGGTTTTGCACGTGAAGTCGCCGACCGTGTGATTTTTGTCGATAAAGGCCAGATTCTGGAAGATGAAACGCCGGAAGAGTTTTTTACCAATCCGAAACACGAGCGTGCCAAACAATTCCTGCAACAGGTGATGACACATTAAACTCGGGCCGTCTGAAATTTCAGACGGCATGATCGGTTTGAATGATTTTGAAAGTTGAAAATAATGTATTTTGTTGACCGTACCGCTGTTGTGCTGAAGCCGACCGCCCGTTTTTTGGAATGGCTGAAATCCGCCGATGAAAATATGCCCGACCTGACCATCGAGCAACTGCGCACCAACTGCTCCGTATTCCTTGTGCCGCAATTTGACGAACCCGAATCCGTCATTTCTTATTTTGACGAACGCTACCAGCAGATTTTTGAAGCCGAATTGGCAGGCTGGGACATCGATAAAAGCAAATGGCCGCAAGACATGAGTTTGAAGGCTTTTTGGGAATTTTTCGATACCGAAATCCACGATATGGTTTTGGATATGGAAGAGGCGGAATTGAACATTACGCCTGTTTTCGACAATATGATGTAAAGCCGTGCGAAGTTTTCAGACGGCCTTAAAGCCCTCGCGTTCTTTGAAAATTCTGATTGTCTTCTTACACCTTTCGGCATTGGCCTTATGTCTCGCCGAGTTTTACGGCTGGATGATGTGGCTGGGTTTGGCGGCATTGGCCGGCAGTTTTGCCTATGCTTGGCGCAGCGTTAATTTTCAGACTCGAAATGCGGTCAGAAAAATCATCATCGACCGTCAATACCGTGCGACGGTTTACTTGAATGACGAGGAAGAGGGAAGAAGCGCGGTTTTGCAAGACAGCAGTATGTTGACAGCTTATGCTTTGTTTCTGCAATGGAATATTGACGGAAAAATGGTTAAACACTGTATCTTGCCCGACATGACCGACCGCGATGCCTACCGCCGTCTGAAAGTGTGGGCGCGCTGGTGTCGGGAAAAAGAAGACAAAGCAGAACTTGCGGCAGATATGGATTAAACGGCTGTTTCAGACGGCCTTTTGAAGCGATAAATACAATGAAAACATTACAAGACTGGCTTTCTCATTTGGAGACTGCCCATAGTTCCGGCCTTATCGATATGGGCTTGGAGCGCGTGGGGGAAGTGAAAAAACGCATGAATTTGGTGCCGCAATGTCCTGTCGTCGTGGTGGCGGGTACCAATGGCAAAGGCTCCGTATGCGCCTATTTGTCGCATATTTATAAAGAAGCCGGTTTTAAAGTCGGTACGCTGACCAGTCCTCATCTTCTGCGTTACAACGAACGAATCGCCATCAACACTCAGCCGGTTTCAGATGAATTGATTGTTTCCTCATTTGAGCGTATCGAAGCGGCGCGCGGCGAAATTTCGCTGACGTATTTTGAGTTTAATGCTTTGGCGGCCGTCGATATTTTCATGCATGAAAATGTGGACGTAATGATTTTAGAAGTCGGTTTGGGCGGACGATTGGATGCCGTGAATTTATTTGACGGCGACTGCTCGGTCGTTACCAGCGTGGATTTGGACCATCAGGCATTTTTGGGTGATACC
Source organism: Neisseria sp. HMSC078H04 (assembly GCF_001838135.1). NCBI lineage: Bacteria > Pseudomonadati > Pseudomonadota > Betaproteobacteria > Neisseriales > Neisseriaceae > Neisseria > Neisseria sp. HMSC078H04. The sequence continues at coordinate 97,615 of NZ_KV835849.1, forward strand.
GTTGAGCAGGTCGGTTTTGAAAAAGCCGGAGTATTCCGTAGCGGCAAACCTGCTGTATGCGGTCAGAATCCTGCGCCTGAATCATTGCTCAAACACGCAGAAGAAATTGGTGCAAAACTATTGATGGTTCAACGTGATTTTGATTTTGCGTCAATGGAAAGCGTACAGTGGAACTACCGCTTCCATCCGCAATCTTCAGACGGCCAAAGCCGTAACCGCAATTCCTTGCCATTTCCTGCTTTGCGCGGTGCCTATCAGTTGTCTAATGCCGCGTGTGCATTGACGGTGTTGGAATGTTTGAACGAACAATTGCCGGTTGATATCGGCGCGATTAAACGTGGTTTGCTGTTGGTTGAGAATCCTGGACGTTTCCAAGTTTTGCCTGGCCGTCCGCTGGTGGTTTTGGATGTCGGCCACAATCCGCACGCAGCCCGTGCTTTGCGCCGCAGTCTGATTAACCTTGCCTTTGCCCAAAAACGTACTGCTGTATTCAGTATGTTGTCCGACAAAGATATTGATGGCGTGCTGGAAATCGTTAAAGATCAGTTTGACGAGTGGAACATCGCGCCTTTAGATGTACCGCGCGGCATGACGATAGAGGCTTTGCAGGCCAAACTGGCTGAACACGGCATCGACAATGTAAATGTTTTTGAAACTGTCGCTGCTGCCTACCGCGCTGCTTTGGCTAAAGCAACCGAAAATGATAGAATCGTTGTTTTCGGCTCATTCCATACTGTTGCCGATGTAATGGCTGTTTTGAAAGAACACTAACGAGGAAATTATCATGTCCGACAATAAACAAAAAGAAACTCCAAACGGATACGATTTAGACGGTTACGAACAACTCAAACGTCGCAACCGCCGTCGCTTGGTCTTAGCCTCCGGCTTGGTGGTGGCATCGGGTATGCTGTTCGGTCTGGCACTGACTTCCGGCAACGATAAAAATTCACCGTTTAAAGAAGCACCTGTCGGTCAGAGCCAAGTCAAAACGGCTGATGAGCCGAGCAAGGCCGTTGTTTTAGAGCCGAATAAAGAAGATGTTGCGATGGCTGAAGAAGCAGCCCGCCATGCGGATGCCGAAGCGCAAAGCAAACCTCAAAATGCCGGCGACGAAGAAGACAATGCGCCGGTTGAAGTATTGAAGCCAAACCGTGAGTCTGCTCCCGAAGATGTCGGCGAGCCGTTGGTTTTGATTAATGATACTTTGGATGACGGCAATATTAAAGGTTTGGAAGAGTCTGAGCGTATTCAACGAGCTGAGGCCGCCAAACGCGAAGCTGCGGAGCGCCGAGCCGAAGAACGCCGCCAACGCCAGGCAGAACAACGTGCTGCGGCACGCAAGGCACAAGCCCAACAGGAAGCGGATGAAAAAGAAAACGCATTGGCTGCTAAAAAACGCGCACTTCAAGCGCGTGCTGAAAAAGCAGAGCGTGAAGCCGCTGCCGAACGCAATAAATTGGCACAATTGGAAAAAGCAGAGAAAGCCATTGCTGAGCGTAAATCTGCCAAAAACAGCAAAGACAGCGTAAAAGACAAGGCCGAACCTGCCAAGAAAGCAGAAGCCAAAGTTGAAAAACCAAAAAATGAAAAAGCTAAACCAGAAACGGCCAAAACAGAAAAAGCCGATAAGGTAAAAACTGCCGAGAAGCCGTCTGAAAAAGCCAAACCTAAAGCTGAAAAAGAAAAAGCAGAAGCCAAACCTGCGAAAAAAGCCGCCATTCAGGCTGGTTATGCTGAAAAAGAACGTGCGCAAAGCCTGCAACGTAAAATGAAAGCCGCAGGTATCGACTCGACCATTACTGAAGTGATGACCGATAAAGGTAAGGTGTATCGCGTGAAATCAGCCAGTTATAAAAATGCACGCGATGCAGAGCGCGATTTGAACAAATTGCGTGTGCATGGCATTGCCGGTCAGGTGACCAGTGAGTAATTTGCCTGTTGCCGATTTGTTGGCTGCCGCTGTCATCGTCATCTGCATCATTATCTCGTTGACACGGGGTATTATTGCCGAAGCAGGGGCAATGGTGGCGTGGGTGGTATCGTTTATTGCAGCCAGAACGCTCGCCGTGCCGTTTGCCGATGTGGTCTTTAAATCGGTTGAGCCGCATTCCTTGGCGGTTGCGATGGGTTTTGCCGCTGTGTTTTTTCTGGCATGGCTGTTGCAGAAACTGGCACGATCGCTGTTGAGCAGTTTGATGTCTGCCGTTGGTTTAGGAAGCATCAACCGTTTGCTTGGCGGCGTATTCGGTGCAGTGAAAGGTGTGATTTTGGTGACACTGGCAGTGATGGTTTTTTCACACACTGATTTGCCGAAAACGGAAGAGTGGCAAAGTTCACACACAATTCCGTATTTTGAATCACTGGCCGATGCTGCGATGCCTTATCTGCCAGGGAAAGATACCGCAATGCCGCATCTTTCGGGTAAAGCAGCTGAAGTAGAAGAATTGGATGATTGAGTTTGACGGATTCAGACGGCCTATGGTTCGTCTGAATCCGCTTTTATTTGCGTAAATTTGACATCATATTGTCAACAATTCGAGCAAACTCATCTAAATTATTTTATAATGACAGCTTACCCATTTAATCTTCAAACTCGGAGAAGCACAATATGTGTGGTGTATTAGGTTTGGTTAGTCATGAGCCGGTCAATCAGATGTTGTATGATGGTTTGCAGATGTTGCAACACCGTGGTCAGGACGCAGCAGGCATTGTTACTGCCGAAGGCAATATATTTCATATGCACAAGGGCAAAGGCATGGTGCGCGAAGTGTTCCGTACCCGCAATATGCGCGACTTGGTCGGTAATGCCGGCATTGCACATGTCCGCTATCCGACTGCAGGCAATGCGGGCAGTAGCGCAGAGGCTCAGCCGTTTTATGTCAGCTCCCCATTCGGCATTGTTTTGGCACACAACGGTAATCTGACCAATACCGAAGAGCTCTATGAAAACGTATGCAACAAACACCTGCGCCACGTTAATACCAGCTCCGATTCTGAAGTCCTACTCAATGTATTTGCGCATGAATTACGCCGCGAAGTCTCTAAAAATACAGTTCCTTACCAACTCACCATCGACAATATTTTCAACGCCGTTTCCGAAGTGCACCGTTTGGTGCGCGGCGCATACGGCGTAGTAGCCATGATTGCAGGGTACGGCATGCTGGCTTTCCGGGATCCTTTCGGTATCCGTCCGTTGGTTTTGGGTTCGCAAATTGACGAATCCGGCAAAAAATCTTATGCCGTTGCTTCCGAATCCGTTGCCTTCAATGCACTTGCCTATGATTTGGAACGCGATATCCATCCGGGCGAAGCCGTATTTATTGGTTTTGACGGCACGATTATTTCCCGTCAATGCAGCGATAAAGTTAAACTCAGCCCTTGTCTTTTCGAATATGTTTATTTTGCCCGCCCGGACTCCGTCATCGATGGCGTTTCCGTTTATCAGTCCCGTATGGATATGGGCGTATCTTTGGCAGAAAAAATCAAACGCGAGCTGCCTGTCGATGATATCGATGTTGTTATGCCTATTCCCGATACCAGCCGACCCAGCGCGATGGAGCTTGCCGTTCATCTCGAAAAACCTTACCGCGAAGGTCTGATTAAAAACCGCTACATCGGCCGCACCTTTATTATGCCCGGCCAAGCAACACGCAAAAAATCAGTACGCCAAAAACTCAGCCCGATGGAAACCGAGTTTAACGGCAAGAGCGTTTTATTGGTGGATGATTCCATCGTGCGTGGTACGACCAGCCGTGAAATCGTTGAAATGGTACGTGCGGCAGGTGCACGCAAAGTCTACATTGCTTCTGCAGCTCCCGAAGTGCGCTATCCGAATGTGTACGGTATCGATATGCCGACCCGTGAAGAACTGATTGCAAACGGCCGCAGCGCAGCAGAAATCGCAGCCGAGATTGGCGCGGATGGTATCGTCTTCCAGAACTTAGAAGACTTGGAAGCAGTAGTCAAAGCACTCAATCCAAAAATCGAATCCTTTGATTCTTCATGCTTTAATGGTGTTTATCAAACCGGCGATATCGACGAAGCGTATCTAAACCGTCTCTCTACCGAAAAATCAGGTTGTGGCGGTTTGAAAGTACATCCAAGCAAAATGGAACACAGCATCAGTATCAGCGATAGCGATGATGATGAAGAATAAAGTAAATTGACTTACAATAAAGGCCGTCTGAAAATTAATGTTCAGACGGCCTTTAATTATGTTTTAGACACATTATGAGTACCGAAACCAAAAATTACATCACGCCTACCGGCTGGCAGGCATTGAAAGACGAACTTTATCATCTGGTCAACAAAGAACGCCCAGAAATCGTCCAAATCGTTAACTGGGCGGCGAGCAATGGCGACCGCAGCGAGAATGGGGACTATCTTTACGGCAAACGCCGTATGCGCGAAATCGACCGCCGTATCCGCTTCCTAACCAAACGCTTGGAAGCTGCCGTCGTCGTCGACCCTGAAGCACGTGAAGCCACGGACCAGATTTTTTTCAGCGCCACCGTTGGCTTATTGCGCGGAGATGGTCGTGAACAAACCGTCAAAATCGTCGGCGTAGATGAAATCGATACTGCTAAAAATAAAATCTCATGGATTTCCCCTTTGGCGCGCAGCCTGATAAAAGCACGCGAAGGCGATGAAGTTGTCTTGGATACACCGGAAGGGCGTGAGATTATAGAGATTCTGTCGGTGGAATATATTAAGATTGACTGATTATGCGTGAATAATGTGAATGAAACTACAAAAGGCCGTCTGAAAAATATACTTTCAGACGGCCTTTTATTTGAATGTATCTACGCTTTTAAGATTTTCCGGCTTTATCTCCGATTTTGCTTTCTTTGCCTTGAATCAGGTTTTGAATATTGCTTTTATGGCGGTACAACACCAATGCGGCAATGAATACGGTTGCCCATGCCCAAGAGGCGTGTGGCATCATGAAGAAGGCGAAGATGGGTGCGCAGACGGTGGCGACCAGTGCGGCAAGGGAAGATACTTTGAAACCGAACGCCATGACCAGCCAAACCAAGGCACAGAGCAGGGCGGTTGCGGGGGAGAGGGCGAGCAAGACGCCCAATGCGGTGGCTACGCCTTTGCCGCCTTTAAAATTGAAAAATATTGGCCACATATGACCGACCAATGCGGCGATGGCAACCAGTGCTATCGTTGCATCAGATAAATTTAAAGCATCTTGCAGGCAGCGTGCCAAGATGACGGCAACCAAGCCTTTTACTGCATCGCCGAGCAGGGTCAGTGCGGCTGCTTTTTTCTTACCGCTGCGCAAGACATTGGTGGCACCGGGGTTGCCGGAGCCGTAAGTGCGCGGATCGTCCATGCCGTAATATTTTGATACGATGACGGCAAAAGACAGGGAGCCGATAAGATAGGCGGCAATAATGGCGAGTACATTGAACATTTTGGGTGCTTTACTTAAAATGGGAACGGTTATTCTATCAAAAAAACGGACAGGCAAATGGATAAAATCTTTTTGTACGGCATGAAGGCCGATACTTTAATCGGCGTATATGATTGGGAACGCGAGCGTAAACAGACTTTGATTTTGGATTTGGAAATCAGTGTTCCCGAGCGTACCGGCACGAGCGACGATATCGGCGACACCATTCATTATGGCGAAGTATGCGAAGTCGTACGCTGCAGCCTTGCCGAACAGGATTTTTTACTGCTGGAAACTTTGGCGGAACATATCGCCCAATTGATTTTAAATGATTTTGGTGCGGCCAAAGTGCGTGTCCGTATTGTGAAACCGGGTATCTTGCCAGATGTGGCCCAGGTCGGTATTGAGATTGAACGCGCTCGGGAATAAACCATAAATATATAAATTTTTAGTTTTAAATAAAAAAGAAAACGTCATGATTGAACAAATATTGGGAAGTATGTCAGGTATATTTTGGATTTTTCTGATCATTATTCCTTTGCTTTTATTAAAAGCACTGTTGAGAAATCCTAAAATAAAGGGAAGCATGGGGGAAATAGCAGTTCGTTCTGTAATTGGAAAAAATTTAGATGAGAAAACTTATTTTGAGTTTCACGATTTAATTATTCCATCTCGAGATGGTACGACACAAATTGATCATATTTATGTCTCAATTTTTGGGATATTTGTGATAGAAACTAAAAATTACACAGGTTGGATTTTTGGTGGTGAAAAGCAATCTAAATGGACGCAAATCATCTATAAACAGAAACATTATTTTCAAAACCCGTTGCGTCAGAATTATGCTCATATCAAAGCATTGTCAGAACTATTGCAATTTCCTGAGGAGAAGTTTCATTCAATGGTAGTTTTCTTAGGTGATTGTGAATTGAAATCGAAAATGCCACCAAATGTTTGCCGTATTAGGCAGGCGGCGGCTTATATTAAGAATTTTCAGACGGCCTTATTGCTTTCTCATGAGGTAGAGGCAATAGTTGCTGTATTGTCTTCAAGTGACTACCAAGCAAATAGTGAAAAGCTGCGAACACATACGGAGCGTTTGCAACAACGACATCAGCGGTAATTATTAGAAAAGTCATCCTCTGAGTTTATTTCTGTAAAATTTCAGACGGCCTTTAATATTTAATAATTTGGAAATGAGGTAAAAAATGGATTTGAAAGAAACTAAATTAAGCAGTGAGCCAATCTACGAAGGTTCTTTTGTTACCATCAGCCGCGATCGGGTTCGCCTGCCCAACGGCAACGAAAGCCAACGAGTTGTGATCCGTCATCCGGGTGCTGCGTGTGTATTGGCGGAAACGGAAGATGGTAAAGTTGTTTTGGTGCGCCAATGGCGTTATGCCGCCGATCAGGCGACGTTGGAATTGCCGGCGGGTAAATTGGATATTGCGGACGAAGATCCTGCCGAATGCGCTTTGCGTGAGTTGGCGGAAGAAACGCCATATGTCGCCGACAGCGTCAAACTGTTGTACTCCTTTTATACCGCAGTCGGTTTTTGCGATGAAAAAATGTATCTCTACCAAGCGCAAGGCGTGCGTTTGGGCAGCGAGTTGAGCAATGATGAGGATGAAATTACAGAAACCGTCCTGATGAGCAAGGACGAGGTGCGCAATGCATTGGCAAACGATGAGATCAAAGATGGTAAGACTTTGATTGGTTTGCAGTATTGGTTGACCCAGAATTGATATGTTAAGTAGAAAATCCTTGATAGATTTCTGAATACTTGAGCCTGATATTTGATAATAAGGTTTTCATACAAACAGGGCCGTCTGAAAAAGCTTTCAGACGGCCCTGTTTTATTTTGTAGCCAGATTTTAACCTAATAAAGCCGGTGCAAACCGTGTAATCGTATCGCGCAAAACGATGAGTTTGCCGTGGAAGAAGTGGGACGAACCGGCAATGGTCACAACAGGCAGGTCTTGTGGTTCTGCCCATGTCAGGGCTTTGTTGATTTCGACGACTTCGTCTTCCGCGCCATGAATCATCAATGTTTTGGCGACGTCGGGAACGTTGGATGGTTCTGGGCGATCGGTGTAGTGATGGACGGCGGCGCCCATCAGCAACAGCAAATCAGGCATGCGTTCTTGGGCAGCAAAGGTGGAAACGTAGCCGCCGAATGAGAAACCGGCTAGGACGAATTGCGGTGCGTCAGGATGTTGCGCGCGGGCGTAGTCGATAACGGCAATACAGTCTTGTATTTCGCCGCGGCCGTAGTCGTGTTCGCCTTCGCTATTGCCTACGCCGCGCAAATTGGGCAGGTAGCAATGGAAACCGAGTTGGCTGAGGGCTTTGGCGGCGGTTTGGATGACTTTGTTGGTGTTGGTGCCGCCTTGCAGGGGATTGGGGTGGTTGATGACGGCAACGCCGCGGGCGGATTCTTGTGTGCTTGGCAGGTAGATGGTTTCCAGCAAACCGGCCGGGCCGGGGATTTGAATGATGTCGGGTTTGAGCATGGGTGTGTCCTTGTTTGTTTTTTCAGACGGCCTGAAGCGGTTTACAGATAAAAATTCTTGCCGTTGTTTTGATTGTTGGCTTTCAAATCAGCAAGCATTCGTTTGAAGTCCAAGCCGTATTTTTCGCTTAATTTTTCGGCGCGTTTTTTTAAGTTGTCGAGATTTTGCTCTTTGGGGCTGCTTTGGAATGCCATGACCGCTACGTTGCCGTGGCTTTCGGCAGGCAGCTCGAGCACGCGGCCGTCAAAGACGTTGAGCAGGCGTTCGACAAAGCGTTGATAACGCTGGTCGCCGCTCCACCAGTTGGTGACAAATACGCCGTCTGAAGAGAGGGCATTGCGGCAGTCTTGGAAGAAGGGCTCTTCCACCAAAGCATCGATAATCTGTTCGCTGTCAAAACCATCTACCAAAATCACATCGGTATTGTGGCGGAACACTTTAATATATTCAGCACCATCCGCCTCGATAATTTCAAAATTTTCGCCTTCGTGCGGCAATTCAAACAGGCTGCGCGCCACGGCGATGACTTGCGGATTGATGTCAATGGCGGTTTGCTTGGTATCGGGCAGGTAGCTGTCTATCCAACGGGCAAACGAGCCGCCGCCCAAGCCAATTTGGGTGATGTGTTTGGGCGGGGTTTCTGCAAACAGCAACCAACCCATCATGGCGCGGCTGTACGACAACACAAGCTCGGACGGATGATCGACATTCATAGAACTTTGAATGGTGTCGCTGCCCAAGTGCAGGGAACGGATATTGCCCTCTTCGGAAATGCCGACTTCGGGCAGATGGGATTTGGCTGGGCGCAGGCGGCGGTAAGGATGGCGGGGTGGCATGTGTGCAGACGAAAGATGTAAAAGGCGTTATTTTAACAGAAACCATGATGTTTTGCGCTGGAGCGGTTTTCAGACGGCCTTTGAGCGTGTTGAATTGAGAGGTAAGGTATTTATTTAATTTTCTTTAAAATCATTGGTTTTTATAATTTCGTGAGTAACTTTGTTTTAAAATGCTTGCCAAGATGGGAACTTATCGGCATAATGCCGACTTCCTTGCCGGTATAGCTCAGTTGGTAGAGCACCTGACTTGTAATCAGGGGGTCCCGAGTTCGACTCTTGGTGCCGGCACCAGTTAAAGACTGATGGTGCCGCAAGGCATTTCAGTAAGCCGGTATAGCTCAGTTGGTAGAGCACCTGACTTGTAATCAGGGGGTCCCGAGTTCGACTCTTGGTGCCGGCACCAATTAAAAGCCCGATTGTGAAAGCAGTCGGGCTTTTTGCTTATGCTTTGATATTTTAAAAGCAGACCTTATAATACCGCGTTTCCATTACAACAAAGGGCTGCCCGTCGGGCGGAACACACAAAACACCATGATTACCGTAAACACTTTGCAAAAAATGAAAGCAGAGGGCGAAAAAATCGCCATGCTGACCGCTTATGAATCCAGCTTTGCCGCGCTGATGGACAATGCCGGCGTAGATGTATTGCTGGTCGGCGATTCTTTGGGTATGGCGGTGCAAGGTCGTCAGTCCACTTTACCAGTGAGCTTGCAGGATATGTGCTACCACACTGAATGTGTGGCTCGCGGTACTAAAAATGCCATGATTGTCAGCGATTTGCCGTTTGGCGCATATCAGCAGAGCAAAGAGCAGGCATTTGCGGCGGCGGCAGAGTTGATGGCGGCCGGCGCGCATATGGTCAAGCTCGAAGGCGGTGTCTGGATGGCGGAGACCACTGAATTTCTGCAAATGCGCGGTATCCCTGTTTGCGCCCACATCGGCCTGACTCCGCAATCCGTGTTTGCATTCGGCGGCTATAAAGTACAAGGCCGAGGCGACAAGGCGGAAGCGTTGCTCAACGACGCCAAAGCGCATGATGCGGCAGGTGCGGCAATCGTATTGATGGAATGCGTTCCTGCAGAGTTGGCGAAAAAAGTAACCGAAACCGTTTCTTGCCCGACCATCGGTATTGGTGCAGGCGTGGATTGCGACGGTCAGGTTTTGGTGATGCACGATATGCTCGGCATTTTCCCCGGTAAAACCGCCAAATTCGTGAAGAACTTTATGCAGGGCAAAGACAGCGTTCAAGCTGCGGTCAAAGCCTATGTGGACGAAGTCAAAGCAAAAACGTTCCCATCTGTCGAACATACGTTTGCCGGATAAAATAAAAACCAGGCCGTCTGAAACTTATTTCAGACGGCCTTTTTAATGAATAAAAGCGTATAATCGGCGCGTGATTTCCGTTGATGAAACGGCGGCAAAGATAAAGGATTTTTCAAACCATGCAAATTATTCATACGATTAAAGAATTGCGCGAGTGGCGCAAAACTGCCGGAAAAGTGGCATTTGTGCCGACCATGGGCAATCTGCACGAAGGCCATCTTGCGCTGGTGCGCGAAGCGAAAAAACGTGCCGATAACGTTGTGGTCAGTATTTTTGTCAACCGCCTGCAATTCGGACAAGGCGAAGATTTCGACAAATATCCGCGCACTTTGCAACAAGATGCCGACAAATTGGCAGGCGAGGGCGTTGCCGTCGTATTTGCACCTGATGAAAAAGAGCTGTATCCGAATGTGGAACAGCGTTTCAATGTCGAGCCTCCGCACCTGCAAAACGAATTGTGCGGCAAATTCCGTCCGGGCCATTTCCGCGGCGTTGCGACTGTTGTGACTAAGTTGTTCAACATTGTTCAACCCGATACCGCCTGTTTCGGTAAAAAAGACTATCAGCAGCTGGCGATTATTAAAGGCTTTGTCGAAGACTTGAATTTCAATATTGAAATCGTCCCGGTCGACACCGGCCGCGCTTCAGACGGCCTGGCACTTTCCAGCCGCAACCAATATTTGAGCGAAGCAGAGCGCGCAGAAGCGCCACGCCTCTATCAAGAGTTGCAAAACATTGCCGCCGCCCTGAAAAACGGCAATCTGGATTACGCTCAGCTTGAGGCCGAATGTATCCGCCGTTTGACCGATGCCGGCTGGGTGGTTGATTACGTTGAAATCCGCCATGCACAGAACTTGGCAGTGGCTCATGTCGGCGATAAAGAATTGGTGGTGCTTGCCGCCGCCCGTTTGGGTACCACGCGCCTGATTGATAATTTGGAAGTGGCTTTGGCTTAAAACCAAGCCGCTGTTAAAGGCCGTCTGAAACCTGTTTTTCAGACGGCCTGTTTCAAAGGGGTTAAATCATGAAACAAAAAGCTTTAATCTTGCTTTTTCTGCTGGCTGGGGCCGCTCATGCCAATGACAGTATGGGTACGGTCAGTACAAGCGGCATCAAATATCTGAAAAATCCGCATATCGATATGCAGAGCGAAGATTTGCACATCAGCGAAAAGCAAATCCGCGTGCATTACAAGTTTAAAAACACCTCCTCGCAAGACATTACTGAAACTGTTCTTTTTCCTTTGCCCATCGTTCCTGCGGCTACAGTTTCCGACTTTGCCGACACCAAGGGCTTGGTTGACAGCTTCCGCATTTACGCCGACGGCAAACCTGTCCGCCCGCAAGCCTACGTCCGTGCCTATTTTGAACGTAGTAACGGAACGTTGGTGGATGTAACCGCCGACTTGAAAAAATGCGGTTTGAGCGATCAGGAGTTGATGCACCCATGGACGCAAAACAAAGATATCGAAAAGCTCAATAAGAAAATTCGTACTTGCAGCTCGCCTAAAATCAAATCCTTGCTTCCAGCCAGCGAATTGAACACAATGGGCTGGACGTATTGGTCGGCGCAGATTATTTACAGCTGGAAGCAAACCTTTAAAGCCAACGCTGTAACCGAAATCAAACACCAATACACCCCGTTGGTTGGCGGCAGCTTCCTGCCTTCGCTCAAAGCCAAAGACAGCAAAGCATTCATAGATGAGTACTGTATGGATGAAAACTTCCTTAAAGGCTTTAAAAATGTGAAAGAAGCTACGAAGGTCTATCACCATTTGGGCTATGTCCTGACCACAGGTGCCAACTGGGCAAAACCTATCGGTAAATTCACTTTGACCATAGACCGCGAGCCCAATACTGTGTTGTCACTCTGCTGGGACAAATCCTTGCGCAAAGTAGGGCCGAACCGCTTCCAAGCAGTCAAAGAAAATTTCCTGCCGAAAAAAGACTTAGATATTATTTTCGTTTATGACTAATCTTATTCGGCACATATAAAAGGCCGTCTGAAAGCTTATTTAGGTTTTCAGACGGCCTTTTGTTACAATAATACTTTTGCGTTTCTAAGGCTTTTCCATGTCCAAACCCACCGTTTCCCCGATGATGCAGCAGTATCTCGCTATCAAATCGCAACACGCCGACAAGCTGGTGTTTTACCGTATGGGCGACTTTTACGAGTTGTTTTTGGATGACGCGGTGGAAGCGGCAAAGCTGCTGGATATCACCCTGACCACGCGCGGGCAGATGGACGGCGTGCCGATTAAGATGGCGGGCGTGCCGTTTCATGCGGCGGAGCAGTATCTTGCGCGACTGGTTAAGATGGGCAAAAGCGTGGCGGTGTGCGAGCAGGTGGGCGAAGTCGGCGCAGGCAAAGGGCCGGTGGAGCGCAAAGTCGTGCGCATTGTGACGCCCGGCACGCTGACCGACGCGGCGTTTTTGGAAGACAAGGAAACCAACCGCATCGCGGCGGTGAACGCGGATAAAAAACACATCGCCATCGCATGGGCATCTTTGCAAAGCGGCGAATTCAAAACCAAGCTGACGACGGCGGACAAACTCGCTGACGAGCTGGCGCGTTTGCAGGCGGCGGAAATCCTGTTACCTGACGGTAAGAGCCTGCCTGACAGTTTTCAGGCAAACTCAGCCAACATCACGCGCCTGAACTCGTGGCAGTTTGCCGCCGACGCCGGCGAGAAGTTGTTGACCGAATACTTCGGCTGCCAAGACCTGCATGGCTTCGGTTTGGACGGCAAAGAACACGAAGCCGCCGTCGGTGCGGCGGGCGCGCTGCTGAACTACATCCGCCTGACGCAAAACCTGATGCCGCAACACCTCGACGGTATTTCGCTCGAAACCGACAGCCAATATATCGGTATGGACGCCGCCACGCGCCGTAATCTCGAAATCACGCAAACCCTCTCCGGCAAAAAATCGCCGACCCTGTTTTCCATACTCGACGGCTGCGCCACTCACATGGGCAGCCGCCTCTTAGCACTTTGGCTGCACCACCCCTTACGCAGCCGCGCCCATATCCGCGCCCGCCAAGAAGCCGTTGCCGCGCTGGGTTCGCAATACGAAACCCTGCAAGGCCGTCTGAAAAACATTGCGGACATCGAACGCATCGCCGCCCGCATCGCCGTCGGCAACGCCCGTCCGCGCGACCTCGCCGCCCTGCGCGACAGCCTGTTTGCCCTGACCGAAATCGAACTGTCCGCCGAGGGCAGCAGCCTTTTGGAAACCCTCAAAGCCGTTTTCCCCGAAACCCTGCCCATTGCCGAAACCCTTAAAGCCGCCGTGATGCCCGAACCTGCCGTTTGGCTCAAAGACGGCGGCGTCATCAACCAAGGCTATTGCGCAGAACTTGACGAGTTGCGCCACATCCAAAACCACGGCGACGAATTCCTGCTCGACCTCGAAGCGCGCGAACGCGAACGCACTGGCCTCTCCACCCTCAAAGTCGAGTTCAACCGCGTCCACGGTTTCTACATTGAGCTTTCCAAAGTTCAAGCCGAACAAGCCCCCGCCGACTACCAACGCCGCCAGATCCTGAAAAACGCCGAACGCTTCATCACCCCCGAACTCAAAACCTTCGAAGACAAAGTCCTGACCGCACAAGAGCAGGCATTGGCATTGGAAAAACGCCTGTTTGAAGCCCTGCTGAAAGAAGTTCAGACGGCCTTGCCTCAGCTTCAAAAAGCAGCCAAAGCCGCCGCCGCCCTCGACGTACTTTCTACGTTTGCCGCCATTGTGGCAGAACGCGGCTTCGTCTGCCCCGAATTCGCCGACTACCCCGTCATCCATATCGAAAACGGCCGCCATCCCGTCGTCGAGCAACAAGTGCGCCACTTTACCGCCAACCACACCCGCCTCGACCACAAACACCGCCTCATGCTCCTGACCGGCCCCAATATGGGCGGCAAATCCACCTACATGCGCCAAGTCGCCCATATTGTACTCATGGCGCACACCGGCAGCTTCGTGCCTGCCGATTCAGCCCAAATCGGCCCCATCGACCAAATCTTTACCCGTATCGGCGCATCGGATGATTTAGCCTCCAACCGCTCCACCTTCATGGTTGAAATGAGTGAAACCGCCTACATCCTCCACCACGCCACCGACCAATCCCTCGTCCTTATGGACGAAGTTGGTCGCGGCACTTCGACTTTTGACGGCCTCGCTCTTGCCCAAGCCATTGCCGAACACCTGCTGCAAAAAAATAAATCCTTCAGCCTCTTCGCCACCCACTATTTCGAGCTGACCAAACTGCCCGAAGCCCACGCAACAGCAGTCAATATGCACCTCTCCGCACTTGAACAAGGACAGGACATCGTCTTCCTCCACCACATCGAACCCGGCCCCGCCAGCAAAAGCTACGGTATCGCCGTTGCCAAACTCGCCGGCCTGCCCAACCGCGCATTGAAGGCGGCTCAAAAGCATTTAAACGATTTGGAAAACCAAGCCGCCGCCAACCGTCCGCAGTTGGATATTTTCAGCGCCATGCCGTCTGAAAATAGGGAAGATGAGGAAGGGAAAGAACAAGAAGTTGAGCCTATCGATAATTTGCAGACCAATGAATTGGCTGAAGCTTTGGCGCAAATTCAGCCCGACAACCTCACGCCGCGCGAAGCCTTGGATGCCTTGTATCGTTTGAAAGATATCTGCAACAAGGTGTCGTAAACAACGCAAAGGCCGTCTGAAACAGGAGAAACATATAATGAGTTTTACTGATATTACCGTGGTTGGTATTACCGGCGCAGATTCTTATACCGAGGGCACGATGTATGCCATTATCCGCAGCTGTGCCGAATTGCCCGGTAGCCGTGGATTGCTGATCAGCCCGAGTTGTCCGCAAGGTTTGCCGGAAAATATCCGACATCAGCCTTGCCGGAAATTCGGTTATCTGGAATACAATCTGTTTGTTTTGTACCAACTGATGTATTACATCGAAACCGATTATTGTTTGATTGTTCAAAATGACGGCTGGGTGTTAAACGGTCAAAACTGGCAAGATGCCTATCGAGAATATGACTATATCGGCGCACCTTTGCCGATTTTGTTGGAAACCGAAGCAGACGGGCAGTTTTCCTGAAGGGAACCGACCAATATTTGGCCAAACAACATCTGATTCAGACTTCTCCGAATTTGGACGAGCCGCAGAACGGCGGTTTCAGCCTGCGCAGCAAGCGGCTTTTAACCATGCCGCGACAGCTGGGCTTAAATGTAGAAATCCGGCCGCCTTTGCCGCCGGAAGACGGAAAAATTGCCGGTATGGAATGGCTGATACGGCTGCACCACGAAGATATGTTTTTGACGGCGCAACACCGTTATAGATTGCAGGACTTGGGTTTGAAATTCGCGCCTCCGAATATTGCTACGCAATTTTCTTCAGAAGTACCGTTTATCAATCAAATGAGGAATGTCCCTTTAGAGCGCGTCTTTGGGGCGCACTGGATGGGCAATGTGGTCTTGACCGGCTGCAACCGTGTCCGGTTTGCCCAATTGAATGAGGATAAATTGGAAACATACTCCCATTTTTTTAGAAATTTGGGTTATGAATGTGAATAAATTAAGGCCGTCTGAAAGTTCAGACGGCCTTTTTTAATGGTTGTTAATGTTGATGATGGTGGGCATGGCGTGCAGCCGCGCGTTTGGTACCGACAGGAACGACCAGCGTTGCGTAAGCTTTGTCTTGTTGGCATACGCTTTTATCGCTGTAATCGGTCTCGTTCACCACTTTGATTTTCCACAAGCCGTCAATCAGCGTAATCACATTGACCACGCCGTTTTTATCGGTTTTGCCGGAGAAGCCTTGAGGCTCGCGGTGGTCATGGGTCGATTCCAAGTCCATTTCGGCCAAAGTGTCCGAGCTGGCGGTAACGGTGGCTTTAACCAAAGGCTCGCCTTTGTACAGGACTTTGACCGGCAAAATGCCGCCGGCTTTGACTTCGTTCGGATTTTGCAGCGGAACCAGTTCCAGCTCTTGGCCGATAGGGCGGGTCAATACTGCTTCATCGACTGCGCCGTTGCCCACTTGGACAAAGCTTTTGCCGAACATTTGTGCCTGTTCGCAATAGGTGGCACCGGCCAGCTGCTTCAAGGTTTGCTGTTTCCAGCCGTCTTGGTTTTTCGACCAGAAAGTCGGTTGGTAGGTCGCGCTGACCCAGTAGGAGCCTGCGGGCAGGGCGGCTTTGGAAACGTATTGATAGTTTTCGCCCTTATTCACCAAATCAACGGTTTTCTTTGAGCTGTCGGTCAATTGCAGCGGTTTGAAAATATGCACGCGGTCGTCGGCGATTTTTTCGACATTGGGGAAGTCGTGGCTGTAACCCAAATCCGCATGCAGGATTTTGCCGGCAGGCTGATGTGTCGGTGCGGCCACCCAAACATCGTGTGCCTGTGCCACTGCGCCCAATCCCAGCAATCCTAAAAGCATCCATTGTTTCATAGTTTCTACACTCCATCTTTCGATTATTGAATAAAACGCCTAATGATTCGGCGAATACGAACGGTACTCTTTTTTATTAATTTTGTAAATAATATGGTTTAGATTTTATAGTTATAAATAATTATTTTTTGATTTCAGACGGCCTCGGTTTATATAACCAAAACTGATAAACCCAAAAGCAAACATTATTTCCCGTTTGCCTCCGATCCCGATAAAGTATCGCCATACTTTTAATAGGAGCCGACCATGAATATCCGTACCCTTTCTTTTGCCGCATTGACCGCCGCGCTGGCGTTGAGTGCCTGCTCTCCCAAAAACGAACAATCTGCCGACAATGCCGCTTCCGCAGGCAAGGGCGGTAATGTGAAGCTGTTGAACGTCTCTTATGATGTCGCACGAGATTTTTATAAAGAATACAATCCTTTGTTTGTTAAAGAATATGCTGCGAAAAACGGCGGTGCAACGGTTGAAGTCCAACAGTCGCACGGCGGCTCCAGCAAGCAGGCTTTGGCCGTGGCCAACGGTTTGGCTGCCGATGTGGTGACCATGAACCAGACTTCCGATATCGAGCTTTTGGTGAAAAAAGGTTTGGTCAAAGCCGATTGGAACACGCGCCTGCCGGACAATGCCGTGCCTTATACCAGCAACGTCGTTTTCTTGGTGCGCAAAGGTAATCCGAAACACATTCAAGACTGGGGTGATTTGTCTAAAGACGGCGTGCAAATCGTTTTGGCGAACCCGAAAACCACTGGCAACGGCCGCTACGCCTTTTTGGGTGCGTATGGTTATGGTTTGAAAGTCAATAACGGCGATGAAGGCAAAACCAAAGATTTTGTGGCTGCATTGCTGAAAAACACGCCTGTGTTTGAAAACGGCGGCCGCGCGGCAACGACGACCTTCAGCCAACGCCATATCGGTGATGTTTTGGTTACCTTTGAAAATGAGGCCAACTACGTCAGCAAAAAGCTGACCCAAGACCAATTTGAAATCGTCTATCCGAGCTACACTATTCTTTCCGAAGCGCCGGTTGCCGTCGTGGACAGCGTAGTCGATAAAAAAGGCACACGCGCCGCTGCCGAAGCCTATCTGCAAAACCTCTGGAGCGAACCGGCCCAAGAGTTGGCCGCCAATCTTTACCTGCGTCCGCGCAATGCGGAAGTATTGGCGAAACACAAAGCCGATTTCCCTGAGATTGAGACATTTAATCCGAATGAGAAATTCGGCCCGTGGGAAGAAATCATGAAAAAATTCTTTGCCGACGGCGGATTGTTTGACCAGCTTTCCAGTAAAAAATAAGGCTTAAACATAGAGGCCGTCTGAAACTTCAGGCGGCCTTTTGTTACAATAAGCCTTTTTCTTATCCACCTTTTCCTATGTCCCAACGCAAAATCATCCATATCGATATGGACGCATTCTACGCTTCGGTAGAACTACACGAGCAGCCGCACCTGAAAGGGCTGCCTGTCGTTGTGGCGTGGGACGGTACGCGGTCGGTCATTTGTGCCGCTTCTTATGAGGCGCGCAAATTCGGTTTGCACTCGGCCATGTCGGTGGCAACGGCGAAAAGGCTGTGTCCGCAGGCGGTGTTTGTGCCACCGCATTTCGATTTGTACCGCCAAGCGTCGGCGCAGATTCATGCCGTGTTTCGGCGTTATACCGATTTGATTGAGCCTTTGTCTTTGGACGAAGCCTATTTGGATGTTACCCGAAATTTTGAAAATATCCCGTACGCTAGCGAGGTGGCCAAACGCATTCGTGCCGAAATTTTTGAAGAAACCGGTTTGACGGCCTCCGCAGGCATTGCACCTAATAAGTTTTTGGCCAAAATCGCTTCTGACTGGCGCAAACCAAACGGGCAGTTTGTGCTGCCGCCGAAAAAAATCATGGCGTTTTTGGAGAGCCTACCGTTGGGTAAGATTCCCGGTGTCGGAAAAGTTACGCTGAAAAAGATGAATGCCCTCGGTATGCAGACCGCTGGCGATTTGCGCCGTTTTGAGCGCGGCGAACTTTTAAACCATTTCGGCCGCTACGGCTACCGCCTTTACGATTTGGCACGCGGTATCGACGAGCGGCCGGTCAAAGCCGAACGCGAACGCCTGCAAATCTCAACTGAAATTACCTTGCCCGAAGATTTGTCTTTGGCGCAGGCTTCAAGCCATTTACCGCACCTTGCCGAAGACCTTTGGCGGCAAATCGAATGTAAAAACGTCGAAGCCAAAGGCGTTACCCTCAAACTCAAAACCCACGATTTCCGCATTATTACGCGTTCGCTGACGTATTCTTCCGTCCTTCCCGACAGCGCCTCGCTGCTTCAGGCGGCGCATACTTTGCTGCAACGCATACCGCCGCAACGCGAAGACGCCTTCCGCCTGATCGGTATCGGCGTGAGCCATTTACTGCCGAGAAACCAGCAGCAGACGCTTTGGTTATAAAGAAATAGAAAAGCATTCTTTCCGTTTAAAGATAGGGCGCAGGACAATATTGTTCCATAACCATATCGGCAGCCGTTTCAACAGGCCGTCTGAAAATTATTAGGAACAACCAGCCATGTCTTTATTCCGCCCACAATTCTGGAAAATCCCCGAAATCAGCGATGCCGAACGCCGCCGCCTGCCTAAATTGGCTACTGCTTTGGAGCGCCGTTTGCAAGACATTGCCGCGCGCTATCCGCAAGCCGTATTCGCATCCAGCCTTGCGGTTGAAGATATGGTCATTACCGATGCCGTGTGCCGTCTGAAACTGCCCATCCGCATCATCACGCTCAATACGGGCAAGCTCAATCCCGAAACCGCCGCGCTGATTGCCGAAACCAATGCGCGTTATCAAACTGAATTGGAAGTGTTTTATCCCAACCAGCAAACCGCCGATGAATTTGAAGCGGAATTCGGCACGACCGCCATGTACGACAGCGTCGAGTTGCGTCGCCGTTGCTGCCATATCCGCAAAATCGAACCGCTCAACCGCGCTTTGCACAATGCCCCCGCATGGCTGACCGGACAACGCCGCAGCCAGTCCGAAACGCGCAGCGAATTGAATTTTGAGGAGCTGGATACGGGCCGCAACATCGCCAAATTCAATCCTATTTTCGATTGGGAAGAGCAGGATATTTGGGCATATGCGCACGAGCACCAAGTTCCGCTCAATGCGCTTTATCATCAGGGCTATCCCAGTATTGGGTGCGAACCCTGCACGCGTCCGGTCAAGTTGGGTGAGAATATCCGCGCCGGGCGATGGTGGTGGGAAAGCAAAGACAGTAAGGAATGCGGTTTGCACAAATAATCAAAGGCCGTCTGAAAACATTTCAGACGGCCTTTTTGACGGTTTAACAAAATGATTTATCAAGAATTTGTTTTTCGTTCAACGAAAGTGGAAAGCAGGGCGGTATCGATGTCCCATTTCCAAATACCTTGATCCGAGCCGTCCATGCCGCGCAGGAAGAGGTAGCGGATGGCGATTTTAGGCAAGGGCTTGCCGCGCAGGGCATAGTAGCGCGCGATGGCAACGGCGTAGATCAGGGCTTGCAGGTAGTAGTGATGATGCGCCACGGCTTCGTTCATCGCCTGTTGCGTGTACGCGCTTGCATCGTTGCCCAAATGGTTGGATTTGTAGTCGATTAAAACGACATTGCCGTCTGAATCTTGACAAACCATATCGATAAAGCCGTTTAAATAGCCTTGCAAATCATGGAAATCAAGCAGTTGCGCGGCTTGGACACATTCGGGTGGAAGGTTTGCTTCGCTTGAGGCAAACCAACGGCGCAAGTCGTCCAGTTTGAAATCATCCATGTACAGGGTGAACCCCATTTCGGGTAGGCGTCGGGTTGGCGGAATCTGCGACAGGCTCTCGCCGATTAAAGGCGTTAGGCGGCAGGTATCGAGCATGGCGCTTACCGTCGGCAGCCATTTGTCTTCAAAGCTGTGGCGTTGCAGAACTTCGGCAATCATTTCGGATTGGCTCTCGGCAGAGGCGGCGAAGTCGAGTTTTTCCAGCATTTCATGCAAACATACGCCGGCATTGGTGCCGCGGGGGAAATGGTGGATATCGAGGCCGTCTGAAAGTGGGGGCGGCAGGTTTTCAGACGGCATGGTACGGTCTGCGCTTTCTGCCGGGTCGATGGTAGGTTGCAAAGGCTCGTGTTGTTCGTCAGTTGACTTGGTGTGCCGGCTCAAACCGGTAAAGCTGGTGTGGCGGATAAAGTCAAAATTGCGACGTTTGATGCTATGTGCGCTCAAGGCTTGGTCTTGCTGGCGGCTGTATTGGTAGATGGTTTCCGGCGGGACTTCTTCCGTGAAGGCAAACTCCGTATTTTCAGGCGTGTTTGTGATAAAGCGTTGCCAGTTGGTTTTGAGCATTTCCACAACGTCTGTCGCGCTTTTATAGCTTTGGCTGACGCTTTCGCGGCCGGCATCCGGTAAACCTTCGAGCAGATAGGCAAAAGGATTATTTGGCGTACAGTTTTTATTGGCGGCGGCGTAGATGTTGAGCTGTTCTTCGGCGCGGGTAAGGGCGACATAAAGCAGACGTAAATCTTCTGCCGTCTTTTCATCGGCAAGGTGGCTTAGTTCTGCTTCCGAGGTTTGCGATTTTGCCAGTAGCTCGGTTTCGTGGCTTTCAGTATGCAGGATTTTCCAGTTTTCTTTGGAATTGTCTTTGGTATCCCACGCGAAGGGGCAGTACACCAAAGGATATTGCAAACCTTTCGACGCGTGCATGGTAACGATTTTGACCAGTTTTTCGTCGCTTTCAAGACGGATGGTTTGCGCGTCTGATGGGAAATGGCCGCTGCGCGCACGGCTGATTTGTTCGCTCAGCCATTTATGCAGGGCGGCAGGGTTGCGGCTTTGGCTGTCTTCTTCGGCCAAAAGCTCCAGAATTTGGTAGTAGTTGGTCAGGCTGCGTTCGTTGCCGCCTTTGAGCAGGCGTGTTTCGATGTCATGTAGGGCGGCAAACTGCTGCACGGCAGCAAAAATGCCGCCTTTCCGCCATTTTTCCATGGCTTGGGCAGATGACTCCAGCCATTTCAGCAGCTGGTGTTCGTTGTGGTTGAGTTCGTAAATCTCTTTGGCGGTATAGCCGAACAAAACGCCGGTCAAGACAAAGCGCAGCCAGTCGGTTTGCCTTGGGTTGAGCCAAAAGCCGATCAGCGCAGACAGCGAGTCGGCCTCGGCGGAATCGAAAACGGACTGGCGCGACAGCAACACGCTTTGGATACGGCGCTGTTTCAGTTTACCGGCAATCATCGCCGCTTCGTTGTTGGTGCGCACCAAGACGGCAATATCACCGGATTCCAACGCGCGGCCTTTAAAATTCAGACGGCCTTCGGCTGCTTCATTGAGCGCAAAGGCAATTTCATCGGCGCAATATTCGGCGGCACGGCCTCGAAAAATTTCTTTGCCGGTTTGGTCGTCCGTATTGAGCCAGCGCACTTGGATGGCGGGGCAGTGTGGCGACAGCCGGCTTTCGGCGCGGCTGGCGGAGACATCGCTGTAATCGATGTTTTCCAAGACGAAGGGGTGTTTTTTTTGTTTGAACAAGGCGCTGATGCCGTTAATCAGCTTGGCATGGCTGCGGTAGTTGACAGCGAGGGTGTAATGCCTGTCCGCATCTTGCGCGGCTTGCAGATAGGCGTAAATGTCCGCACCGCGAAAGCTGTAAATCGCCTGCTTGGGGTCGCCAACGAGAAACAGCGGGCAGCCTTGTTCGATAAAAATTTGGCGGAAAATTTCGTATTGCAGCGGGTCGGTATCTTGGAATTCGTCAATCAGCGCGATTTCCCAGTTTGCCGCCGCCGCTTTTGCCAACGCGTTGCCGTGTTCATTGGTGGTCAATGCCTGATGGACATCCAGCAGCAAATCATCAAACACGCGCTCACGGCGTGATTTTTTTTGTTCGGCAATGGATTGGTTGATGTAGGAAAGGAGGTCGAGTTGCAGGCAGATGAAGACTGCTTCTTCCGCGCTTTCCATTGCCTGCAAATCACGACCGAGATTAGCCAAGGCTTGCAGCTGAATAATTTCCGGCGCATCGGCATCGGCTTTATATTCTTTTTTTAGTTTGCTGTTGAGTGTATCGATACTGAAGAGGCTTAATTTCCCTAGCGTTTGTTTGCTCAGGCGGGGCAGACGGCTGGATTCGGCGTTTGTTTTTAAATCGGTAAAAACATTTTCAAAGGTTTTTCTTTTGTAGGTTTGGCCATTAAGTTTGGGGAAGATTGCCCAAAACGCTTTTTCCAAGTCTTCCAACTGGTTGCAAATTTTTTCCCATGTTTCTTGAAGCTTGGTTTGGGCTTCTTTTAAATCGCCTTCAGGCCGTCTGAATTTCAGATAGGGGCGGCCGGTATAGCTTTTGATTTCGGCAAGCATTTCTTCGGGCGTGCATTTTCGGTCAAAAACCAATTGTGCCAATGTGGCATCGGTTGCCACTTTTTGCCGCCAAAAGTCTTGCGCAGGAATCAGCAGCCTCTCGCGCGAGTCGTCCGACAGCTCGACATCCAAAGGCGCGCCGCACAAAAACGCGTAATCGCGCAAGACGCGCTGACAGAAGCCGTGGATGGTGTAAATCGATGCGTTGTCAAACTGGCTCAGGGCGGCTTTTAGGCGGAGAATCAGGCGATGGCAGCTTTCTTGTCCGTCTTGCTCGCCTAAAGCCAAAGGAATCAAGCGATTGAGAAAGTCATCGGGAGATTTTTTCTCTTTTTCGTAATATATGTTCAGGCCGTCTGAAATATGTTCTGGCTTGCCGCCCAAGGTTTGGATTTCGTTCAAAACCTGCAACACTTCGTCCAAACGCGCGCGCAAACGGGTTTTCAGTTCTGCCGTCGCCGCCTTGGTAAAGGTAACGACCAGAATTTTCTCGATGTCTTTTTTTTCTAAAACAATCAGTCGGGTAAAGAGCGCGGCAATGCCGTAGGTTTTACCCGTACCTGCAGAAGCTTCGATGAGGTTGGTGCCGTCGATGGAAAGTGTGAGCGCGTCAAAAGGAAGGGCGGAAGACATGGTTGGAACGGAATAATATTAGCGAGGCATTATCATAACAGAGATAGTGCGTCGTTTTGCATTGATGATAAAATGTGGGGGACTGTTAGTTTTTGCACAAGGAACAAATAGAGTAAAAAAACGCTGAAATCTTCGAAAGACGTGGATTTCGGCGTTTTTTTGTATCCGGAAAAGTTACGCCAGCTTTTTCACAAAACCGTGCCGGAATGCACGGTTTTTTGTTGAAAGCTGACGGGATTGGGAATTTTTTAAAACTATTTTAAGAGGGTTTTAAAATCAGTTTACGGTACGGCCAAACCATTCTACCCGGCCGATGATGGCTGTATCGGTGTTGTCGGCTGTGAGGTCGATTTCAAAAGGCTCGTAAAGTGGATTGGCGGATTTAACCAAGAGCCGGCCGGGCAGGCGTTGGATGTTTTTGACGAACAGGTCGTTTCCTATGCGTAGGACGTACAGGCCGTCGCGCGGCTCGGTTTCGGCGTGGTTGATTAGGATGTTGTCGCCGTGGTTCAGGATGCCTTCCATGCTGTCGCCTTTGACGGCGATTACGGAGAGCTTGTCTGTCTGCCGGGTAACGTAGTTTTCTATCCAGTATCTCCGGAAAGCCATGCAGAATAATGGTTTTTCATCATTCACTGCTTGTCCATGCCCTGCTGCCGCTTCTACGCTGTATCGCGGGATAAAGACAAACTCACGCAGATCAACCGGATTGCCCAAGGTATCCACCGCGCCTGAGCCGGTATTGGATACCGGGAATGCTCCAACGTTCTCCGGTCTTGATTTGTCAGCAAACGGCAAACCTTTGCCGGTCAGTAACCAGTTTAAATCACAGCCGGTAACTTCTTGAATTTTTATAAGTGTTTCAGCCTTTGGCAAACCATCTTTAGCAAATACCTTATTCAGTCCCATGTAGGACATATCTATCTTGGAGGCTATATCCTCCAATGTCGAATCCGGCCATAAAAGCTGAAGTCTGCTTTTAAAAGTCATGTGTTTCTCTCTAACAAAAAGACTAACCAAAAAACCTTCCCTTTTGGTTAGAAATAATCTTAATAAAAAACAAAAGTTTATAAAATAATCGCCATTTGTTTGTAAATTGACTAACCAAAAGGGTTTACAACTATCCTTTTGGTTAGTATTATTCGTTTCACTAAGTCAAATGACTTAGCAAACAAACCCAAAAGGAATGCGTATGGAAACCCTAAAAGAAAGATTAATGGTAAAAATTGAAGATGCGGAAAGACAAAAACAAGATTGGCATCGTGCGGAAATTGTGGCAGCAGTTCGTAAACGCGGGAAAACAATTACTGCACTATCAATCGAATCCGGGTTAAGCGCGAATACATTAAAAAGCGCGTTGCAATTTAAATATCCAAAAGGCGAACGGATTATTTCAGACTTTCTCGGCATTCCACCTCAAGAGATTTGGCCTAGCCGTTATCCCAAACAGGTTTAACTTACTCAAAAGAGTAAACAAAAGTTTATATCAGGAGCAGTAAATGAGCAACACCATATCCTTAGAGGAGCTGAAAAATTTAAGTTTGCCCTGTCTTCCCAAGAACCTAGAAAGCATCAGATATCGTGCCAAAACGCAGGACTGGCCGTACATCGAAGAAGTTGGCAAAGCGCGTGGAGGCCGTCTGAAAAAATACTTAATCGCTTCCCTCCCTGCCGAAATCCGAGCAGCCATCATGAAACGGCAGTCGGACGAGCTGGCGGAGAAGATGCCGAAAACCCTGCCCCAAGTCAGACCGGGTACGGCGATGTCGGCTCAGGCACTGGCTGAAGCGGCAAAGCTGTTGAACGAGAAACAACGGTCGGTGGCGGATGCGCGATGTGCGGTGGTGGCGGCGGTGTTGGGTATCAAATATCAATACGGTTGCTCTGCCAAGGCTGCGGTGGCTCAGTTTTTGGGCTTGCTGGCAGAAGGCAAATTGGACGCGGTTACGCTTGGGAATTTGGAAAAGGCTAATGACCGCAGCCGGTCGGCAAAGGTTGGCGAACGTACTTTAGACGGCTGGATATCTGCTTATTTGAAAGCGGAAAACGCGACGGAGCGGTTGGTTGCTTTGGCTCCGAAGACGACAAAGGCGGTCAAGCCGATTGAAAGTTACGGATGGTTGCCGATGTTTATGCAGTTTCACAACATCCCTTCGGCTCCGAAACTGGCACACAGCTACCGCCGGTTTGTGCAGTGGGCGGAAGCGGAAAATATGCCGGTCAATGATGTGCCTAACTTGAGTATGGTGCGGCGCGTTTGGGACAAGCTCCCGTTGATTATGCAGGAGCGCGGCAGGAAAACGGGGGCGGCTTATAAATCGCTGCTGCCTTATGTGAAACGTGATTGGGGGGCTTTGAAGCCTAACGATGTTTGGATCGGCGACGGCCACAGCTTTAAGGCGAAGGTGGCGCATCCGGTACACGGCAGGCCGTTTAAGCCAGAAGTGACGGTGATTATTGATGGTTGTACGCGGTTTGTGGTCGGTTTTTCAGTATCTCTTGCTGAAAGTTGTGTGGCGGTATCGGACGCTCTGCGTATCGGGGTCAAGCATTTTGGTTTGCCGATTATCTATTACTCGGATAACGGCGGCGGCCAGACAGGCAAGACGATAGACCATGAAATCACGGGTATTACGTCCCGACTGGGTATCCGGCATGAAACGGGTATCGCGGGCAACCCGCAAGGGCGCGGCATCATTGAGCGATGGTGGAAAGACAATCTGATTGAGATGGCGCGGCAGTATGAGACGTTTGCGGGCGCGGGGATGGACAGCAGCACGAAGAACCTGATGTACCGCAAGATGGAAAGTGCTTTTAATGCTTTGGAAAAAGGCAAGGATTTGACGGAGGAACAACAGAAATATTTGAAAAAACTGCCGAGCTGGTCGCGTTTTATCGCGGATGTGGTCAAGTGTATCGACGAATACAACAACCGCCCGCACGGCGAGCTGCCCCGACATCCTGACGGCGGGCATTATACGCCGAAGGCTTATCGGGAAATGAGGCTGGAACAGGACGGTATCGCGCCGGATATGTTGTCGGCGGAAGAGCTAGCAACGATGTTTATGCCGCAAGAGGTGCGAAAGGTACAGCGCGGTTGGCTGGATTTGTTCAACAACTCTTATTTCTCAACCGAGCTGGCGGAGTATCACAAAGACGAGGTACGGGTCAGCTACGATTTGAGCGATGCGTCGGCGGTCAATGTGTTTGATATGGACGGCAAGTTTATCACTAAGGCGCAGGCCAACGGCAATACCCGCGAGGCTTTCCCGACGGCTCGTATCGACCAACTGGCGGAAAAACGCCGAAAAGGCAAAATCAAGCGGGCGGAAAATGCAATCAAGCTTGCAAACGCGGAAGTCAATCCGGCTTTGGAACAGGCTGCGGTTTGGGACGAGCTGGGACATTTGGGCGGAAACGTCATCGAGGCGAAGTATGCGGTATTGCCGAAAACGGGCACGGACGATTTTGTGCTATTTGAGGCGGATAGAAGTTAGAACGGTTTTAAACCTCTTTTAAAAGGACTAAAAAAATGAAACAAATCAATCATACATTGCAACAAAAACTGGCTGAATTTAAAGCCAAATCAGGCATGAACCAAACTCAACTGGCACGCGGTATCGGTACTTCACCGGCATCAATCAGTATGTATCTGAACGGCACTTATGCGGAAAAAGGCGGCAATTATGAAACCATCGAGCCGAAAATCGAGGCGTTTTTGGAGATGCAGGACAGTAAGGCGCGACGTGAAGAGCTGGTGTTGGGTTTTGTATCGACTAAGACGACACGCCGTATTGCAGAAGTGATGCGCGATGCGCACGAAGGCGGCGAAACGGTGGTGATCTACGGTCAGGCCGGCTTGGGCAAGACGCAGGCAGTCAAAAACTACTGCGAGAAAAACCCTGCGGCTATCTTGATTGAGGCTAATCCGAGCTTTACGGCTTTGGTCCTGATGCGCAAGTTGGCGACGGCGGCGAAGGTATCGGCGATGGGCAGCCTGAATGATTTGTTTGAGTCTGTATCTGACCGCCTGCGCGATTCGGGCCGTCTGATTGTGGTCGATGAAGCGGAAAACCTGCCGTTACGCGCCCTTGAAATTGTACGCCGTCTGCACGATGAGACTGGCTGCGGCTTGGTGTTGAGCGGTATGCCCCGACTGGTTGCGAATTTGCGCGGTAAGCATGGCGAGCTGGTACAGCTTTACAGCCGCGTGTCTGTTGCGCTGAATTTGGGCGAATCTTTGCCGGATGACGAACTCTTTGAGATTGCGAAAGCGGCTTTGCCTGATGCGGACGAAGAAACGCTCTTGGAACTGGTTAAACATAGTAACGGCAATACGCGCCGGATGAGCAAATTGATGCGCGGCGCGGTACGCACGGCGAACAAGAACGGTATCAAGATGCAGGCCGGTATCGTTAAGAAATACAGCTCCCTGATTATCCGATAAGAAAGGCCGTCTGAAATGAGACACGAATATGCGGTACACGCCGGAGTCTATGAGGACACTTGGCACGATTATGAAACCCATAAACGGCGGAAGATTTGGCGGGCTGATGTACGCGGCAAGCGGAAAGAAGGCTTCGCATGGTTGCAAATCCGCCGACTGCGGAAACGCTTCGAGAGCAAAGAGGAAGCCAAGGAATGGGCGGCGCAGGTTAAGGCGGATTGGGTACGCAATAATTTTTTTGCCTTGAGAAAATATTAAGTAATTGATTTATAAGGAAATAGGAAAATGTCTAATTTGTTTTGCGAACGAAAAACCAAGTGGATCGGTTTGGCTTTTTGGTTGTTGTTTTGGGCGGTTTTGGTGGGAACGATGCTGCACAGCTGCTCTAAGCCGGTGGTGTCGGCGGCAAAGTTGGAAATGTCACGCCGCGAGCGGATGGCGGATTTGGAGGCTCAAGCTTTGGGCGAGCAATACGAGTCGATGAGTACGGAGGAAAAAATGAAAGGGATTGTTTATGAGCGATAAGCCATTGAGCCCTACGGCGAAAAAAGAGGCTTTGGCACGGGCGGTAAAGGAAATCCGCGCGAAATATGGCGATAAGGCGATTATGAAAGGATGTGTGAAATGAGTTTCGGACGACGTAATACGGATTGGCAGGCTTGGGGACAACACCGCAGGCGTGCGACGGCGCGAATGGCGCAAAAAAGCCGAGAGCGTGAAATCGAGGAATATCAGGCGCGTTTTAAACGGCCTGCCGAGAAGAAGGAGGAGAAAAAATGATTTGGTTTGTTGGTGGATTGGCTGTGTTGGTGGTGCTGGGGATTTGGCTTGAACTGCTGGCCCGAATCGTCGTGTTGCACATGATAGGCGAAGGCCATGACGGGTATGACGACAATTAAAACGGTAAGCCGTTGATGTTGCTCTATATTTTTTTGCCTTGTTGAAAATATAAGGTATTGATTTAAAAGGATTTGAGAAATGAATCAAAAAGAAATTACCGAATGGCTCGAAGACCGTGGCGAGCTGATGATTATGAAAAAGGACGGCGAAGGCTTTGTGATTGCCGCGCGTGCGCCGGACGGGATGTGGAAAACGGCGGAGGCGGAAACTTTGGCCCGGGCGATAACTTTATGGGAGGAAGCGTGATGTTTCAGTGGATTTATTTCGGTGTGGCGTTTGTTTTGGGGCTGGGTATGGCTTTGGTTTGTATGGCGGACTTCCTTAATGGCCGCCGTCCGCTGAAGGCCGAAATATTAGGCGCGGCAGGAATCACTTTTGGCTTGTTGGCCGCGTGGCTGTCGATGATGGTGTTGTCCGGAGCAATCAAATGAACGTGAAATGCCCGAACTGCGGGGCGGTGCATAGCCTGGACGCCTTAATCAATGATGCAGAGGCTTCGGCGGTATTAAAGGCTGTGTTGGAGATGGATGCGGAATTGGGCAAGGCGGCGATACGGTATATCGGTTTGTTCCGCCCCGCCAAGTCCCAGCTCTCTTGGGCGCGTACCGCGAAACTGCTGAATGAGTTGCTGCCGATGATTAAGGCGCAGGAGGCGGCGCGTGACGGGGTTTGTTTTCCTGCCCCTACCGAGGCTTGGATTCACGGTTTTAATGAAACCGTTAATGCCCGCGACCAAGGTCGTTTGAAAACGCCGCTGAAGTCGCACGGATACCTGTATGAAATCCTTGCAGGCTGGGTTGACCAGCCAAGCGCAGGGAATCAGACAAACCAACCAAACCGCCGCGCCGCTCTGCCGGGCAACCCCAGCCAAACCCTGACCGCAGCCGCCTCACTGCAAGGACTGAAAAAATGAAAGAACTGCCTACCCAACTGCATAACGCCATGATCGACGGCCTGACCATGCTTTTGACCCTGCGTCTGAGCGGTTCGCCGGCTGCCGATACTGTGGCCGCCACTGCGCAAACTTGGAGCCGTGTGTTGGCGCACGGCCGGGCGTGGGACGAAGCGCGAGATGTTCCACGCTTTCAGACGGCCTTTATGGTGCTGGCGAATGAAATGAGCCGCTGGCCGAGTCCGAAAGACTTTTTAGACAAGCTGCCGCCACCGCCGGAGCCATTGAAATTGGAACACCATTACCACCCCACGGAAGAGGAAAAAGCGAAGGGAAAATCGGCTTTAAGCCGCATACAGGGCGTGATTAAAGAGGTATTAAGAGGCAAGTCGCTGATACCGCCTCCGGCTGAAACCGCCACCGAGCAGATTTTGAGAAACCGCGCAAAAGTTGAGGCACTTGCCAAGCGCGAACGCGAACAAGGCTTGAGCAAGCCGAAATGTTAAACCCAACCTGAAAGGAAAGAAAAAATGGCTAAAACCCGAATCAAACAGCCCGCTATCGAAGCGGCACAAGACAAAGCGGAAGTTACTGCGTTTATCCGCAAAATTGGCGATTTGCAGCGCGAAGTCAAACGCCTGGAAACCGAAGCCGGAGACAAAAAAGCAGTCATCGAAGAAGAATATGCCGCCAAAGCCGCGCCGATGTGTGCCGAAATCATGAGCCTGACCGAACGTGTGGCCGCATACTGCGAGGCACATAAGGACGAGCTGACGGAAAACGGTAAAACCAAAACCGTGGACTTTACTACCGGCCTGATTAAATGGCGCATCCGTCCGCCATCCGTCAAGGTAACGGGCGTTGCCGCCGTCTTGGCATGGCTCTCGGAGAAATCCGCCTTTGCCGAGTTTATACGCACGAAAAAGGAAATCGACAAAGACGCCATCCTGAATCAAAAAGAGCGTTTTTCAGACGGCCAAGTGCCGGGAATTAAGATTGTGTCGGGGCTTGAGGATTTTGTGATTGAGCCTACTGAGCAGGAGTTGGTGTGATGGCAAAAATTGTTATTACGATAGAAGACGAGATGACAGTAAACGGCCTGAACGGTGTAACCATCAGTTATGACGGCGATGTGGAGCTGGAATGCGAACTAACGATGGCGCAGATAACGGCTTATAACATCAAGAAATTTATAGATGCGGTTGAGTTTGAGGCCGCAAAAGGATGAGTAAAGCAAATTGACCCACGGCGGGAAACAACCCGCCATTTTTGAAAAAGGATTAGATATGTGGTTTAAACAAGTTACTCCATTCCGTGTGTTTGAATTGCCAGAAGCTGAACGCCTCAAAACAGCAATTGCAGAAAACTGGTTTTGTTCTCCTACCGGATTAGACTGGTTTAGTGAAGGCTTTTGTTCTCCGGTGCCATTTGGGAACCCTATTATTTTTGAAGCTCAAAAAACTATGCTTATCAGTTTGATGCGAGAAGAAAAAGTATTACCCAGTGCGGCCATCAAACATAAATTGGACGAACAGGTTGTTAAGATCCAAACTGCCGAAGACCGTAATGTCGGCCGCAGAGAAAAGCATGAATTACGCGAAGCAATTATCGACGACCTGTTGCCTAAAGCGTTGATTAAAAGCAGCCGCACTTATGGTTTATTTGCTGGCGAGTGGTTATTCGTTGATACGGCAAATCGCCGCAAGGCCGAAAACCTGTTGACCAAGTTGCGCGAAGCCCTTGGCGGCCTGCCGGCTCAACAACCAGTTCCCCGTCAATCGCCGGCATCATTGATGACCAATTGGCTGTTACAGGGCGAAGCTCAGGGGCGGTTTGTGTTAGATAGTGATGTTACCCTGGTCGGTGTGGGCGATGTTGCTCCCAAAGTTAAAATCAGCCGCAAAGACCTTACCGCCGAAGATGTGGTACAACACGCCAAAAACGGCATGAAAGTAACCGAACTTGGCTTAGTATGGAATGGCCGCATAGCATTTATTCTGACACAGGATTTAACACTGAAACGTATCCAATGGCTGGACGTTGTGCAGGAAGAAGCTGAAGGCAGCTGCGATGATGCGGAAAGTATGGCTTATGCCACACAGCTACTGATGGCGGCTGCACTGAGTGCGATTCTTGGTGAGTTGGTAGATTTACTGGGAGGTTGGCAGGAATGATGGAGGGTTGGGATGGATTCTGAAGGCTGGGATTTTTAAAGCTTGATTAAAGGCCGTCTGAAATGGGGTTTAAAACCTGTTTCAGGCGGCCTTTTTGTTTGTAGTCATATTGCGTATAATCAAACAACATTTTGACTATATCATATGAGGATAAATCATGAAGAAACTATTAATTGCCTGCGTAACTTTGGCTTTGGTGTCGATGCCTTTAACTGTACAAGCTAAGGGCCGTCAGCCTTGTTCGGGTAAAAAAGGCGGTGTGTCGCATTGTGCGGGGGATAAGTTTGTATGCCAAGACGGCAGTATTAGTAAATCAAAACGTATTTGCGGCCGTTAATAAGGTTTTGAAATTTTGGCTGTCTGAATTTTTCAGACAGCCTTTTTTATGTCTGTTTATTCCTAAAAAAATAATAACTTAATACTATATATTGTATTTTATTGGTATAATATTCGCTAATTTATACTATATATTGTATTGGAGAGATAATGCGCCGAGCGTTGATTGCGAAAATTAAGATTGCTCAAAAGGAGCTGGGCTTGGATGACGGTACCTATCGCGCGGTGTTGGAGAGCGTGACGGGCAAGCGGTCGTGTACCGAGTGCAGCATCCCTGAGCTGGAGCGCGTGGTCGAGGATTTGCGACAACATGGGTTTACGCCGAAAAAGACGGCAGGCCGTCGCCCGAACCGCCGAAGCTCTGCCGACCCGATGATGCGTAAAATTGAAGCCCTGCTGCTGGATAACGGCTGGAGCTGGAATTATGCGCACGGTACGGCGAAAAAGATGTTTAAGGTTGACCGTGTGGAATGGTTGTCCGACGGCAATATGCACAAGCTGGTGGCGGCGTTGCAGATTGCGGCGAACCGCCGTAAGAAAGGGGCTGTGTGATGTATGAGACGGCAGATTTTGGCGCGGTCAAGCATCTGCTTCCTGATAGTGTACAGGCGTTGATTACGGTCATCGGGTTTAATGAAACGCTGGAGTTGGTGCGCCTGATGGGCGGTACGACTTATCCGTTGCGGCAGGGTTATACGAAAAACAGTCAATCCCGTGTTGCGTACTTGGAGGAGATTATCGGCAGTGAGGCGGCCGGTCGGCTGGTGGAAGCGATGGCTCCGTGCAATCTGTTTATACCCCGTTGCGAGACGGCCTTGTATGAGTTGCGAAACCGTAAAATCCGCAGTCAGTTTGACCGACAGACGGCGGGTGGCACCCCCGCATATGAGGCCGTTAACGATTTGGCCTTGGCACACCGCCTAAGCGACCGCCATGTGTGGCGGATCCTGAAACAGGCGGATAAGGAAGCGGAGCAGGAAAATTTGTTTTAGAATGGAATGCCATGCAGATGTATGGCATTTTATTTTGGAGAAAAATATGAAAACGTTTTATTTTGTGCTGCTGGCGTTGGGTTTGGCAGCGTGTGGGCAAGTATCAGAGGAAGTCAAACCGACAGCCCCAGCACAGCAAGAAACTCAGCCTGACCCGAAAGTGAAAATCGTGGAGCGCCTGAAAAACGAAGAATACTTTATAGGGGAGAATAATTTAGACAAAATCCGCCGGCACGGCGAACTGAAAAGCCATGCGGAAAAATTGGTGGCATTGCTTACTCAAGCTGAAAAGGAGAGCCGCGGCATGGTGTTAAACGGTAGCAATTTGGCGGAGGTCAAGACATTTAACGAGGCTTTTATTGCTGTCGCCAAATCAGCCGATGAAACTTTCGGCGGGCCATTTTTGGAAGATAAGGCTGGATTGTATCAGTGTACCAATGCCGCCAATGCTGCATATGACTACTTTACCGCCAGACAAAACCAAAATGCTATGGTTGCCAATTATAAACAAAACTACGACAACGCTATGGCCGCTTGTAAAGAGCAAATTAAACATCCTCCTGAAGCTGAGGCAACTGTCTATGCCCGTAAAGGTATTAATCTGCCTATAAATGATTGTTTAGCCGTGTTGACCGGAGATGAACCATTTGACACATTTACTTGTCCGATGAAAATCAAATAAGGTTGAATCATGCCAAGGCCGTCTGAAATTTCAGGCGGCCTTTTTGTTGCCTACTGACACTGTTTCGACCGCTGCAAAAGCCATGCCGTTTGAAAATGTAAGCCTCTGAAAGTGCATTTTAATCTGATTTTGAGGGAGGCTTTAATGAGCAAAATTATTTGTCTGACTGCCGGACACAGTAACACCGACCCAGGCGCGGTCAACGGCTCCGACCGTGAGGCGGACTTGGCGCAGGATATGCGCAACATCGTGGCATCTATTTTGCGCGATGACTACGGCTTGACCGTTAAAACCGACGGCACGGGCAAAGGCAATATGCCGCTGCGCGAGGCTGTAAAACTGATTCGCGGCTCGGATGTGGCGATTGAGTTCCATACCAATGCGGCCGTCAGCAAAGCAGCTACGGGCATTGAGGCGTTGAGTACCGTCAAAAACAAACGCTGGTGTCAGGTGCTGAGCAAGGCTGTTGCGAAGGCTACCGGCTGGAAACTGCGCGGCGAAGTCGGCTTTAAACCCGACAATGGGGGCCAGCATTCGCGCCTGGCTTATGCACAAGCCGGCGGCATTGTGTTTGAGCCGTTTTTTATCAGCAACGATGCTGATTTAGCCTTGTTTAAGGCTACAAAATGGGGCATCTGCCGCGCGATTGCGGACGCGATTGCGATGGAATTGGGAGCGGCTAAGGTATGAAAAAGTCTTTGATTGCTTTATCTATTGCCTGTTGGGCAAAGTTGAAAAACGGTTTTGGCGTACCACCGTTATCTGAAATCAAAATCACGCCAAGCCCTGTTCGGGTAGGCTATTTGAAACAACATCCGTCTATGCGCCTGGGTAAGTCGGGTGTGGCGGCTGCGAAACGCGCGGCGCGTAAACGCAAGAATTGTCGTTAATCATGGGACAGGTTGAGTTTTACGAAAAGATGATTGAGCTGTGGTCGAGCAAAAGCCGTGAGGCAAGCGAACAGGCGGACTTGCCTGCGTTTGATTTTACGGAGGGAGAACTGGCCAATTATCGGTAAATGCTGAAACGGCACCTGCAAACCAAAAGTGTGGAATAGCAATGCGTATTTTGGATATTTTTAAAAACCCCGCGACAGGCAATGTGTCGCACTCGAAACTGTGGGCAAACGTTGCCTGCGCTGCGGGGACGTTTAAGTTTGTGATGTTGCCCGACCCGTCGGCGGAGATCTGGGCGGTGTATTTGGGCATTGTCGGCGGCTATGCGGTGGCGCGCTCGTTTGTCAGCGTGAAACGTCAGGAGGTCGAGAATGAATCTCGTGAAACTGCTGGCGAATAACTGGCAACCGATTGCCATCATCGCGCTTGTCGGCACGGGCTTGGCTGTGTCGCACCATCAAGGCTATAAGTCGGCGTTCGCGAAGCAGCAGGCGGTCATTGAGAAAATGGAGCGCGACAAGGCGCAAGCCCTGCTGTTGTCGGCTCAAAACTATGCGCGCGAATTGGAACAGTCGCGTGCGGAAGCTAAAAAATATGAAGTCAAGGCGCACGCCGTCGGCATGGCTTTGGCGAAAAAACAGGCGGAAGTCAGCCGTCTGAAAACGGAAAATAAAAAGGAAATCGAAAATGTCCTTACTCAAGACCGTAAAAATGCAAGTGGCGGTTGTATTGACGGCTTTGGCCATCACGGCCTGCAGCTCTACAACCGCGCCCTCGGCTACGGAAATTAAGGTTGTCGAAAAGGCGGTCATGCCGACGCCACCTGCTGCGTTGATGGTCGCTCCGGTACGCCCGAGTCCGCCGAAGGACGGCAAGACGGCCACGCTGTTGGAACACGCCGCCGAGTTTGG
Source organism: Neisseria sp. HMSC078H04 (assembly GCF_001838135.1). NCBI lineage: Bacteria > Pseudomonadati > Pseudomonadota > Betaproteobacteria > Neisseriales > Neisseriaceae > Neisseria > Neisseria sp. HMSC078H04. The sequence continues at coordinate 133,354 of NZ_KV835849.1, forward strand.
CGGCTATGTCTCTGAACTGGAAAACCAAAATCAGGCGTGGCGCGATTGGATCAACAGTCAAGCGGAAGTTGACGGTTCGGAGGGCGCGCGATGACGACTTATCGTGAGTTGGTACAACGCACGGTCGCCTGCCGCCATGCGGATTTAGAGCTGGGATTGAGCCGCGCACGCGAACAAGAGCCGTTTGTCATTCATGTTTCCAATCTGCTGGATAAGGCAGGATTTGAATATACGGTACGGATGAATAAGGATTTTCAGACGACCTTTTGTGTGGAGTTTTCCGCGACCGCTCCTGCTGATGTGATTGGTATTTTGCGGAAATATTACTCAGTCTTTTTTGACGGCCAAAAGGTTGAGGTGGCAAGTCGTCATCCCGAAGGCTATGCAGTGCGTATCGTATTCGGCGACGTGCCGGTTTAAAGGGGTTTTAAATGGACTTTGAATTTGGGTTTAAAACCCTGTGGCCGATTGCAACGGCGGCGTTTTGGTTTTGGGTCAACGGCATTTCAGGCCGTCTGAAAGAGGCGGACAAGCGTATCGACGACCTTAAAGAGGAGCTGCACGCGGTCAAGCTCTCTTATCACACCAAGGCGGACGCTAAGGCAGACAGCACTAATATTGCGGCGGCGTTGGAACGCATCGAAAACAAGTTGGAAAAAGTAAACGAAAAACTGGACAGGAAAGCGGACAAATCATGAGCGACCCGATTTTGGATGCCTTGGCGCGTATTGAAGCCAAGCAGGATGACCTGCTTGCCAATCAGGCGCGCATGGACGAGGAATTGCAGCAAATTAAGAAAGACTGCAAGAAATCTGCTGCGGTTTATGGCGGTCTCGGCGGCGTGATTGTAACGACGGGGTGGGAACTGCTGCGAGCCAAGTTCGGAGGCTGATATGGCACACCCGAAAGAAACCCGCGAAAAGCTGCGCCGACTGTACGTCAGCGACGGCCAGACGCTCGAAATTGCGGCGATGATGTGCGAAATCCCAACAGCTACCGCCCGTAGCTGGAAACGCGCCGCCAAAGAGATCGGCGACGATTGGGACAAAGTGCGCGCAGCCTACACGCTGGCGGGCGGTGGCATCGAAGACTTGAGCCGCTCGCTGTTGGCGGGTTTTTTGGTGCAGTACCAATCGACGATGACGATGTTGCAAGATACGTCGGTTGAAGAGCTGATGCCGTCCGAGCGCGCCAAATTGTTGGCGAGCCTGTCCGACGCGTTTACCAAGACCGTGGCGGCGAACGCTAAAGTAATGCCGGAAACGTCAAAACTGGCGACGGCGATTGAGGTGTTGGAATTGTTTGGCGAAGTAGTCAAAGAGCGATACCCGCAGCACTTGCAGGCTTATGTCGAGCTGGTCGAACCGCTGGGTGTGGAAATTGAAAAGAAATACAGGTAAGCGAAATGCAGAAGGTTGAATACACCCATAAGGGATGGTTTTTATTTTGCCCGATTTGGATTGCGAATTGGGAAAGCGAAGAGCCGGCAGTTGCGCCGCGCTATAAGCTGGAGCCGTTGTTTTGGCTCGCCGACCAGTTTTTTTACTTTATGTCGTCCATGAATGAAATGAAAACAGGAGAGCCGTTGCCCTTTTGTTTCATGGTTAACCCCGAGCCGCTGAAAAAGCCGGTTGTCCACTATTACGAATAAAACATGAAGTCCAAAGAGTTTTTAAAGTCGCTTGCCGAATATGCCGCCCAACTTCGCCAAACCATCGAGGCGGAGGCGGACAGCTTTGATGCATCGCCCGCAGCCATTGCCGAACGTCGGGCGAAGGTATTAGACCCGGTCAACGGTTACGAGTATTTCGTCAATACCTATTTTCCGCATTACGTCAGGTCGTCTGAAAAGTCGGAGCTACATGAATTTCTGTTTTCCCGCCTGCCCGAAATCCTACAACAGCCCGAAGGCATCAACGAGGCGGATGCCGCCCCGCGCGGCGAGGCGAAATCGACGCTGGTTACGCGCTTGTTCTCGCTTTGGACGGTCATCACCGGCGCAAAAAAGTTTATCGTCATCGCGATGGACAGTATCGACCAAGCCTATCCGATGCTGGAAGCCATTAAGGCGGAACTTGAATTTAACCCGCGTTTAAAAACCGACTTCCCCGAGATGTGCGGACAAGGTCGGGTTTGGCAGGCGGGGACGATTGTTACCGCATCCAACGTCAAAATCCAAGTCTTCGGCTCGGGTAAGAAAATGCGCGGCATGGTGCATGGTGCATTCCGCCCCGACCTTGCCATCCTTGACGATATCGAAAACGACGAGATGGTGCGCAACCCCGACCAGCGCGACAAGCTGGAAATGTGGCTTAAACAAACCGTCTTGCCGTTAGGCGCGGTCGGTACCAAGTTTGATGTGATTTATATCGGCACCATCCTGCACTACGACAGCGTGTTGAGCCGTACTTTGAATAACCCGTTTTGGAGTACGCGGAAATTTAAGGCGATGAAACGCTGGCCTGATCGCATGGATTTGTGGGACAGATGGGAGGAGCTTTACCGAAATGACGGCGCGGCGGTAGCCGAAGCGTTTTATCTCGCCAACAAAGACGAGATGGAGCGCGGCGCGCAAACAAGCTGGGCGGCTCGTGGCGTGTTGGCACTGATGAAAATCCGCGCTCGCGACGGTCATGCAACGTTTGACAGCGAATACCAAAACGACCCGGTCAGCGGCGAAGATGCGCCGTTTGCGGAAAACATCAAATACTGGTCGGAGTTGCCCGACGATTTAGTGTACTACGGCGCGCTCGACCCGTCGTTGGGTAAAGCGGGCGCGGGGCGCGACCCGTCGGCGATTTTGGTCGGCGGTTATCAGAAATCGACGGGGCGACTGTTTGTAACCGTTGCCCAAGTCAAAAAACGCCTGCCCGATTTGATTATCGAGGACGTGATCCGCATCCAAAAAGAGGCGCGGGTCAAACCGGTATTGTGGGTGGTGGAGACGGTGCAATTCCAAGAGTTTCTCAAGGACGAGTTGATTAAGCGCGGGGCGCGTTTGGGTGTGCATATTCCGGTGCGCGGTATCAAGCCGTCATCGGACAAGATGTTGCGGATTGAGACCTTACAGCCACATATGGCAAACGGGCTGATTTTGCTCAACCCCGACCAAAAGACGCTGATTAGCCAGTTGCGTCACTTCCCGAAAGCCGACCACGACGATGGCCCCGATGCGTTGCATATGCTGTGGATGGCGGCAACGACGGGCAATGTATCAAACAGAGCGCGGGCGATTGATTTGCCTGTGCCGATGTTGGAGATTTAACAATGTGTGATGGAAAACGTATAACCGCTCGTGAAAAAGAGCTGACAGAGGATGTTGAGTACCTCGAGCGTGGTTTGGATAAAGCGATTGCACATCTGCAAGAGGTTGTCTCCTGCTATAAGGCTGGGCGGCTATTAAATCTACATTTTATTGTCGCTGGAATTGAAGGTTTTTTGGCGGCCCGTGGCGAAGAGTATTGATTTTAAGGTCGTCTGAAAACGGTTTCAGACGACCTTTGGAGTAGAAAATTATGTTCGGATTGATTAAAAGCGCAACGCGAAAAACCGCCATCAAGACATTGACGAGCGCGACCGAAGATGCGTTGGAAAGCCTGTTTTCTAATATGGAAGGCACGGACTCTCTACTATCTCGCCTCGGCGTGGACAGGCAGCAGGCATTGGACGCGGTGGTAAGCGATGACGAGGTGGCTGCCTGTTTGGAGGATTTGCATTCCGCCATGCAGAACAAGGCGTGGCGCATTTATGGCGCGGACTTGAATGACGATGACAAAGACCGTCTGTGGAAAACGCTGAAACGCCATCTGCCCGCACTTGCCGAAATCGTGTTGACGGCGCGTTTGGGCGGCTATGGTGTCGGTCGGTACGTTTATCAGCCCGAACCCGACGGCTTTTTGACGATTAAACACATCAGCAACAAGAGCGGCGAACTGGCGAAATATATCCCCTACCGCGACGGTTCGCTGGTGTATCGCGGCAGCGGAGGCGAAGAAGCCTGCAATACGGACGTGCTGTATCTCTTTATCACCCATCGTGCGACTTCAACCAATCCAGCGGGCGAAATGGCGGCGGCGCGGCTGTATGCACCCGTCGCGTTGCGTAAAAAAGGCTTTGTCTATGCCGCGCAATTTATTACGCGCTACGCCCAGCCTTATCTAATTGCCAAAATCCAAGCCAACAGCAACGACGACCACGACAGCTTCATGAGCCGATTTTACCGCTTTGTTTCCGGCGGCGCGTTGAGTATCGAACGCGAAGACGATGTGATGATGCTGCAAAACAGCGCGGACGGTCAGGCATTCCGCCGATTGGAAAACCTCGCCAATGCGCGCATCCAAAAAACGCTGTTAGGCAAAGTCAAAACCAGCGACCTTGAGACCGCCAGCCGCGCCAGTCAGGAAACCGAAGAAAACAACCGCGACGAGCGCATCGGCGCGTATCTCGCTCTGCTCTCCCGCGCTGCACAGCACTTTATCGACGCGCTTGTGATGGTCAACAATGCCTACGGCAAGCCGATTAATGCGCCCAAAGGCGTATGGTTTGAGTTTGAAGACGAAATCAAGGTTGATAAAACCCGAGCCGAACGCGACAAGATGTATATGGATACGGGGCAGCTCGTGTTGACCGAAACCTACTACCGCGACATCTTGGGCTTTGAGCCGGAACATTTCGAGCTGCGCGACCCGAAAACGTCGTCTGAAAACCCTGCGCCCGCCAAATTCAGCCTGCGCCTGTCTGACGGTCTTGCCCGTAATGCGCCCGATACGGCGGAGCAGGCAATCGCCCGTCCGAAGATGGAAGCGGTGTTGGGTTTGTTGGAAAGCTGCAAAGACTACGCCGAATTTGAGGCGAAACTGTCCAAGCTTGATTTGAGCAAGGGCGACAATCTTTTGATTCAGCGTTTGGTTTCAGACGGCCTTTCGGCTTGGGCGGACGGAGCGGACGATGGACGGGATTGAATACAGCTTCGCCGGCTTGGTCGATAAAGCCGCTTTCGAGCATTTCAAAGCCAAGAAAATCCTGCCCGGGTTTTCGCATTACGACGTTTGGCTGTATCAGCACGGCCTTGCGTTTACCGTCGCCAAGATGATGGACGCGGATATGCTCGCCGAAGTCAAAAATGCCATCGAATCCGCGCAGCAAAACGGCACGGCATTCGCCGATTTTAAAAAGCGTTTAAAACCGTATTTGATGGCGAAAGGCTGGTGGGGCGAGCAAGTGATGACCGACCCGCTGGACGGCGAACCGAAATTGGTACAGCTCGGCAGTACGCGTCGTCTGAAAACCATTTTCAACACCAATATGCAAACCGCCTTTGCGGCGGGGCAATGGCAGCGGATTCAGGCAAATAAAAAAGCCTTGCCGTATTTGCGCTACAACCATTCCGCCGCAGGGCATCCGCGCGACAGCCATAAACGCTACTACGGCTTAGTCCTGCCGGTCGATCACGACATTTGGAAAGTCATCTTCCCGCCCAACGGCTACGGCTGCAAATGCTCGGTTTCCGCCCTGACCCGTCGGCAGGCGGAGCGCGAAGGCATCAGCGGCGAGCCTGATGTGGATATGGTTGAGTTTACCAATCCGCGCACAGGCAAAACGGTATTGATACCCGACGACATCACGCCGAGCTTTGCGCACAACCACGGCGACCGATTGGGCGCGATGGACGCACTGTTTGGCGAGAAAAACGGCGAAGAGGCACTGGCCGCCATGATTGCCGAGCGCGAGGCGTGGCTGGACAAGCGGTATAGCGTGCCGTCTGATAAAGTGGCGGTGTTGGCTTTGTCAGACAAGGTGTCGGAAAAAGAAGTGCGTAGGCTGACAAAAGAGCAGTCTGCCAACAATACCAAAGACCACGAAGCGAGAGCTGCGGCAGCGTGGCAGGCTGAAACGGGCGACAGGCTGGAAGTGTTCGATTTGGCGGTAGAAAAAGGCAAAGGACAAGCCGATTATCTGATTGTTTCAGACGACCTGCCCCGTGAGAAATGGGTAAAACTGGATTTTATGTTTACCGAAAATCCCGAACGTGCGGAATTGATGAACCGTTATTTTGCGCACACCGCCGACGCATGGAAAGGGAAGGTTGACAATATTCAAGAGCATTTCAACAAAGCCGATATTGTCCCGCTTGATTTACGCCATCTGAATGCGGCAAACCGGCATAAATTGTTGCAGTATGTGTTATCATTGCCGAAAGAACAGCGGGATAAAGTCCGCTTATTGGTAAAAATATCGGAGTAAGTCATGCCGTCTGAACTGTATGTCAGTCGCGAGGTAAAAGTATTTTTAGGCGGGAAAACCGCCCCGTCCGAATTGTTGGACTATCTGTACCCGCGTCTTGCCGAAATCGACAAGGAAGCAGCCGAGCAAATGCAGGGCGAGTTTTCGGGCTGCGTATTTTCGATTGCGGATTTGTCCGCTGCGGCATTCGCCCGTGTGCGCGGATGGATACTTGAGGCAGCAGAAAAGTCCGAGTGGATTAAGCCGTACAAGTCCGAATTGAAAGCCGCGCTTGAAGCTGATCCGAGATTTAAACCTGTATAACCCGAAGGTCGTCTGAAACCGTTTCAGACGACCTTTTTTCATAACCGCCCAAATTTCGCGTTTAAGCGCGTTTTATCGGTCAGGATAGGCAAAGATATATCCGAGAGTTTAAATGCAATCTGACGCAGCCCTAAAAGCCCCCTGAAAACGTTTTTTTAAACCGCTGCCGTCTGCATTTTTGGATGTACCTCAAATTTGCGATTTTAGGCGGGTCGGATACCAAAGATAGGCAAACCCCCGACAGAATCTTAAAAATCAATCTGACGCGATTCTAAAGCGGTTTTAAAGTGGGTATTTTCATATTTTACGCATGAGGATTTTCAAAGGCCGTCTGAAACCTGATATTCGGGTTTTAGGCGGCTTTTGCATTTGGATTGGGAAGTGAAATCCTGCCGTCCGTCTTTTTGAACTTGGCAAGGCAAAATGGAGCAATGGATATGAACAACACCCCCCTCAAAATCAAATTGTCCGCCGCGCTGCCGGTTGCCCTGGCGACCGGTGCCGACAAGGTGCGTACTTTTAAAGGCGTTGCCAATTCGGGCAAGCCCTTCGGCTACGGCGGTTATCAGGCAGTCGTCGATTTGGCCCAGCTGTCGCACAAAGCGTCCGTCCCCGTCCTATTGGAGCATTCACCCGTCAAGATGGCGGGCGTGTGCAGCCTGTCGGTAACGGCGGACGGCCTGATTGCGGAAGGTAGTCTGTTGTCCAACGAGTTTGGCACGCAGATCGCCGAAGCAGCCGACCAAGGTTTCCCTTGGGAAATGTCGGTTTACGCGCAGGCGGAATCCTACGAGGAGCTGGCGGCGGGCGCAGTATTGTCCGTTAACGGTAACGAGGTAACCGGGCCGGCCGTCATCCTGCGCCGTTGTGCGATACGCGAAGTATCGTTTACCGCCGTCGGCGTGGACAGCGAGACGGAGGCGGTGGTGTTGTCGGACGGCAGTCCCTTGCCGGATATTTTTAAACAACCTTTGGAGTTATCTATGACACCCGAAGAAAAGAAAGCGTTTGACGACCTGAAAGCGGAAGTCGATACGCTCAAGGCTGAAAAAGCCGAAGCCGAGAAAAAGCTGAAAGAAGCCGAAGCGGCTGCCAAGAAAAACCAAGTCAAGGCGAAATTGTCCGCCGCCGGCTTTAAGGAAGGCGAAGACGGCAAGTTTGAAGGCTTGTCCGACGCTACCATGACCGTGCTTTTGTCTGCCGACATCGAAGCGGCAGAAGCCATGATTGCCGATCTGAAGCCGAAAGCCCCCCAGTCTGCCGTGCCGCACGCACTGTTGAGTGAAGGCGCAGGCAAAGACGAATCCGAACACACCGGCGAGGCGGAGGGCAAGTTCTCCGTAGCCAGCCACAAAGGCTTATTGGGAGGCTCTTATGTCTAAAGCCAAAACCGAAATCCTCGGCCCTGTTATTTCCGACTTTTTGAAATATGAAGCGACGCCGTTAACACGTGTGGCTGTTGCTGCCGATGCCGGTACTAAAGCGGGTAGTTTTGTGACGTATCCGCTACGTAATAAAAAACTTGTTGCTTTAACAGATGAAGCTGACGGGAAAGTTATTGTTCAGCCACTCAATTGCATCATTGAGTGTAAGGATATTTTTACCCAAGCTAAAACTGCATTCCTGTCCGACGCGGTTATGAAAAAAGAAGGTGACGCGTATGGAATTGTTTACGTAAACCTGCCGAAATTCGGTGCATCTGATGCTTAATTATTTGAAATAAGGAAAAAAATATGCCTTTATCTGACAACAGCAAATTTGGCGTGCAGGCTTTGACCACCGCCGTCAACAAAATCGACCCGGGCGCAAGCCAAATCCGCGAACTGGGTATTTTCGAACCCGAATATTTGACCACCACCTACGCCGACATTGAGTTCCAAGACGGCAAAGTCCACTTGGTAGCCAGCAAAGAGCGCGGCACGGCCGGCCAGGCGGTCGAAAGTCCGAAACGCACCGTGCGTACCGTCAAAATCCCACACCTGCCGATTCATGACGTCATCCGTGCCGATGACGTACAAAACCTGCGTTCTTTCGGCACGACCCAAGCCGCGACCGTCATGGACAAGGTCAACGAAAAGCTGGCCGGCGGAAAATCCGACCTTGAATACACCCGTGAGCACCTGATGCTCGGCGCGTTACAAGGCAAGATTTTGGATGCGGACGGCAGCGTGATTTTGGATATCAATACCGATTTCAAAGTGCAGCGCAAAACACAAGACATCGAATTGTCGAAAGACACGACCAAAGTCGGCGCGGTATTGGACAAGCTCTTGTCCGAACAACGCCAAAAATTCAACGGTGCGCAAGTGCGCGGCTGGGTTGTCTATTGCGGCATGGAGTTTTTGAGTGCGCTCAAAGAGCATAAGTCCATCTTCGAAGTGTACAAACGCTACGACGAGGCACGCGCCTACCGCGAAGGCGATACGCTCAATCCGACCGAATTTATCCACAAAGGCATCCGCTTTATCGAATACGCCAACCACTTCGGCAGCGATGCTGACATCGGTGCGGACAAAGCCATTCTGCTGCCGGTCGGCCGTAATCTCTACAAAGAGTATTTCGCGCCGGCCGACATGTCCGCGACCGTCAACACCCGCGCCCTGCCGTATTACGCCAGCCGCGAGAAATTGCAGCATGACAAAGGCTGGAGCCTGCATATGCAGTCCAATCCATTGCCGATTGCGCTGCGCCCCGAGTTGTTGGCAACGCTGACCATGTCTTAAACGGATTTCAGACGGCCTTTAAGGCAACAAAAAGGCCGTCTGAAAACGGAGGACGGCATGATTACCATCCAAGACATGATTACCCGCTTCGGCGAGCAGGAAATGGCAGAACGCTCGAACCATGAAAACTACGAAACGTTAGACGAAGCGGTGATGGCGGCGGCAATTGCCGATGCGGAAGAAGAAGCGGCAAGCTACCTTCGGGCGGCGAAACTGTTTTTTACCAACGACACCGCGCCGCAGGTTTTGAAAATCAAAGTCTGCGACATCGCCCGCTACTACCTCTACGACGATGCGGTAACAGGCATTGTGGAGGAGCGTTATCAGTCGGCAATCGCCTGGCTGAAGATGGTCGTCAAAAATCCGAATATGCTGGACGATAGCCGCGTATCGGATGACCGCAGACCGTCAACGTGTGCCGTTTATGTCAATGCCGAACCCGATTTGCGGGAATGGCTGAAGGAGTAAGCGATGCGGATTACGGTATCACACGACTTATCGCGTATCGCCCAAAGCCTGAACCGCCTGTCGGGTAGGTTGAACGGCAGCCTTGAAGAGCCTTTGCGCGCTATCGGCGGCATCCTCGAATCTTCGACCCGCCGCCGTATCGCCGAAACCAAAACTGCGCCCGACGGCAAACGCTGGGCGGACGTATCCCCCGCTACGGCACAAGCCAAAAACGGACGCGGCGGGATTTTGGTGGACCACGGCAACCTCTTGGCAAGCATTACGCATGAGGCATCGGCAAAAAGCGTGATTACCGGCTCGGTAATGGGCTACTCGGTTTATGTGCAGGAAGGCACGAAAACCATGCCGGCGCGTCCGTTTTTGGGCTTGTCTGCGCAAGATTATCAGGACATTGACGATTTAATGTCCGATTGGTTGGAAGGATTGATTGTCTGATATGGCTTTAAAACAGCATGAAAACTTATTGGCGGTCTATCCCGAAATCCTAGGCCGTCTGAAAACCGTCAAAGGCATTAAGGCGGTCAAGGAGATCGGCGAACTTGCCGAGCTGCTCGCCCAAGGCGCGGCGAAACGCAAAGCCGCCCCGCTGGACGGCGCGGTCTATGTCGTTTACGGCGGCTCGACCTTTGCCGACGAAGCGAAAAACGGCAAATACCTCAAATCGACGCTGCACTTTACCTTCGTCCTCGCACGAAGCTATACCGCCAACGGCAAATCCACGCTGTATGAGGTTGGCGAGACCCTGACGGCAATCCAACGGGTGTTTTCAGGCTGGGATGCGGGCGACGAATATGCCGTTACCCCCTTCCGCCGCATCGCCTCGCCATCCATCGAATACAACGACGGCTTTGCTTTTTACCCCATTTCATTCGCCTGCGACACCGTGCAGGCGGCAAACTAAAGGAGCTGCCACATGGCAAAACAAAACGACCACGGCTTAATCTTTGAGGGCGACGTCAAGGTGCGCAACCTCAATCAAAAAGGCTCGGGCTTTATCGAAATCGGCAATACCACCGCCCTGACCACGCAAACCAGCGTGGAAACCAAAGAGCGCGTATCCAAGCAAAAAGGCACTTACGGCAGCGCACTCGACAGCCTGAAAACCGTCAAGCCCACCGAAATCGGTCTGAAGCTCGATACTTTCGACAAAGACAACCTCGCGCTTGCCCTGATGGGCGAAGCCGCCGTCATCGCGGCTACGGTGGAGACCGTTACTGGCGAGACCGTAACCATCGGCAAAAAAGGCATGGCGTACAAACTGGCGCACGGCAATATCGACCCGGCTACCGTCAAAGTCAAAAACAAGTCAAACGGCAATGTTGATGCCAAGCATTTGGATATTAATGCCACCTTGGGCATGATTACCATCCTGCCGGCCGCCGATACCGTCAACGACGGCGAAAACGTCACCGTCGACTACAAAACCCGAGATTCCGGCGGCTATAAAGTGTCCGCAGCCACCTTGTCCCGCTTGGACTTGGAAATCTATGTTGACGGCCGCAACCGCGTTACCGGCGAGACCGGCATTCTGCACATCCCCCATGCCGTACTGGCGGCGGACGGCAGTATCGACTGGTTCGGCGACGACTTCAACGAAGCCGAATTTAAAGGCACGGCTGTATTGGCTTCGGGCGAAACATCGACCTATTCCTTCACGTCGTACAACAACTAAAGATTCGGTAATAAACAAAGGTCGTCTGAAACTGGCTTCTGCGTCTAGGCGCAGCGGCGGCAGGTTTCAGACGGCCTTTTTTAAACGGGTTTTAAAACAGGATTAAGATTAAATCATGGCGAATATTCAGGCAGGTTTAGAGATTAAGGCGGGCGTGTCCGGTGTTGAAAACATCGACGCGCTGGCGCAGTCCATCGAGGCGGCGGGCATCGATACGGGCAAGCTGACCACCGAAGCGAAAGAGCTGGGCGCAACGCTGGCCAAAGCACAAGCGCAACAGGCGGCAATTGCAGAATATAAGGCGTTGTCGGCGGAATTGGACAATACCGCTAAAGAAATGCGTGCACTGGACGAGCTGACCGCGACGTTGGAGAAATCCATGCGCGGTGGCGGTACGCAGCAACAGCAGGCCGATTTGGCGAAACTTCGCGCCGAATCCGAACGCCTGGCAAAAAGTGAAACCGAGCTAACGGGCAAGCTGTATGCCGCCCGCGATGCGATGTCGGTGTCTGGGGTGTCCGTCAAAAACCTTGCCGCCGAAGAGGCGCGCCTGTCGTCCGAATCCGCCGCCGCAACGGCGCAGCTCGACCGCCTGACCGCCGAAGCACAAACCCTAAAGGCGATCGCCGATGCCAAAATCCAGCTCGGCATCGATACCGACGACAAGGCACGGCAGGAAATCCAAAAGACCAAAGACGCCTACGAATTGCTTAAAAACAGCGGCACACTCTCACATGAAGAATTAGCCCGGGCGGCGCAGTTGCAGGAAGGCAAGGTGCGCGAACTTGAAGCCAGCCTGAAAGGCGTGAAGCCGTCTATTGCCGAAGTTGCTTCGGAGATTCAGGGCTTGGTCGGTGGTGCGGGCGGCTTGGCGTTTGCCACCCGCGAGGCGATGAAGTTTGAAACCGCGATGGCGGGCGTGAAAAAAGTCGCCGAAGGCACGGACGAGCAGTACGCCCAACTTTCAGACGAGCTGAAGAAAATGGGCGCGGAATTAGGCATTTCCGCCGCTGAAATGGCCGAGCTTGCCGCAGCGGGCGGACAACTCGGCATTCCGATTGAGAAATTGTCGGAATTTACCGCTATTGCGTCCAAGATGTCGGTTGCCTTTGGGATGAGCGCGGAAGAGGCAGGCAATGCCGCCGCGACGATTGCCAACGTGTTCCAACTCCCAATCGGCGAAGTGGAAAAGCTCGGCGATGCCATCAACGTTTTGGGCAACAATACCGCCGCACGAGAAAAAGACATTGTCGCCGCAATGGCGCGTATCGGCGGTACGGCGAAACAGTTCGGCTTGGTTGCCGACGAAGCCGCCGCGCTTGCCGACGCATTTATCGCATTGGGCAAACCGCCCGAAGTGGCTGCGACCGCCATCAATGCCATGCTGCAAAAACTGCAAACCGCTCAAAGCCAGGGCAAAGACTTTCAGGCGGCCTTGGAAGGTATCGGTACGTCTGCTGATGAGATGGCGGCCAATATCGCCGCCAATCCGCAGCAGGCTTTGACGGACTTCTTGCACAAACTCGAAGGCTTGGATAAACAAAGCCGCGCCCTGACGCTCTCGCAACTCTTCGGTACGGAATATAGCGACGACATCGCGCTTTTGGTCGGCTCGTTGGGCGAATATGAAAAGGCTTTGGGCTTGGTCGCCGACAAGGGACAAGTCGTTGGCGCGATGCAAAAAGAGGTGGCAAACGCCATGTCTACCAGCGAGGCGCAGATTGCCAAAGCCAAGCAGGAAATCATCAATGTTGCCATCGAGGTCGGCGAAAAGTTGCTGCCTTTAGTGTCTCTATTGGCGAGTACGGCCGGCAGTGTGGCAAGTGCAATCGGAGCGATTACCGAAGAGTTCCCGGCCTTGACGCAACTTGCCGCACTGTTCGCAGCAGGCGCAGTTGCCGTCAAGGCTTATGAGGCGGCTGTTCGCCTGACTGGTGGTGCGGTATCGGCATCATTTGCGACCCAGCGTGTCGGAATTGAAGCAACCAAAGCATCCATCCTGTCTACCACTGTCGCTGCACGAGAGCTGGGCATTGCGCTCAAATCCGCTGCTGCCGGTAACGGTTTCGGTAATGGCGCGGCGGCTGCGGGAGCATTGGCTCAAAATCTCAAGACGGCGGCGTCCAATGCCGGATTATTGTTTGCTGCTTTTGAGGTTGGCCGTGGTGTGGGCGGCTGGCTACGCGAAAATACGGATTTAGCAAAAATTTTCGGCGATAACCTCGCCCGTATTCCTGCCATTTTGGATAGTCTGTTTACCACCGGTGGTCTCGACAAGTATCACGAGTTTTTCAAAACCGAAGCCCAAATTAAGCGCGAGTTGGAGATAGCGGATAAAAAAGCCCAGGAAGCTGCCGAAAAAGCCGCTGTCGCCAAGAAAAAAGCTGCTGAAGAAGAGGCAGCCGCCGTCAAGGCCCTACAAGCCGAATATCGTGCGTCTGCAACAGAGTTGTCAGCGTTGGAACACAGTATGGCCGCCTTGCGTGCCGACGGTCGCAAAACCAGCGACTTTTACAGAGAACTTGCAATCAAGCTGGAAAACGTGCGTACCAAAACCGCCGAACTGAAAGCCGAACTTGATAAGAAAAACGTCAAAATCAGCGCAGATACAGGCGAGCTTGCCGCAGCACAAAAAGCCCTTGAGGCTTTGGGTTTGACGGCGGAAGAGGTAACCACCGGCATGAGCAAAAAGGCGGCGGAAGGTATTGCCAATTTTTCGCGTGTTGCCTCTCAGTTTGGTAATGATGCCGAGCAGATGGGCCGGGTGTTTCAGGCCGCGCTCAAGCAGATGGACAGTAAAGAATCAACCGATGCTCTTTTGGCCGAATTGGAAAAGGTAGGCAAACAATCCGGGCTGACGGCCGAGGAAATTAAGAAAATCGGAGATACGGCAAGGGAGTCGACGGACAAGGTTGCCGACGCCTTCGCCAAAATCGGCGTGGACAGCAAGGCCGTGATGACGGGTATCAGCAGCGACGCGCGGCAGGCATTCGCTGATTTTCAGACAGCCTCGACAGAAGCGGCGGCCGCCGGTCAAAAAGATGCCAAGCTGATACAGGCAGCCTTTGAGGCCATGATGGGCAAACTTAAAAGCAAGGAGGAATTTGCCGAGTTTCAACACCAGCTCAAAGCCAGCGGCGACGCGGCACTGTTGACGCAGGAGCAGCTTGCCCGGTTGGGCGACGCGGCGACGGGTGGTGCGGAAAAAGCAAAAGCCGCTTATCAAGGGCTAAACGATACTGCCGCTAAAACAGGCGAAGCCGCGAAAGCCGCGCATGAAAAAGGCTCGCAAGCGGCGGAAAACCATGCCCAATCGGTCAGAAAAGTGGCGACAGCCAACAAAGAGGCGGCAGCGGAGGCAGACAATGCAGCCAAAGCGGCGGTAAATGCGTCTAAATCGTTTAGTGATTACGGCTACCGTCTGACGCAAACTGCTGGATTTTATAAGCTCAATAATGAGCAGCTGGATTTGATGAACCGACAGTTTTCCGGGATTAAGTTGGGCATGGAGGCCACATTCCGCGCTGCTCAGATGAAAGAGTACACGCAACAGATTTACAACGCGAATACCGCGATGCAAAGGCTGACCAATGCTTCTGCTCAAGGCGCAGTGACACAGGATATCTTGAACGATGCGGCCAGCGCGGCCTCTCGTGCTGCCGATAAATTGGGGAATACTGAGCTGACAAAATTCCGCAATGCGATATCCGATGCCCAACGCCGGCTGAATGCCCTGCGTCAAGAAGCACATGATGCAACCCGCGCGCTTGAGGCCGAGCTTGCCGAGCTTAATGGTAATACGGAAGCGGTTTATTCTTTGCAGCAAGAAAGAAAAATCCGTGAGCTGCAACAAAAACTCGACAATGCCAACCGCCTCAAACAAACCGACGTTGCGCGCGAATATCAGCGTCAAATCGATTTGCAGCAACAGATTTACAACAGGCAGCGCAGCAAGCGCGCCGAATCTGCCGCGCAAGAGCAAGTCCGCAACCAAGGTTCGTATGGTAACAGTAATGCCGCCCAGCGGTTGCAACAAATCGGCAATACGCAGGTTAATATCGACCCGGAAAAGCTTAACCAAATTTTGGCGCAGAGAGACCAGGCAGTTGCCGAGAAAGCTGTTAACGGTTTTATGAATAGTTTACAAGCTTCATTAAAGCGCACGACATAATTCAGACGGCCTGCAACCATCTGACTGCAACCATGCCAAGCCCCGATTTTCGGGGCTTTTGTTT